>JAAYRH010000008.1 GCA_012518835.1 Aeromonadales bacterium | reverse complement strand
ATGGACATGCTCTGAGTGCGGAGCAGAGCACGACCGCGATGTGAACGCGGCCATGAACATTCTCGCGGCAGGACATTGCCGTCTAGCTGTAGGAATCCCCTTCCTTTAGGGAGGGGAGGATGTCAATCTTCACTGGTTTTATTTAGATCTGATCTTTGTTGTTCCGTGTTGTTCCGTGTTGTTCCGTGTTCTTCCGTGGCGAATAAGTCTTTTATCTTTTATTTCTTGTTGAGCTTGGTGCTAGCCGCTGCACTTAGGCTGGCACAAGGGACAAAATACGGTGCTGCGCCCACCCATACGCACTTCGCTGAGCAAGCCACCACAATGGCGGCAAGGCTCACCGGCACGGCCATAGACTTGTAGCTCTTGTACAAAGTAACCGGGTTTACCGTCGCTACCCGTAAAGTCCTTTAAGGTAGTGCCGCCTTGGGTAATAGCCCGTGCTAGCACTTTTTTGATCTCACTGGCTAAGGCCTGATAGTCGGTTTCATTAACATCACACGCCGCTTGCTGAGGATGAATACCCGCACTAAATAGCGCTTCATTCGCGTAAATATTACCGACGCCCACTACTACATGGTTATCCATAATAAACTGCTTAACGGCGATCTTGCGCTTACGGCTACGTTGATAAAGATGCTCACCATTAAAATCTTCGGTTAATGGCTCAGGCCCTAATTTAATTAATAGCTTATGTTGTTCAGCGGGCTCACGAGTCCAGAGTAAACAGCCAAAACGACGAGTATCATTCAGGCGCAATAATTGGCCATTGCTCAGCTCAATATCTACATGATCGTGTTTGCCCGCCACACTACCATGAGGCAAAATTCGTAAGTTACCCGACATTCCCAGATGTAAAATTGCCGTGCCCCAATCAGTTTCTAATAATAAATATTTAGCCCGCCGACGCACCGCAGTAATGGTTAACCCCACTAACTCTTGTATTTCACTGGGGATCGGCCAACGTAAACTGGCATTACGTACCACCACTCGCATTACGGTTTCCCCCACCATAAAGGGCGTAATGCCTTGGCGGCTCACTTCTACTTCTGGTAACTCTGGCATAAAGGGCTCCTTAAATTAGCGGTGTCCAGTATACCTTACGCCTTAGGTTTGCTTGGCGCTGTTTCGCCTTACGCACGGCGATTTACAGCGCTAAATTTTAGACATAAAAAAACCCAGCCTAGGCCGGGTTTTTATTCAAGAGTGCAAAATCTTATTTGATTTTGCCTTCTTTATAGATCACATGCTGACGTACAACGGGATCAAACTTTTTGATTTCCATCTTTTCAGGCATGTTACGCTTGTTCTTGGTCGTGGTGTAGAAATGACCAGTACCAGCGCTTGAGTTCAGGCGGATCTTCTCGCGAATACCTTTAGCCATTGGTTAGCTCCTTAAACCTTTTCGCCACGGGCGCGCAGGTCAGCTAAGACACTGTCGATCCCTTTTTTGTCGATAATACGCATACCTTTAGTGGTAACACGTAGTTTTACAAAACGCTTTTCGCCTTCTACCCAAAAACGATGAGTTTGCAGGTTAGGCAGGAAGCGACGCTTGGTAGCGTTTCTGGCGTGAGAGCGGTTGTTACCAACAGCTGGTCGCTTACCAGTTACTTGGCATACTTTAGACATGTCAGTCTTCTCCAAAACTTACTTTTGCTCGAGCAATCACTTACCCCGTTGGCCGTCTATCGGGGTAAAATAAGGCGGCAATTTATACAGCATACTGAGCTCAAGATCAACAAAAAGCCAAAAGCGCGACTAAATTAAAGCCAGCCACGCTCGGCAAAAGATACGGTTTCGCCATCACCCACCACTAAATGATCCAGCACTCGTATATCTAACAACCCAAGGGCTGCTTGAATGCGTTCGGTAATCATACGGTCGGCCCGGCTAGGCTCGGCGACGCCGGATGGGTGATTATGCACCAAAATCACCGCTGCAGCACCTCGTTTCAGCACTAAAGTGACGATTTCGCGTGGATAAACCGCCGCAGCGTCTACTGTACCAAAAAACAACTCATTAAACTCGATAACTCGGTGTTGATTATCCAGTAATAACAGGGCAAAGATCTCACGTTCTTGATCTCGCAACCGTGATTGTAAAAATTGTCGGGTTAACTCGGGGTTAGTCAGCGCATTTTCGCGAATTAACCGCTCGTCTAAAAAACGCCGCATCAGCTCTTGGCTGGCTTGTAGTTGAACATACTTAGCCGGCCCCAAACCAGGGCCTTGGCAAAAGCTTTCTAAGTCTGCCAGCAGCAGCTGGCGTAATGAGCCAAATTGATTTAATAACGTACGCGCCAAGCTCACGGCATCCATGCCTTGAGTGCCGGTACGCAAAAATATCGCTAATAATTCCGCATCAGACAAACTAGCAGGGCCACGGCTTAATAGCTTTTCTCTAGGCCGCTCCCCCGCTGGCCAATTTTTTATGCTCATTACCACCTCCTTGTCGTAATGATGCGCTGCTTAGCATTCTGGTCAGCGGCATTCTTGTTTAAGCCTAGCTCAAATCACAACCCATGACTTTTATGATAATCTGCGTGCTCTGACGGCAAGAGGAAACAGCACTATGTCACTAACAGAGTCATTCACCGGCTCACTCGCGGGCTCTCGTATTTTAATTGGGATTAGTGGCGGCATTGCGGCCTATAAAACCGCCGAGTTAGTACGCCGTCTTACCGAGCGCCAAGCACAGGTACGGGTGGTCATGACCGACTCCGCAAAGGCGTTTATCACGCCACTCACTTTACAGGCGGTCTCAGGGGCCCCAGTCTCTGATACTTTACTGGATCCGGCCGCAGAAGCCGGTATGGGTCATATTGAGCTGGCTAAATGGGCACAGTTAATTGTGGTAGCACCTGCTAGCGCTAATACCTTAGCGCGCTTAGCGTCCGGCTTGGCTGATGACTTATTAAGCACCTTGTGTTTAGCCAGTCCCGCCCAACTGGCAGTAGCACCAGCCATGAATCAGCAAATGTATGCACATCCTGCTACCCAAGATAACCTAGCGGTACTGGCCCAGCGTAACACCCTAGTGTGGGGCCCAGGCCAAGGAGCGCAGGCCTGTGGCGACATAGGCTCCGGTCGTATGTTGGAGCCAATGGAGCTAGTAGGGCTAATTGAAGATTATTTTACCCCTCATGCGCAACCCTTCGCTGGCATCAAGCTAATGCTAACCGCAGGGCCGACCCGAGAAGCATTAGATCCGGTGCGATTTATTTCTAATCACAGCTCAGGGAAAATGGGCTTTTCTTTGGCCGCAGCGGCGGCTCACTTAGGGGCTGAGGTCACCTTAGTGAGCGGCCCGGTCACCCTAGCCACTCCAGCAGGCGTCACGCGCCTCGAAGTAGAAAGCGCAGCCCAAATGCACGCAACGGTGATGGCGCATATTGCCGAACAGCAGATTTTTATTGCTTGTGCAGCGGTGGCCGACTACGCGCCTAAAACCGTAGCGAAGCAAAAAATTAAAAAAACCGCCGACCGCGATAACATGGTGATTGAGCTAGTTAAAAACCCTGACATTGTGGCCGATGTTGCAGCGCTGCCTAATAAACCCTTTACCGTCGGTTTTGCTGCAGAAACTCATGATCTTGCCCAATATGCTCGTGATAAACTCACTCGCAAAGGTCTCGACATGATAGCCGCCAATCATATTGGCCTAGCGGATCACGGCTTTAATAGCGATACCAATGCACTCAGCGTGTTTTGGTCAAATGGCCAAACCGAGCTAGGGCTTGCTAATAAATCGGCGTTAGCGCGCCAACTTTTAACGTTAATAACCGAGCATTATAATGACCGTTCTTGATAAAACTGCTATTGAACTAAAAATTCTTAATTCCAAAATAGGAAATGAATTTCCACTACCCACTTATGCTACTCCCGGCTCAGCGGGCTTAGACTTACGTGCTTGTCTTGATGAGCCTCTTACATTAGCACCCGGTGAGACTCAGCTACTGCCCACTGGCATCGCTATCTATATTAACGATCCTAAGCTGTGTGCCACTATTTTGCCGCGCTCTGGGCTAGGTCATAAGCACGGTATTGTGTTGGGTAATCTAGTGGGCTTAATTGACTCCGATTATCAAGGCGAGTTAATGGTGTCCTGCTGGAATCGCAGCGCAACCGCCTTTACTATCGAACCCGGTGAGCGTATTGCGCAACTGGTATTTTTGCCAGTAGTACAAGCTCAATTCACGGTGGTGACTGACTTTAACCAAAGTGAACGAGGCTTAGGGGGCTTTGGGTCTTCTGGCCGCCAGTAATTTGCTTGTGGTCGGCCGGCAGAGCTCGGCCGGCGGTTTTATTTATCTTTTGAGATATTTCACTTATGATCCCAGAACAACTGAATGCCGATTTTTTACAACAAACCCAAGGCTGGTTTGCTACTAACCAAACGCTCTTAATTGCTTATGCAGTAAATATTGCCGCGGCCATTTTAATTTTAGTAGCAGGTTTTATGCTGGTGGGTTTGCTGACTCGCACGGCTAATGGCATGCTCAAAAAGCGCAAAGTCGATAATACCATTGCTGACTTTGTTACTAGCATGCTCAAATACGCCTTGCTCGCCTTTGTTATTATTGCTGCTATGGGCCGAGTAGGGGTGCAAACCGCTTCTTTTGTCGCAGTAGTCGGTGCCGCGGGTTTAGCTGTGGGCTTGGCGCTACAAGGTTCGCTCTCCAACTTTGCCGCAGGCGTATTATTAATTGGCTTTCGCTTTTTCAAAGACGGTGACTACATTGAAGCCGGTGGTACCGCAGGAACGGTGCGTAGTATTCAAGTGTTTACTACTATTTTAATGACCGCCGATAATCGCATGATAGTGGTTCCTAACTCTAAGATACTCAACGACAAAATAGTAAACTACTCTGCGGAGAAAACCCGCCGCCTTGATTTAGAAATTGGCGTCGCTTATGACGCCGATCTTAAAGCCACTAAAGAGATTTTAATGGCGATTCTCGATGCCGAGCCTCGGGTGCTTAAAGAGCCCGGCTATCGAGTAGCGGTCAGTAACTTAGGCGCTTCTTCTGTCGATATTATTGTGCGCCCTTGGGTAAATGCCAGTGATTACTGGGCCTTAAAGTTTGATTTACTAGAGAAAATAAAAAATGAGCTAGATGCCAATAATATTGGTATTCCTTTCCCGCAAATGGATGTGCACCTTATCAAATAACAAGCCAGTTGAATCCACCAAAAAGCCGCGATAAAAAGCGGCTTTTTTTTATGAAAAGACTTTATACTGGCCATCTTATCTTCTGATCTGAACTTCTTATGCACCAACCTCGTATTAGACTCACATTTGGCTTAATCTGGGTGCAAATTGCTTGGCTAACCCTTATTTTGTGTGGCGCTCGCTATTTCATGTTGCAGCACTTTGCTACCTCTTTGTCCCTCGGCGAGTATGGCGACGATCTACAACGAATGTGGTGGATAGGCATCCGATATGACTTGCGGGTGGCGGCAATGGCGATGGCGCCGTTACTGCTCAGTGGATTGATGGTGGCTGGCTGGAATAAAGGCTGGGCGTGGTGGCGCCCCTTGGCGGTGATCTGGGTTGCTCTGATTACGTTGCTCGTTAGCGCCGCCGCCATGGGTAATTTTTATTATTATCAAACCTATCATCAGCATTTTAATGTGTTTGCTTTTGGTCTTTTTGAAGACGACACCACTGCCGTACTGGCTAATATGGGCCAGGACTATCCCATAGTGGATGCCAGCGTGCTAGCTCTCTTGCTGGCAACAATGGCAGGGGGATGGGCCTATTTTAAGCTACGAACTAATCCTAGTAAGTCTGCTTGGTCGTGGCCCGCTGTGGTTATCTATCTTTTTATTGGTATTAGCTTGGTCTTTATTTTAGCCCGCGGCAGTGTGAGCACCTTTCCGCTACGCCGCGGTAACGCTCAAGTATCCGAGCTCACGGTGTTAAATCAGCTCACACCTAATGCCTTGATGGCACTCGACTGGGCGTGGAAAGACAAAAAAAACGACGTTACGTTTACTCCCGTCACCCAAGCACAAGGCGACCAACTGCTTACAACGTTAGGGTTTACTAGCATCAATGGGCAAACGCCGATGAATGCCCACCTTGCCCAACACCCTCCCCATGTGGTGCTGGCGCTAATGGAAAGTTTAGGTAGTAATATGCTGGCTTTTGATGAGCCTAACAAAAACGATTTGCTAGGCCGACTGCGGCCGCACTTTAGCGAAGACTTTTTATTTACTCGCTTTTTACCCCAAGATAATGGCACCGCCCCGTCGTTGGCGGCGTTATTATTTAATAGCCCAGTGCAAAATATTAGCCATTCCTCGGCGCAAACCGTCGACTTAGATACGCCCTTTGATATTTATAAACAAGCGGGCTATCGAATGATTTTTATCTCGCCGGGCAATATGATGTGGCGCAATTTAGTGAATTACTTACCCTTACAAGGGGTAGATGCGGTATACGATCAAAATGCCCTACTGGCGCGCTACCCCGAAGCCGAGGAGTATATGACCGCATGGGGACTACCCGACGAGTATGCCTATCGGTTAGCGGAAACTTTATTAGCAGAGGCTGAGCAGCCTTTATTTATCAGTATTTTAAGCGTGACTAATCATCCGCCTTACGTCACCCCTAATACCTATCAACCGGCACCCATCGCCTTAACACCACAATACGAACAATATGCTGAAGATGGCGCTATTGAACAACGCAGTATTCTGACCACCTTTCAATATGCCACCGATGCACTGGGTGGGTTTATTAGTCATATTAAAGCCTCTCCCCAAGGCGAGCAGACCCTGATTGCCGCCACCGGCGATCATCAAATGCGCCGTATTAAAGCCTTTTATCCCCAAGAGCAAGTACTCGACAGAGCGGTGCCGTTTTATTTATACGTACCAGACACTATTTTAGCTACCGCGCCTTGGCAGTTTGATAAACAACGGGTGGGTTCTCATAAAGATATCTTGCCTACCTTGTATCACTACAGTTTATCGCAACAGCCCTACTTAGCATTGGGTGGGCGCAATCTGCTAGCACCCGTTGACGACGCCGCTCGCGCCTTTGGCTATAACGTTTTAGTGTCGATTGATGAACAAGGCGCTTATTTATTAAAAGATCAGCCCTTATTCTACCCTTGGTTAGCAGCAGACTCTTTGCTGCTCGATAAAGAGCAAGCTCAGTCCGTTAGCCCAAAGCAAGCCGCACGACTACAAGCTTACCCGCAATTACTGCGCTGGCATATTAATCAGCAAGTGAAAGGCTCCTCAACAGAAGTCCAATAGCCCTCACTTTTAACTCAAGGCGATGTTTCGTTTTGACTAGCCAAACGGTGGCTTCCTATAATCGGCGCAACAGAAGAGTGCTTCTTCTAGTAAGATATCCATTTGTCATTACAAAGATGTGAGAGTGTATGAGTAAAGCACCCAAGCAGCTACAAAAGTTGCTGTTATTTCAGCTGGCGGGCTCTCGTTTATTTGGCTTAGCCACGCTAAAAATTCGCGAAATCATGCCAGTACCACATTTAACCAGTTTGCCTAACAGTCACAGTACTGTGATTGGTACTGCTACTTTTCGCGGAGCAGCAGTGCCTATTATTGATATGGCTGCGGCGGTAGGCTATCGGCCGTTAACTTTAGAAGAGCGAGCTCAAGCCTCTATCATAGTCACAGATGTACATCGTAAAGAAATTGGCTTTTTAGTGCGCAGCGTACAGCGCATTGTGGAAACCGACTGGAAAGAAGTGACCACCCCGCCTACAGCCTTAGGTAAAAAAGCTTTTATTACTGGATTAGCGAATATAGAAGATGAGCTAGTGCAACTGCTAGATTTAGAATTGCTGCTGGCTCATGTTTACCCAGAGTCGTTAACGAGCCAAGATGTGCTATTAAACGATATGGAAATAGAAACGCTACGCGGCATGTCAATCTTATTGGTAGATGACTCCATCGTAGCCCGTCGTCAGCTATGTGACGTCTTGGATCGCAAAAACATTAGTTATCAAGTCACCCACGATGGTACCGACGCTTTAGCGCGCATTTTGCATGACCATGAGGCTGGCCAGCCGGTCGATATTTTAGTAAGCGATATTGAAATGCCCGGGCTAGATGGCTATGAGCTGGCTTTTGAAGTGCGAAATCATCCTCATTTGCAGCAGCCGTGGATTATTCTGCACTCTTCTCTGAGTAGCGAGATGAGCCTCAGTTATGCTGAGCAAGTCGGAGCGAATAGAGCGTTAACTAAATTTGACGCCCACGAGCTGCTACACACTATGCTAGCTGCCGCTAACGACCGACCATTGGAGTAATTGGTTGGGAATGAGGGGATCGTACTCTTCCCCCTCACTTTTTACGCTTCTTCCCCCGATGTTTCTTATTAAGGGTGAGTTAGATACCGTACTGCTCGCGGTAAGCTTGTACTCGAGTTAAGTGCTCTGCCATGTCAGGCTGTTCGCTCAAATAAGTCACTAAGTCGGCTAGCGTAATAATCGCAGTGACGTGTGCTTGATAGTCGCGCTCTACTTCTTGAATCGCCGATAGCTCGCCTTGTCCCTTCTCTTGGCGATCAAGAGCAATTAACACGCCCGCCAAGGTCGCGCCATTGGCTTGAATAATATCCATCGACTCGCGAATCGCCGTGCCAGCGGTGATCACATCATCCACCAACATAATACGCCCTTGTAATGGACTGCCAACCAAATTGCCGCCTTCGCCGTGAGCTTTGGCTTCTTTGCGGTTAAAGCAATAAGGCACATCTTGATCGTGTAGTTCTGCCAGCTGTACCGCGGTGGCACTAGCAATGGGGATGCCTTTGTAGGCGGGGCCAAACAGTACATCATATTCTATTTTGGCATCAACTAAGGCGGCGGCATAAAAGCGGCCTAAGCGGGCCAGATCACGACCGCTGTTAAATAAGCCGGCATTAAAGAAATAGGGGCTAGTACGGCCTGACTTTAGGGTAAATTCGCCAAATTTAAGAACTTCTTTGGCCATGGCGAATTCAATAAATTCACGTTGGTAGGCTTTCATCAATTTTCTCTCTCAATATTTTAAACATACTTTTTGTCACGGAACCCACAAAAACCACGGACGAAATGCAATAAGGAAAGAGCTTATCTTATCTAAGATCTTAACCAGTATGCGTTCGTTTAGATCTTGATTCTTCCGTGAGTTGAGTGTATTCCGTGCGAAAAGTCTTTATTTTTGCTCTTCATTCAACACTCAACATTTATTACCCAACATTAGTAATAGCTTGACGCTGGTGATCCACCAGCTCATCAATCGAGGTGCGTGCCAAGGCGAGCATGGCTAATAATTGATCATGAGTAAACGGTGCCGCCTCAGCAGTACCTTGTACTTCTATCATGTCCCCTTCGCTGGTCATCACCACATTCATATCGGTGTCGGCATTCACATCTTCGGTATATTCCAAATCGGACACCGCCTGGCCCGCCACTATGCCTACGGAAATAGCCGCTACTAAGGTTTTAAGCGGATCTGTAGCAATCATGCCTTGCCTGCGCATCCATTGCAGCGCGTGAGCCAAGGCCACACACGCACCAGTAATCGCCGCCGTACGGGTACCGCCATCGGCTTGAATGACATCGCAGTCCACAGTGATGGTGTAGTCACCCAGCTTTTTTAAATCCACGGCCGCGCGCAACGAGCGGCCAATTAACCGCTGAATCTCCATAGTACGACCGCCCTGCTTACCGCCCGTGGCTTCGCGTCGCATACGATGATGAGTCGAGCGCGGCAACATGCCATATTCCGCCGTCACCCAGCCTTGGCCTTTGCCTCGCAAAAAGCGCGGAACCCCTTTTTCTACAGAGGCAGTACACAACACCTTAGTATGACCAAACTCTACTAATACTGAGCCTTCGGCATGACGGGTATAATTTGAGGTAATAGTAACCGAGCGCATTTCATCAGCTGCACGGCCGCAGGCGCGGGTGGACATGACATTCTCCAATGAGATCTAGGGTGGGCAACACACCGCTATTATAAAGAAACAGCCACGCCTTTGCATGTGCCCAACCATTGGCGAGTTACCTAAGCTGTGTCAAACTCACGCTATTAACCTGCCATAGATATTGAGAATTTAATGATCCACAGCATGACCGCCTACGCCCGCCAGGAATTTAAACAAGACTGGGGCACCGCCGTTTGGGAAATTCGCTCGGTTAACCAGCGCTACCTAGAAACCTATATTCGCCTACCGGAGCAGTTTCGCAGCCTAGAGCCATTAGTTCGAGAAAAGCTACGGGCTCGCTTACAACGCGGCAAGGTAGAATGCGCTTTACGCTTTGAGTCTAACTTGGCCAATCAAGGCCAGCTACAGATGAATAAACCGTTGGCTCAACAACTGATTGCCGGTGCCAACTGGGTGCTAGCAGAGGCAGGCCAAGGGGCGCTTAATCCAGTGGATATTTTACGCTGGCCTGGGGTAATGGAAGCGCAAGCGCAAGATATGGATGCGCTAAGCAACGAGCTAGTGGCGTGCTTAGATAACGTAGTCGACGATTTTCTGGCGGCGCGAGCTAGCGAAGGAGAAAAGCTAAAAGAGTTAATTGAGCAACGCCTAGCGGGCATTGAACAAGAAGTGGTTAAAGTTAACACTCACATGCCCGCTATTGTGGCATGGCAGCGACAGCGCTTAATAGAGCGCTTTGAAGAAGCTAAAATTGAGCTGGAACCCCAGCGGGTAGAGCAAGAAATGGTCTTGCTGGCACAAAAAGTGGATGTTGCTGAAGAGTTAGATCGCCTCACTACTCACATTAGCGCAACTCGTAAAATCCTCAAAAAAGGCGGTGCCTGTGGCCGGCGTCTCGACTTTATGATGCAAGAGTTTAACCGTGAGTCCAACACTCTTGGCTCTAAATCCATTAGCACCGACATCACTAACAGCGCCGTAGAAATGAAAGTGCTAATTGAGCAGATGCGCGAGCAGATCCAAAACATCGAATAGTTTTTTTATCCGTCCAATAATATCTTAAAAGCCCTGTTAGTTGTTTGTAAATACAGGGCTTTTTTATTTTCCCTGTCCAAGTCGGTTTGCTGATTTTTATATCTATTTCACCACTCATGGTATCTCCACTTATCGTTCTGCTTGCCGATTGCTTAATCACTCAGGATAAGAAAGCACTCAAACGATTTAACAGCGCTTTACGCCTACCCCTGGCTACAACAAATGAATAAAATTTTGCTCGCCCTATTCATTCTAGGATAATGGACACTTACTACCTAGAATCATGTTTAGATTTGATCACTATATTTTCGTGTTTATCTATAAAGAGAATTAACTTTGTATTTCAATACTTTAAAAATAACGTTGCTATTATTACTAACTGTGCTGTTAACTAAAATAGCCTTAGCTACGTTAAACCCTGAGCTAAATACGGTGTTATTAAGCGATAAAGGCGTGTATAGCTTATGGTGGGGTCTGCGCTTAGATATGACCGCTGTTATGGCGCTAGCTACACCAGTGGTATTGTTACTGTTTCTGATACACCTGTTTTCAGGTAGGCCTAGCTGGGTGAAACCACTGTTATTTCTAGCAGGTCTATGGCTTATTATTACTACTACTGCTGATGCAATTTATCTGCTGGAAGCAGGTCGTCATGTCACCTTTGAAGTATTTACCGGCCAGGGGCTAGAGCACGGATTAATTGCCACAGCGATGACTGCTTATTTGCTACACATGTTAATAGGCCTTACTTTAGTCATACTCCTAGCAGCTGCGCTATGGAAATTGCCCTTGCAAGCTTCTAAACCCACAGCGCACAAGTTTAAAGCCTTAAGTTTACTCTTAATATGGCTAGCGCTTACGACCACCGCAGTACGAGGTGGTTGGAGCGACGCACCACAATCTCCGATGAGTGCTTATAGGATAGGCGATCCTAAACAAGCATTATTAGCGTGGAATGCACCTTATGCTATTAGTTACTATCTTGCTAAAGGTAAAAAGCACGCGGCTCAACAACTTACACCGCCCGCAAGTGATCAGGATAAGGCTCTAGTTGCAGAACGATATAAAAAATATCTTAACGCTCAACTAAAACCTGTTACTAAGCACGCCAATGTAGTAGTCGTACTATTAGAAAGCTGGGCAGCAACTGATTTATATAGCTATAGCCAGCAAGTCGATGCCGCTCCTTATTTTGATAGGCTACGTGAGCAAAGCCTAACCACAAATAACATGTACGCCGATGGCTATCGGACGGTAGAAGGTACTTTTGCTACGTTTTGTTCTTATCCCAACCCTATTGGCGGTGGGGTGGCGGGTACTCAATTACAAGGTGCTGATTATCATTGCTTGCCCCGAGTATTAAACGAACAAGGTTTTAGCACTCACTTTATACAAGGCAGTGGTAAAGGCATCGTTGGGGCTTTTGCTCAAAGCTTAGGCTTTACTCACTCTTACGGCAAAGAAGATTATGGTTTTGAAGGCACTAAGAACTATTGGGGATACATGGATGATGATATTTATAAGTTTACTCTCGATAAACTAGCTACATTAGAAAGCCCCTATTTAGTGACGGTAAATACTGGCACTACTCATGATACTTACTTACCAGAAGAAGCTGACTATATCTTTGGCAAAGCAGATAGAGTGGCACTACGTCGTAATGCCGTGCATCATGCCGACAGTGCCTTAGAGCGCTTTATAAAAGCTCTCCCCAGCACATTAACCGCGCCTACTTTAGTAGTGCTGGTAGCCGATCATACGGCGCGTGTTGCGGAACAAGGTTTAGAGCGTAATGCCATTCCGTTTTTAATGTTTGCTACTGACGGCTCACTACCGCTGAAAAAACTGCCTATTAGTGCTGGACAGCTCGATATAGCACCCACTATTGTTGACTGGCTAGGCGGGCAAGTGCCTTGGTTTACTGGCCACTCTTTATTGTCCGAGCCTTATAATGGCTTTGCCCATTATTCTGATGGGCAACGTGTTAATTGGATTGAAGGCTCGCAGCTAGTTCGCTTTGCAGTGAACGACGCCAACCAAACCGAGTGCTTTACTATTATCGCTAATGGCTTAGCTTTAACTGCAGCTGACTGCAGTCAAGATAGGTACGCTACTATGTTAGAGCGTGCGCAGGCTTATACGCGCTATACCCAATCTTTGCTGTTTAAAGGGGAAACAAGTGGCTTTATTAACCATCTCCCCAAGCAGGCAACACTTCGTAATTAGCCTTAACATAACAAGCTATAATTTGACTCAAACGACCTAGCTTGCTGACCCAATTAACTAACAACTCGGTTTTAACGAGCCTTTAATCAGGTATAAACTGCTAGAGCCGAGGGGACTTCATAGAACATAATGCAATTTGCGTGAAGGGCACTTCATAGCAAGCTATAGTTACTTTTGACTGGTCGTGGTATTTATCACGGCCATTTTTTTATGTGTGGTATTCTGGTAATATTCGTCGCCCTTGGCCCAGCCCATGTGCGGTGCTGGCAGATATTCCCGAACGGGCACACTATTACTATGGCGCACACCGGTACCTTATTTATTATTTCCTCTCCTAGTGGTGCAGGCAAATCCAGTTTGATTAACGCCCTGCTTGAGCGCCCTAGCGCTGACGGCACTTTGCGAGTTTCTGTTTCTCATACCACCCGAGTTCCTCGTCCTGGCGAGGTAGATGGTATTCATTATCATTTTGTGGAGCCAGAACACTTTAAAGACTTGATTGAGCAAGAGGCTTTTTACGAGTGGGCCCAAGTGTTTGGTAATTATTATGGTACTTCTCGAGAGTGGATTAATGAGCAATTAGCACAAGGCATTGATATTTTGCTTGATATTGATTGGCAAGGCGCTCGACAAATTCGAGCTCAGTCACCCAGCGCCAAATCGATTTTTATTCTGCCTCCCAGTCGCACCGAGTTAGCGCGGCGTTTAACCGCGCGCCAGCAAGACAGCGACGAAGTGATCCAAGAGCGCATGAGTAAAGCAGTATCAGAAATGTCTCACTATCGTGAATACGATTATTTACTGGTCAACGATGACTTTGATCAGGCTTTACATCGTCTGAGTGCCATTATCGAGGCCGAACGGGCCAATACTGATAAACAGGCGATCCGTTTCAAGGACTTGCTTTCAGGCCTATTGGCAGAATAAGCTTATACCTATAGAGAATTGCCCCTTTTTTAATCATTGGAGTTCATTATGGCACGCGTTACTGTTGAAGATGCAGTTGAGCAGGTAGGAAACCGCTTTGATTTAGTATTAGTTGCTTCCCGTCGTGCTCGCCAGCTGGCGACTCAAGGCAAAGAAGCATTGGTTCCACTAGAAAATGATAAGCCCACTGTTATTGCTTTGCGCGAAATTGAGCAAGGGCTAGTGAATAATGCGGTAATGGACGTACAAGACCGTCAAGAGCAGCAAGAAATGGATGCTGCTGAGCTGGCTGCTGTGGCTGCCATTGCCGAAGGTCGTTTCTAACACAGCGTTTCTGTCATTCAGGAAAAGCATCGACTATTGGGGTATTAATTGTATCTATTTGAATCTCTAAAAGAGCTTGCTAGTAGTTATCTGCCTGACGAACAGGTAGAGCAACTTACGGCAGCTTATTTGGTGGCACGAGACGCCCACCAAGGCCAAACGCGCTCCAGTGGTGAACCCTACATTACTCACCCGGTTGCGGTGGCACGTATTTTGGCTGAGATGCATCTAGATAATGAAACCCTCATAGCAGCGCTGCTCCATGATGTCATTGAAGATACCCCCGTTACTAAAGACGCCTTAGCCGAGCAGTTTGGTGCCCCTGTGGCCGAGTTAGTAGAGGGGGTCTCTAAGCTTGATAAAATCAAGTTTAGAGATCATAAAGAAGCCCATACCGAGAACTTCCGTAAAATGGTATTGGCCATGACCCAAGATATTCGGGTCATACTCATTAAGTTGGCAGACCGCACCCATAATATGCGCACTTTAGGGGCGTTACGCCCTGATAAACGGCGTCGTATTGCGCGGGAAACCTTAGAAATTCATGCGCCTATTGCTAACCGATTAGGCATTCACAGCATTAAGAATGAACTAGAAGAGCTAGGGCTAGAAGCTCTTTATCCCATGCGTACTCGCGTATTGCGAGAGTCGGTGCGCCGCGCGCGCGGGAATCGACACGAAATTATCCAGTCTATCCAAGAAGAAATTAGCGGTCGCTTAGCTGATGCTGGTATTGACGCATCGGTGACGGGGCGTGAAAAAAATATGTTTTCCATCTATAACAAGATGGTTAAAAAAGAACTGCAGTTTCACGAAGTCATGGATATCTACGCCTTTCGCGTGATTGTTAAAGATATCGATACTTGCTATCGGGTATTGGGCCAGATGCATATTTTGTATAAGCCAAGACCTGGTCGCTTTAAAGATTACATCGCCATTCCTAAAGCAAACGGCTATCAGTCGTTACATACCTCGCTGGTGGGTCCTCATGGGGTTCCAGTAGAAGTACAGATCCGGACCGAATATATGGATCAAATGGCTGATAAAGGGGTGGCGGCCCACTGGGCATATAAACAAGACCGAGATCATACTGACACCACCGCCCAAGTGCGTGCCGAGCGGTGGATGCAAAGCTTGCTGGAGCTACAGCAAAGCGCTGGTTCTTCTTTTGAATTTATCGAAGGGGTAAAAACGGATCTCTTTCCTGATGAAATTTATGTATTTACTCCAGAAGGCCGTATTTTAGAGCTGCCCTCGGGGGCGACCGCAGTCGACTTTGCCTATGCAGTGCATACCGATATTGGACATGCCTGTGTTGGCGCACGAGTCGACCGCCAACCCTACCCGTTGAGCCAGCGTTTGCATACTGGGCAGACCATAGAAATCATTACCGCGCCCAGCGCCCGACCTAATGCTGCTTGGCTTAACTTTGTGGTGACTTCCAAAGCGCGCACTAAAATCCGCCAGTTTTTGAAGAACCTGCGTACCGAAGAGTCGATTTTATTAGGCAGACGACTACTTAATCACGCCTTAGGTGCTAAAAACATTGAAGATATTTCAGTGGAGCGAGTAGAGCAGGTACTCAAAGACACTAAGCATGATTCTATCAATAACTTACTGGCAGAAATTGGATTAGGCAATGCCATGAGTGTAGTGATGGCGCGCCGACTATTAGGCGATACCGATGAGGTACCTACCGAGCGCCGCAAAACGGCGAAGAAAATGCCGATTCGCGGCACCGACGACATGCTGCTCAATTTTGCTAATTGCTGTCGCCCTATTCCTGGCGATCCCATTGTGGCGCACATTAGCCCTGGTAAAGGCTTAGTGATCCACCTTGATTCATGTAAAAACATTCGCGGCCATAATAAAGAGCAAAATAAGTACTTGCCGGTGCAGTGGGACATGGAACAAGATTTTGATTTCGACTTTAAAACCGAAATTGGTATCGAGTTAATTAATCATCAAGGGGCGTTGGCCGAGCTCACTAACGCGATTGCCGCCACCGGCGCTAATATACACAGCATTGCTACCGAAGAAAAAGATGGCCGTGTGTATGTGGTCTCCTTGCTGATCACTACCAAAAGCCGTATTCATTTAGCCAATATTATGCGCAAAATCCGCGTTATCCCTAATGTGTTGAAGGTCTATCGCCAGCGCAAGTAACTTAACTAAAAATTCAAGACATCTTCGCCACGGAGCCCCTATGCTCGCCCGCCTCTTGCTGATCGGGATCTGCTTACTCATGAACACCGCTACCGCGAGTCCTACTTTTACCAGCGAAGCCGAACTAAGCGATTGGACTTTGTCGGGCCTTAACGCCGACTGGCAACAAACGGCCGAAATGGGGCAATTTTATAGTGCCGACGGTTTGCTCTTGCCCTACGCCAAGTTATTTAGCAGCGAACATCGCAAATCTATTATTGTGGTTAATGGTCGTACCGAAAGCCTTCTTAAATACCAAGAGCTCGCCCGAGACTTATTTAACAATGGATATAATGTCTATTTATATGATCATCGCGGTCAAGGCTTAGCGCCGCGCTTACTCGATAACCCGCATATTGGTCACGTCAGCCACTTTGATGATTATGTACAAGACTTAGAGCAGTTTGTGCAGCAGATCGTATTGCAAGATCCTATCGACAGT
>JAAYRH010000054.1 GCA_012518835.1 Aeromonadales bacterium | reverse complement strand
TTCTCTGCCCCTTGATTAGCTACCTCTACCGCACTGTCGGCGCTGTGGGTCAGCTCCTTAATAATACGGTGAATATCTTGAGTGGACGCTTGCGTATGTTGAGCTAAGTTTCTTACTTCTTCTGCTACTACCGCAAAACCACGGCCTTGTTCACCGGCGCGAGCCGCTTCGATAGCCGCATTTAGCGCCAATAGGTTTGTTTGGTCGGCAATTTGCTCAATAGTTTGCGCCACACCGGCAATGCGCAGGGTTTGCTCTGCTACCGCCGTCACCGAGTCACTAATATGCAACACCGTATCGCGTAAGGTACGAATTGACGCCTGAGTGACCTTGGCTACTTCGCTACTCTGCGCGGTTAAGGTATGCGCTTGCTCTGCCGCCACCGCGGTATCATTTACATGATGGGCTACTTGGGAAATGGTGGTAGCCATCTGGTGCATTGCCGTTGCTACTTGTTGGGTTTCTGCCTGCTGGCTTTCTATTTCTGAATAAGTAGCGTGAGTACGTTGCAACCCTTGGTTGGTTGCATGTGCCACATTTAAGGCCGCCGCTTCAATGCGGGTCAGTACCGTAGTTAAATGCGCGCGCTGACTTAACATAGCAACTTTTATACTACCTAGTTGAGCGTTGTCATCAGTATAGCTACGCACCGCCAGCTCATGGGTAAAGGCCCCACCACTACTATCAATAAGCTCAGTCCACACCCGTCGCTGTACTAGATGCTGCCAAAGTGTATAAACCACAACACCTACGGCCAGCCACACCTGCGCGATGAGCAAACTATTCACCGTAAGTAATAGCAGCCATCCTAATAAGACAGCGATGAATAATCCCGTGGGCGCAGTGCAAGAAAATGGAAAACGAGTGGACTTTTTATTATTAAGTTTTGTATATAATTGCTGAGCACGAGCGACATCTTCTGGACGAGGGCGAGAGCGTACCGACTCATAACCTATTATTTTTCCTGCACGGGTTACCGGCGTTACATAGGCGTCTACCCAATAATAGTCACCATTTTTACAGCGGTTCTTAACAATCCCCATCCAAGGCTTACCCGCTTTTAAGTGGGCCCACATCATTTTAAAGGCGGCAGCCGGCATGTCGGGGTGGCGCACAATATTATGGGGTTGTCCTAGTAACTCAGCACGCGAGAAGCCACTCATTTCTACAAAGCAATCGTTACATTCTATAATATTACCCTGCGTATCCGTTATCGTAATTAACTTACCGCGGCTGGTAAACTGTCGCTCATTATCGGTTACAGGTAAATTTTTTCTCATCGTCTAGCACTACCTCTTATTGACGTTATTGTTATTATTAAGCCGTCATCGCGATATAATGCTGACCATATATAGCGGGCACTGATAATAGTTATGATCAGCGCACGCATGTTACCTTAATCTACATTAGCTAAGGCTGTTTATTTGGGTTTTGCTAATACCTTCACACTTTAAGAAAATAATACCAATCCAAGTAAGTATGTGAGCAGTTTACATTAAGGAAAAAACTAAAGATTAAAGACTTTTTTGCCACGGAAGAACACAGAAGGCACGGACGAAGTTCACATACGACAAGTGAACAATGCCGTATATGGTAAGAGTTCCTCTCGTTCAGGCTGTGATGTTTGACCTCTTACCCATAGCGTGATCTTCTCAGATCTGATCACTATTTTTCCGTGTTCTTCCGTGGGTTTTGTGGCGGAATATCTTGATCAGTCAGTTTCCAGATTAATATAACCATCAAAAAAGCCAGACTAGAAGTCTGGCTTTTTATTAACTTACATAAGGGTAATTAATCACGAAAGTCTTTGGGTTTATTACCACTTGGAAAGTCATATATTTTTGCAGGGTAATCTGGTCGTGGCTGATGAGTAAAGAACTCTGCCACATCCACGGCATCTTGATCGCTTAACACCCCGCCTTCCCCCCAACCGCCTTGGGTATTAATGCCCATCGGCATATTGTATTTAATAAAAGCCGCCGCTTTATAGGTCCGTGCCATGCCTGCACCTAAGTTAAACGACTCATCTCCCCATAACGGCGGAAACGCCATGGTACCGGACGCATCACGCTTGCCTTCGCCATTAGCGCCATGGCAAGCGGCACATTGCACTGCATAAATTTCAGCCCCGCGCAACGGATCTGGTACCAAGCTCATATCAATGGGCCCGCTATTATCAATCTCCACTCGACCACCATGGGGCACGTCTTGCGCCAGCCATTTCATATAAGCAATCATGGCTTGCATTTCCTCAGAGTCATCATCGAGGGGCTTGCCATTCATAGAGCGCTGCATACAACCATTAATTCTGTCTTCTAAAGAAAACATCCGCTCCGCGCGGGGGTTTATCTGAGGAAATGAATTCACAGTATTAATGTAAGGCGCGCCATGAGGCTTTTTCCCTTGCTCAACATGGCAGCTGTTACAGTTCATATGCGAGCCGACTTTATCGGGCATCAGCGCTTTGGTTTCATTCAGTAACCGCTTACCATAAAAAATTTGGTCCGCATTTGGCTCATTAGGAATATCGGTATCCGAGGGCACCACGTAATCAGGTAAGGGATTCCCGTCTTTATCGACCACTGAATAAGAGATGGTTTTGTCAATAGCATAAGAAAAACCGGCAGTAATCAATAAGGCGCTGGCCCATCCTAGTGTAAATAGCTTACTCATGTGTCTCTCCTGCATGCACTAAGTGGGGGGACTTACCCGCCAAAAAATCTTTAATATGATCGACTTCTTTCGCCGTCACCTTAGGCGCTTGGTTAGTCCAGCCATTACGAATAAAGTTTAAAACTTCCACGATATCGTCGGTACTTAAGTGATTAAACGCCGGCATCGCAAAGTCCATCACGTCGATATCGTTACTGGGCATTTTGCCCCCTTCTAACGTCACCTGAATGGTCGACTGGGGGTTCTTAGCAAAGATAGCCGAGTTGCCTGCTAATGCGGGAAAAATGCGCGGTATGCCTTGGCCGTCGGCACGGTGACACACCATGCAGTTTTCGACATACAATAAAGCGCCTCGGCTATGATCCGTGCCCGCTTGTAAGGCAGCGGTGGTGATATCTTCTTTTGGCTCAAACTCTAAGATTTTATCTTTGGCCGGTGGTAACTGCTTAAGATAAGCCGCCATCGCTCGAATATCTTCATTGGTCATATAGCGGGTACTGTGCTCTACCACTTCACCCATAGCACCAAATGCAGCCACTACATCAGTGCGGCCGGTTTTGAAGAACATTTCTAAATCGTCTTGTGACCAAGAAGCTAAGCCCCGCGCCTCTGCCCGCAAGCTCTTCGCACGCCAGCCATCGATCACGGCACCCGATAAAAAGGCATTATTGACATCATGATCTTTCATCGCCATGGACTTTTCTTCATAGGCTAAGCCACGAGGAGTATGACAAGCACCACAGTGACCCGGCCCTTCAATTAAGTAAGCGCCGCGATTTTCTAGCTCACTTAACTTAGGATCAGCTACAAAATCTCGGTCTGGGGCAAACAATAATTGCCACCAGCTCATCGGCCAGCGCATATCCAGAGGCCAAGGAATGGTCGAGTCGCCGTTTTTATGTACCACCGGCTTAACGTCGCTCATAAAGTAGGCATACATTGCTGCGATGTCTTCGTCGGGCATAATCACATAAGACGGATAAGGCATGGCCGGATATAGAGGGCGATTATCGGGGGTAACACCGTGTTTTACTGCGCGCTTAAAGTCAGCAAAACTATAATTGCCAATACCGGTTTCAGGGTCGGGGGTAATGTTCGTACTGTAAATAGCCCCTAACGGGGTTTCCATAGCAAGCCCCCCTGCGTAATCTTGACCACCTGGGGCGGTATGACAGGCCACACAGTCAGCGGTACGCGCTATATAAGCGCCCTGCTTAATTAATTCAGCGTTGGTCAGATCAAACTTTTTTCTGCATCGTCGGCGCTAATGGCAGCGCGCTGCTGGCTCAGCAAGTGGCCGCCGCCGATCCCCACGCCGATGCCCACTGCTGCTAGCACCACGACAACCGCCGCCGCTTTTTTCATTCTGCCCATAGTGGTGGTATCCCTAGGTTTCGTATGAGTTATTTACTGGTAGTAGATCATGACGGTTAATGAAAGTGCTCTCTACTGTGGTATTCCACATACGGAGTGAGTTTATGACTCAGCGCAATAATAAGCTTAATAAGTCAGACAAATTTTTAAGCCCAGTCGCAAAGTTAAAAAATGACAGGTAAGAAAGGGTTTTTAACAAAATTAATCATTCAACGGTCGACCCTCAAGCTGGCTGCAGTATACTGGGCGCATATTATTATTATGAATGAGTTTTTGAGTGCAATCATTAAGTCATATCGAACTAAATCCGGTGTTTACACTACCTACTGAGCTAACTTGCCTTAAAGAAGTCGCTGCCTTGCCCTTTAGTGCACTACAACAGCGTGCTGACTCGGCATTTTCGACCTTAGCTAGCTTGAATGCCCATAATCCTATTTTGCTATTAAATGGTTTTTCCGGCGCCGATTATGAAGAGCTAGTACAAGATCTGGTTCAGCAATATGCAAAACACGATGCCTTGTTTGATCTTTGCTATGCCGAAAATCTGCGCCATCCCCAAAAGCCTATTTGGCTGCGTTTAAAAGCCGGTACCAGTACGGTATTTTGTGAATTAGTCGGGCAGTTACTAGAGTTGACCACGCGCCATTTAGATGCCGAGCATATCGTCCAGCGCATTCTCAAAAAGCAAGATTACGATGAAAAAGTCGCCGATTATTTATCTTTATTAGCGCAGCATGTAGCGAGCGAACAGGGTTTTACTCACCCAGTATTAATTAACCAAATGATCCACAGAACGGATCTACAGGTGCCGGTGATTTATGCGCGCCAATTTACGCCCGAGCAACTCTTTGGTGCCATTCACTTTCAAACTGAACAAGGTACGGTGTTTAGTCACCATCATCTATTAGAGCCCGGGCTTATTCATCAGGCTAATGGCGGCTACCTTATTGTGCCTATTGAAGAGCTGTTGGTGCAGCCTAACGTGTGGTTTCGTCTTAAAAGCGCCTTAGTTACTCGCTGTATAGAGTGGACCCGTGCCGCCGATGTGGCCTCTTTTTATTTTCAGCCCGAGCCTGCCCCCTTAGATATTCATTTAATCTTAGTTGGCGATCGCCTGGCGGTGGCCGAGCTCTATTTACTGGATCCCGAATTAGACACCTTGGCGTTTTTACGGGCCGATATTATTCCAGAATGGAATGCCGAGGACGACTTACCTCGCTATCTGGGCTTTTTGGCTCACCTACAACAAAAGCATCAATTACTGGATATGGATCGCAATGCGATGCTGCGATTATGCCGTTATAGCTGTCGTTTAACTGAGCATCAACATCGCTTATCACTAGTGGAAGCGCAATTAGTGGCCATGATGCAGCTGGCGGATGTGATTGCTCGTCGTGACGGCGCGCCCCTTATCCAAGAACAGCACATAAAGCAGGCGCAAGTAGAACAAGATTACCGCTTAAACTTTATGGTGGAGCAAGGTGATTTAGGGGTAAGAGACGGCCAATATCTGCTACAAACCCAAGGTCAAGAAGTAGGCCAAATTAATGGCCTGTCGGTCTTGCAGATCACCGGCCACCCTTATGACTTTGGTGAGCCAGTGCGCCTCACTGCCACCGTTCACTTAGGCGACGGTGATGTCTCAGATATTGAGCGAAAAGCCGATTTAGCAGGACACATTCATGCTAAAGCCATGATGATTATCCATGGTTACTTAGCGAATTTATTTGGCGCCGAGCATCCCAGTCCCTTATCGGCCAACTTGGTATTTGAACAGTCTTATCATGAAATTGACGGCGATAGCGCCTCGCTTACTGGGTTGTGCGCGTTACTGTCAGCCTTAGCTAAAGAGCCTATCTATCAACACTTTGCCGTTACGGGTGCAGTGGATCAGTTTGGCAATGTACAACCGGTGGGCGGCGTTAACGAAAAAATAGAGGGCTTTTTTCGCCTGTGTAAAATTCAAGGCTTAACCGGACAACAAGGGGTTATTTTACCGGCAAGTAATCGCTTACAGCTTAATTTGTCCGATGAAGTGGCCGCTGCCATTAAAGCCGGACAGTTCCATATTTATCCCGTATCTCATGTCGAGCAAGCCATCGAGCTGTTAACAGGCTGCGTAGCTGGTGATGTAGAACAACCGGATACCTTGTTTGGCCGTATTCGCGATCGCTTAGATGAATTAAATGGCCACCGCCATGAACCGAGCTTATTGAGCCGCTTATTTCGCGGCGCAAGGTAATCCGACTTGCCTGTCGTAGCGGGGTTCGTTAAAGTGTGCCCCATTTTTAAACCTTAGGCTTGAGCCTGAACTAACTGGAAGAGTGATAATGTCTGCACAAGATATACCTTCTCAAAAAGAACTGGGCAAGCACGCCTTTACTAAAGAAGAGTTACTGGCTTGTAGCCAAGGTAAGTTATTTGGCCCTGGCAATAGTCAGCTGCCCGCCCCTAATATGCTGATGATGGACCGTATTACCCATATCTGTGATGAAGGCGGTGAACATGGCAAAGGCGAAGTCATTGCCGAACTCGATATTCACCCTGATTTATGGTTTTTTGACTGCCACTTCCCTGGTGACCCAGTAATGCCAGGCTGTTTAGGCCTAGATGCCATGTGGCAGCTAGTGGGCTTTTTCTTAGGCTGGAAAGGCGGCCCAGGTAAAGGACGTGCCCTTGGGGTAGGTGAAGTGAAATTTACCGGCCAAATTTTACCAACCGCGAAAAAAGTCACTTATAAGATCACCTTTAAGCGGGTCATTTGGCGTCGTCTGATCATGGGCATCGCCGATGGTACTGTGGAAGTTGATGGTCGCGTTATTTATGAAGCAAAAGATCTAAAAGTAGGCTTATTTACCGACACCTCCCAGTTTTAATAGTGGCGGATTACTATCCGTTCAATAAAAAGGCCTCGACTATTCGAGGCCTTTTTTTATCACTTTTGCGCTTCACACTTAGCGCCTTATGCTTGGCCTAAGTGTATTAAGTTACTGAACCGCTTCTAACTCTTCCCAGCGATTAAACGCCATTTCTAGCTGCGCTTCAGCATCAGCCAACAGTTGTAATACCGCTTGGGTATCATTGTCGGCTTGGCTAAAGAAGTCGGGATCATTCACCTTTTCTTGTAAGGCTTCTATCTCTTGCTCCAGCTGCTCTAACTGAGCGGGCAAAGCGGCCAGCTCTTGCTGCTCTTTGTAAGATAGCTTTTTACGTACCAGTGCCGCTTGGGGAGCAGGTGTTTTCACTTCCTGTTTGGCAGGAGCTTGGTCTGCCACTTTATGGGTGACTGGCGCTGGGCGATAAGATAATTGCTGCTGCATATCCTGATAGCCGCCGACAAACTCCGTGACCTGCCCTTCTCCTTCAAATAGCCAGCAATGGGTGGCGGTATTATCAATAAAGTCTCGGTCGTGGCTCACCAGTAGCAAGGTGCCTTTATAATCGGCTAATAACTCTTCTAATAGCTCAAGGGTTTCCACATCAAGATCGTTAGTTGGCTCATCAAGCACCAATAAGTTACTGGGCTTTAAAAACAACCGTGCTAATAACAAGCGATTTTTCTCACCGCCCGACAGCGCTTTAACCGGCGTGCGAGCTCGCTTTGGCTCAAACAAGAAGTCTTGTAAATAACCCAGCACATGACGGCTGCGACCGTTCACTTCTACTTCTTGCTTGCCTTCGGCTAGGTTATCCATGACGGTGCGTTCGGGATCTAACTGCTCACGATACTGGTCAAAATAAGCTACTTCTAGTTTAGTGCCAGACTTTAAGGTGCCCGACTGTGCCGTCAGCTGGCCGAGTAACAATTTAATTAAGGTACTCTTACCACAACCATTTGGGCCCACCAGCGCAATTTTATCGCCTCGCTGTACCATAGTCGAAAAGTTCTTTAGTAACGGCTTACCTTCATAAGCAAAGGTTAAATTTTCTACTTCAAAGACAATTTTTCCTGAACGGCGCACATCATCTAGGGTTACATTGACTTTGCCTACGCTTTCACGACGCTCGCTTCGCTCGGCACGTAGCGCTTTAAGCGCACGCACTCGGCCTTCATTACGGGTACGGCGGGCTTTCACCCCTTGGCGGATCCACACTTCTTCTTGGGCCAAGCGCTTATCAAATAAGGCATTTTGCTCAGCTTCCACTCGCAGTGCTTCTTCTTTATTGACCAGATAGTCATCGTAGTTGCCCGGCCAGCTCGACAAGTGACCAC
>JAAYRH010000053.1 GCA_012518835.1 Aeromonadales bacterium | reverse complement strand
CCGGTGTGTACGCCGCTGGCGCGCATGGTATCCATAAAGTCACGCATAGTGAGCTTGGCCTTAATGGTGCCTTTATCAAAGCGCTCGCCCCGCGGGCTTAATACCTCGGCGCCTTTTTCTAACGCTTCTGCCGCTAGTGGAATATCGGCGGTAATCAACAGATCGCCGGCTTGTAAGCGCGAAACAATCTCATCGTCTGCTACATCAAAACCTTTGGCCACTTGCAGTTGTTTAATCAGCGGTGAGCCCGCCATTGGCAGCGCATGGTTAGCGACAAAAGTCATGGTTGTTTGGGTGCGCTCGGCGGCGCGCAATAAAATATCGCGGATCACTTTAGGACAAGCGTCCGCATCTACCCAGACCTGCATTAGTTTTTTCGCCCTAACTTTTGTTTGCGTGCCAAGGCGGCATCTAGCTCGCGCGGATCCACTACCATGCCGCTTTCATCGTTGGTAGGGAAAACCGCCACCAGTAACTCATCTTCTTCCATGCCTGGAGCCCAACGGTTATGCCATACTGCAAGACTAATGGCTTCGGCGCGACATTGACTCCAATCTCCTACCGCCCACTCTTTAGCAAAGTCAGCATGAGGCCAAACGGGGATGCAATCTTCTTCATCTTCCGTAGTAAGCATCATGCAGCCGTGCTCATCGGTTAAGATCCAAATCTCTTGGTGTTCGTCGGCTTTATTAACAAAATAATTAAAACGCTCATCGTCATTTAACTGTAGGGCGGCGGTTTTATCGGTAGCAGTGAGGGTATAGCTCATTATTATGACTCTTCTTACAAGGAAACTGAGCGCATAGTCACACTCTAGTGGCTGTGTTGTCTAGCAACAAAATCGAGGCTTGCCTAGCAAATTGCCCTAAGAGCCCCTATGTTGCGCTATTTATCGGCGAATGTAGCCATTTGCCGAGTTGAACGTTTACAGTAGCGCTGGCTCGGGCTAAATTAACGGCAATCATTTTAATAAAGCGGGCCAAAGCTCGAAAATTTAGCAGGGTTGCTCATGCATTTCCAAACCGACGATATTCGCATTAACGAAATTAAAGAATTATTACCCCCCATAGCTGTATTAGAAAAATATCCCGCCACTGCCCAAGCTTCGGCCACAGTGTTTGAGAGCCGCCACGCTATTCATCGTATTTTAACCGACGAAGATGACCGATTGTTAGTAGTGATTGGTCCTTGCTCCATTCACAACGTGGAAGCGGCATTAGAATATGGTGAGCGCCTTAAAGGCTTGCGAGAAAAGTACGCCGCTCAACTCGAAGTTGTAATGCGTGTTTATTTTGAAAAGCCACGCACCACGGTGGGCTGGAAAGGTCTTATTAACGACCCTTACTTAGACAATAGTTTTCAGATCAACGACGGTTTACGTATTGGCCGTAAATTACTGTTAGATCTCAACCATCTCGGCATGCCTACCGCCAGTGAGTTTCTCGATATGATCACGCCGCAATATATGGCAGATCTGATGAGCTGGGGGGCCATTGGTGCTCGTACTACTGAGTCACAAGTACATCGCGAGTTAGCTTCAGGTTTATCTTGCCCAGTGGGTTTTAAAAATGGTACCGATGGCACCATTAAAGTGGCTGCCGATGCGATTGGCGCCGCCAGCGCTGCCCACCACTTTTTATCGGTAACTAAGCTTGGCCACTCGGCGATAGTGCAAACCGCCGGTAACCCAGATTGTCATATTATTTTACGTGGCGGAAAAGAGCCGAACTACAGTGCCAAGCATGTGGCCGAAGTCTGTCATGAGCTAGAGAAAGCCGGTTTGCCAAAGAAAATAATGATCGATTTTAGCCACGCTAACAGCAGCAAGCAGTATGAGCGCCAAATGGTAGTGGCTGAAGACACCTGTGCCCAGCTAGCGGCGGGTGAGCAGTCCATTATGGGCGTTATGGTAGAAAGCCATTTAGTAGCCGGTCGTCAAGACTTAACCGAAGACGGTGAGCTGACGTATGGCCAAAGCATTACCGATGCTTGTATTGGTTGGGAAGATACCGAACGTCTGCTGGCGATGCTAGCGGATGGAGTAGAAGCGCGAAGAAAGCACAACGGATAGCGCCAAGCGCCAAGGTAGGTCAAGACCCTTTGCCACGGAATCCACTGAACCCACAGAAAATAAATATAAAAGCGAAAAGAGATATTTTATAGGTAAGAGATAAGAGCAGCGCCGAGCGCCCGGCGCCCAGCTAAAACCAAGACCCTTTGCAACGGAATCCCCTGAATCCACAGAAAAGTAAAGATAAGATCTGAAAAGGGCATTTTATTGGTAAGAGATAAGAGCAGTTCTTATTGGTGGTGAATCTCTACTGACCGCTGATAGCTTAATGCTATCAGCGGTTTTTTGTAGTCGCACAAGATAGTGCTGCACACTATTGCGCGAATAAATTTGCGCCTACAAAATCGAATGTCTTTTGTAGGCGAACGCTTGTTCTCGCATTACGCCGAAGGTGTAACTATAAGGACGAGAAAGTGAAGGGACGAGATGACAGAGATCTGGAAGAGATAATAAAGGTCGGGATGGGATGACATAAGTCTGGAAGAGATAATATAAACCTGAAAGGGATACCAAAGCCCAGTAACCTCCCCAGTTCTAGCCCATCTCTTCCCCAGCTTTTGCTTATTTCGTCCATAGCTCTTGCCCATCCCGTTCCTAGCTCTAGGTCATTTCTTCCCAAGCTCTTGCCCAGCTCTTTCTTGGCGCTATTTCACTTCCACACCTTGGGCTTGTAAGTCTGCATGGTAAGACGAGCGGACGAAGGGGCCACAGGCGGCGTGGGTAAAGCCAATACTATCGGCAATTACTTT
>JAAYRH010000052.1 GCA_012518835.1 Aeromonadales bacterium | reverse complement strand
CGGATAAGCGCTTACAGCAAGCCAGCCTACAAGCGCGACTTTCTGATCTAGATCTGCGTTTACAAAGTGCTCAGTGGGTAGACAGCCAGCGCCAGCCCCAAGATAAGGTACATTTTGGTGCCTGCGTAGACTTGCTAACCGAAGCAGATGAGCAAAAACACTACCAAATAGTGGGCGTAGATGAAGCCGATGCGGCCAGTGGTCGTATTTCCTTTTTAAGCCCACTGGCACGGGCATTGCTCGGTTTGGAGGTAGGAGATGTGGTAGAATTAACCACGCCTAATGGCCTGCAAGAATTAGAAATTATCGCTATTCGTTATCCATAGCATTTATTGATCCGCAAAGAGTATGTAGATGGAAATGTTCACCCCGCTGGTGTTGGCCACTGTTATTAATGCAGTGATTACTCTGTTGCCGCTATGGCATTATGAGGCGTGGTGGATACGGATTTTTGATTTTCCTCGAATGCAGTTTATTACTGCTATTATCATCACGCTATTGCTAGCGATCACCTTGCTCGACCTCAGCCGCGGGACAAGCCTGCTATTAGTGATAATTAATAGTGGCTGCTTGCTTTATCATGGCTGGTGGATCTGGCCTTATAGCCGACTGTATCCGGTAGAGGTAAAGGCCAGCACCACAGCTCAGCCAACAGAGACCATTAAAATTCTTGCTTCTAATGTGTTGATGCCTAATCGCCATGCCGAGTGTTTATTAGCGTTAATGGCTGAGCATCAACCGGATCTACTGGTGACTCTAGAGTCCGATCTGTGGTGGCAAACGCAGCTGACGCCACTAGAAAAAGAATACCCTTATACCCTGCAATGCCCGCTGGATAATCTATATGGTATGCATGTGTACTCGCGCTTCCCATTAGAGGCTGCAGAAATAAAATACTTAGTCGAGCCCGATGTACCCTCTATGCACTGCTTAGTGGTCCTGCCGTCAGGTAATAAAATTCGTACGCATTTTTTGCATCCCGCGCCGCCCAGCCCAACTGAAAATGACAGTTCAAGCGAGCGCGACGCCGAGTTGTTAGCAGTGGCTAACAGTATTGCCGATGCTACTCAGCCCATTATTGTGGCAGGCGACTTAAATGATGTCGCCTGGTCGAATACCACCCGTTTATTTAGAAAAGTAAGTGGCCTACGGGATCCGCGCATTGGACGTGGTATGTTTAATACCTTTCATGCTGGCTACTGGTTTATTCGCTGGCCACTCGACCACTTATTTCATAGCCACCACTTTCGCGTGATAACTCTTAAGCGCTTAAAACTCACCGGCTCTGATCACTTTGCACTTTTAAGTCACTTAGAGCTCAGCGCGCAACAAGATAATGGACAGGCCCGACTGAATGCCAGCCCAGATGATAAAGTGTTGGCTCGCCAAAAAATGGCGGAGCAAGGCGTTAGTAAAAAAGATATTCCTAGCCCGCACTAGCTGCCCTGAAAGTGCTGGGTTAACGTTTAGCTGGCATCGGCGGCTCAGGTACCACAGGTAAGCGCCAGCAACCTATCACTAGCACTATGTACATCACTCCTAGCCCTACTTTCACCCACCACAGCGGCACAATATAAATAGAAAAAGCAAAGCTTAAGGTCATCATAATAATCGCTTTTTTCTTTACACTGGCGCGCATTCCACGATGAGTTTGCCAGTCTTGGATCAAGGCACCAAACCAAGGGTGATTTATCATCCAATGGTGCATCCGCGGCGAAGACTTACTAAATAAATAAGCCGAGAGTAAAATAAATGGCGTGGTCGGCAGCAGCGGTAAAAACGCTCCTATCACACCCAAAACCAATGAAATCACGCCTAATAGGGCAAATAAAATGCGCATCGCGCCCTCCTATACAATAAGAGAATAATACCAGAAACCACCCCTTCCTGAGATAAAATGCGCGCTAGGCTGCAACTTTAGCTACTTATTTTCTCCTCCACTGGGTATTATTTAGCCGTGTTTTTGTTAACTCATCGGTACTCATGACGGCTTTTGCTATTACTGCTACCCCCTTAAGTGATCCTTTATATTATCTGCGTAATGCACAGCAAGTGATCCAGCTGTGCCTGTATCATTATCCCGACTTGCTGCTCGCTCATGAACAAGCACAGCTACACCAACTTCTGGAATTAGAAGAAAGCACCCAAGCGCTCTTAATCCGTATGATCATGCGCAAAGGGCCTTACTTTCGCCACGATCAATTACAATATGCAGAAGTGCCAATGCTCGTCCAAGCCATTAGCGCTCTCCTGCCACTGGAGTTAGTGGTAGAAGATCCCAGCCTCACTTTGAGCCAGTTATGTACTATCAGTAAACGGCCTGAGTGCTTCGAGCTGGCTCAATATCTATTACCAGAGCAGCGCTTTGCTCGTTCTATTACTAAGAAAGAACTGCAAGCCCAGCTGCTTACTGCTTTTAAAGACCGCGAACGCCCCTTGTCTCAGTGGTGGCCTAGTGCGCCTTTTAAGTTGCTGCAACTTAATTGTGTTGAGTTATTTGAGCGGTTGCGACTGTTATTTTTCGGCAATTTATACCAAAGCTGGTCGGAGTTTGTGCTCAGTGAGCTTAATGTATATCGCTTTGAAAAAGTGCCCTTCACTAAGGAGGATCGCCCCTTTCAACAGCGTAGCGAGCTGGATATTTATCTTAAACTGCATCAGCTTCAACAGCGAGTCGGTGCAGGGGAAGCGGTCGATAAGGTGGCAGCAGATATTACTGAGTCTTTAGTACCGCCATCTATTGCGGCTAACAATGAATGGTTAGCTTATCGCAGCCAGCGCGTCCTTTATCAGCTAGGCCGAGAAGCCGAGCGCCAGCAGCACATCCCGTTAGCCCTTCGCCTATATCAGCAAAGCCAACACCGAGAAGCGCAAATCCGACACTTACGTATCCAAGAAAAATTATTAGCTCCAGCAAGGGTGTTTGCCCACGCTCAAACGGCGTTACAAGCAATCCAGCAGCCCGAAGCCCAAGTGAGTTTGCAACGGATTATGCAGCGCTGTGCACGCAAGGCAAAACTAGACTATCAAGCGCCGAGTAAAATGGCGCTGCCTAGCACTGAGCTTGTTTTACCCCGCCCTGCCCAAGGCCGAGTAGAGCAAGCGGTGATCCAGCACTTTACTCGCGAACATATTCAGTTATTTCACAGTGAAAACCGTCTTTTTACTGGCTTGTTTGCTCTGTTGTTTTGGCCCGCGTTATTTAAGCCAGTACCTGGCGCCTTTTTTAATCCTTTTCAGGCCGGCCCAGCAGATTTATTTCGCCCCAACTTTGCGCAACACCGAACCACAGAAATTGCACAAGGTTTTAGTCAGCTCAGTAATGGCGATTATCAACGCATTATTAAAAAACGCTTTCAGGAAAAACAAGGGATTAGCTGCAGTCTGTTGCACTGGCCCAGTTTAAGTGCCCCTTTGTTGGAGCTGAGTTTAACGATTATTCCTGCGGCGCACTTAGCGATTATTTTTCGTCATTTATTATTAGACTTACGCTACCACAGCCGCGGGATGCCGGATTTAATTGAACTAGACACTCACACTCAGCAATATCGACTCATTGAAGTAAAGGGCCCAGGGGATCGGCTGCAAGATCATCAGCAGTTGTGGCTAGCCACTATGCTTAAGCAACAATTGCCGGTGAGAGTGTGTCACGTACGTTGGCAAGACCAGTGAACGTCGCCGTACGCGCGTTATGCGAATTTGCCGCCCGTCAAGGCAGCCTAGAGTATAACAACACTCCCTCGCCCACGGCTGAGCAAGGTATTCAAGGTCACAAAATTGTGCAATCTCGCCGCCCTGCTACTTATCAGCCGGAATATTTGCTAGAAGGAAGTTGTTTAGGGATCCAGCTACGCGGGCGCGCCGACGGCTATCAACCCGATGACGAGCGGCCTTTATTAGAAGAAATTAAAACCCACAGTGGTGAGGTGGCGCGCATTAGTTACGATCGCCAAGCGCTGCATTTAGCACAACTTAAAATCTATGGCGCGCTATTATGCGCCCGCGATCAGTTGGCTGAAGTGAGCTTACGCCTAGTGTATTACGACATTCATCAAGATCAAGAGACACCGTTTACCACCACTTGGTCTTGTTCAGCCCTCACCGATTATTTAATCATCTTGTGTAGGCAATATAAAAACTGGCACCAGCAAGAGCGCCAACACCGGCAACAAAGAGACGCGGCCTTGCTCACTTTAACTTTTCCTTTTAATGACTTTCGCCCCCAACAGCGCAATTTAAGTGAAAATGTTTATAAAGCCATTAGCACCGCCCGCCCCTTATTATTAGAAGCACCCACCGGCATTGGTAAAACCATGGGCGTGATCTTCCCTGCGTTACTGACCTTGCCCCGCCAGCGTCTGGATCGGCTGTTTTTACTGACCGCCCGCACCACCGGTCGGCAATTGATATTAGATACGCTAAAGCAATTACAACAAGCACAGTCGCATTCCATACCGGTCCGCATCTTGGAGCTAACCGCCAAAGAAAAAGCCTGTCTGCATCCTGACTTAGCCTGTGACGGCGCTGCTTGCCCGTTAGCATTAGGTTTTTTCGACCGTTTACCCGCTGCGCGCCAAGCGGCCGCTACCTTACAATGGCTAGATAGCACCGCTATTAAAAATATTGCCCAAGAGCACCAAATTTGTCCTTATTATCTAGCACAAGAAATGGCCCGCTGGTGCGATGTGGTGATTGGCGATGTAAATCACTATTTTGATCAACACGCGTTACTATATAACTTAACTCGAGCCAATGAGTGGCGAGTAGTCCCCTTAGTAGATGAAGCTCATAACCTCATTGAGCGTGCTCGTGGCATGTATTCCAGTTACTTGCCACAAACGGCGGTATTTGCAGCGATAAAACAAAGCCCTGCTAGCTTAAAAAATGGTCTTAAAGCACTACAAAGAGCGTGGCGCACTTTGATCGTAAACCACATTGACACTGAGCAAGTTTGGCCCAATAACACCGCACAACACCAGTTTGAACATCTGCCTAAAGAATTAAATGGGGCATTACAGCGAGTGATCCGTGAGCTCAGTGCATATATGAGTGAGCACTCACTCAATCTGGCGCTGCAAGAATTGCTGTTTAATGCCATTAGCTTTATGAAATTAGCGGAACAGTTTGGTAACCACTCTTTATGTATCTTAACTGCTTATAGACTAGGTAATACAGGGCGAGTTCGTGCCAGCTTAGCCTTGCAAAACTTGATCCCCGCCGATTTTTTAGCCCAGCGATTTGAGCAAGCCCATGCCTGTGTATTATTTTCAGCCACCCTCAGCCCAGCTCGTTATTATCAAGACTTGCTGGGCATGCCAGAGCATAGCTGTTGGCGTATTATCTCGAGTCCTTTTTCATCAGCCCAATTAACGGTGCGCACCGTAGCGATTAGCACCCGCTTTAACCAGCGCCAACGCTCAATAAGTGCTATTGCCCAACGGATTATTAACCAATATCAAGCGGCGCCCGGTAATTACTTAGTCTATGTCAGTAGCTTTGCTTATTTAAACCAACTACAACAACAGCTAGCCATCGATATGCCTAGCCTGACTACTCTTAGCCAAACGCCTGCTATGACAGAAGCCCACCGCAATGAGTTTATAGAGCAGTTTCGTAATAGCAGCAGCTTAGTAGGATTAGCAGTATTAGGAGGCGCGTTTGGGGAGGGCATCGACTTGCCGGGTGAGCAGCTGATTGGCGTATTTGTTGTCACCTTAGGCTTGCCCCCCGTGAATGCGTTTCAACAACAACTTTGCCAACGCTTACAAGCGCGCTTTGGCCAAGGCGACTTTTACACTTATTTATTGCTCGGTATGTGTAAAGTCATTCAAGCGGCGGGCCGCTTAATTCGTACCCCAGAAGATACAGGGGTAATTGAGTTAATAGATGAGCGTTTTAACCAACCACATATTCAAGCCTTACTGCCCGCTTGGTGGCCAAAAACGCAAACAATTTAATGCTCTTTCTTGATATTTACTTAGCGTGCTTCGTATTAACTTTATTGTCTCCTGCCAACGCTCTTATTTATAAGCGACTTATGTTACTTTAAGAATATAGATAATAATGACTTACCACTACACCTCATAAGGAAGCTAGGGTATGACTAAACCATTAAAAAAAATAAAACAAGGCAGCTTACTCACCTTTGCTGCGAGCTTATTACTGAGCGCCAGTATCGCCGAGGCGTGTACTCGTGTGGTTTACCTGGGAGAAGACGATAATATTATTACTGCTCGCTCTATGGACTGGAAGGTCGATGTAGACAGTAATATATGGACCTTTCCTCGGGGTATGAAACGCAACGGACAAGCGGGAGACAATTCCATTGAATGGACATCAAAATACGGCAGCGTCATTACTACCGGCTTTGATATTGCCACCACCGATGGCGTGAATGAAAAAGGCTTAGCCGCCAACGTGTTATGGTTAGTGGAGTCTGAGTATCCTGAATTTGACGCCGACAGCAAGCCGGGCTTAAGTATTGCGGCATGGGCGCAGTATGTATTGGATAATTTTGCCGATGTGGCCTCGGCAGTAACGGCATTAGAAAAAGAGCCCTTTACTTTAGTGACCGCCGAAGTGCCCGGTGAAGGCCGTTTAGCAACCCTACACTTATCCCTCTCCGACTCTAGCGGCGACAGTGCCATTGTTGAGTATATTGATGGTAAGCAAGTGATCCATCATGATCGCTTGTATCAAGTAATGACCAACTCTCCGACTTTTGATGAGCAGTTAGCACTTAACTCCTATTGGCAACAAATTGGCGGCAGCGCCATGTTACCCGGCACTAACCGTGCTGCAGACCGCTTTGTACGCGCTTCATTTTATATTGATGCTATTCCACAAAAAGCTACCACTGAGGAATCGTTGGCCAGTGTGCTGAGTGTGATACGTAATGCATCCGTGCCTTTTGGTATTAGCACGCCGGACCAGCCCAATATTTCTTCTACTCGCTGGCGCACGCTGGTGGATCATAAGCATGGGTTATATGTGTTTGATTCAGTACTCAGCCCGAGCGTATTTTGGGTTGATTTAAAGCAAATAGACTTTAGTGAAAAAACCGGCAAAGTGCAGTTTTTAGACTTGCAAAGAAATAAAGGTAAGGTGCTAGTAAGAGATGAAATGGTGGGTGATGTATCCGCTGACTTTGTAGAAACCAAACCCTTTATCTTTATTGGTCGCTCCTAAGCGATTTAGATGAATAACCTTTAACTGAACTAACTTGATAATAAGTAGTTCGGCGTAACAGGTGTGGTTTTTTGTTGGTTTTGCTCTTGATTTTTCCGTGGGTTCAGTGGCGAAGATGTCTTAAGTTTTTAAAAGCAAGCTTGGGATATAACCCACATTAGCTTTAAGGCATTACTTAGAGCTTATCACTTTAATAAGAACCGCGGGCGCGGTTCTTATTTATTTAGGTATGCGCTAATAATGCATTAATGCATAAGCCAAATAAAGCAAGGTTAGCTAACACCCCCAGCATAAACGCATAGCTTCGCGGACTGGGGTTGCTATTCGTGGCCATTACATAATATAGCGCCATATGCAAAACCCGCGCGGCTATCAACACCCACACGCATAGCGCGGCCCACTCTGGTTTAACGCCCACCAATACAGCTAACACGCTAGTCCCAAACATAGCTGGGCTATTTTCTAAGCTATTGCTAAAAGTGCGGTGCGCGCGAAATACAAAAGAGTGATGATCGAGTTGCGGGTCGACTTTACCCGGTATAGCGCCTGGCTGGGCGGCTTTTACCATCGACGCCACTAGCCACTGTACAAATAGTAAAAAAATCAGGGCGGCAATGCCCCAAAAGACCAGTAAGTATTGCTCGTTTAAGTACATTGCCGCCTCCTTAAGCGCATAGCTTTACCAACTAGGAATTATCTTGTGCTTGAATATAGCGCTCGTCAATGTAAGTGCACCACTCTTCACTGCTCGTCGCGGGCACATTATCATCATCACGGATCCCAAGCTTAAACTCCACCACCGAGCGCCACTCTTCTGAGCCCAGATCCGGCCCATGACCTTGCCCATCGCCGGTAGGATACTGACTTTCTACCTGCTCATACCAAACGGTAGTGCAGCGATTGTGCTCCACTACTGCTTCTTTATTATCAAAGCAGCCCGCCATTAATAAGGCCACACCACCGATGATTGTTACTTTTAAATAATTCATTATGCATCCTCTCTTAAAAGGTATTATTCACCGACCACGGCCTGTTAATCATAGCTAAACACTGGCTAGGGTGCGTAGTGACTAAAAAATGACTGGCACCTTGAATGGTAAACACCTGACAGTATGGCATTAGGGTCGCTAAATGTTCACAAACGGCGCGGGTGACAGGGCTAGAGCAGGTGCCATAAATCACGTGAGTAGGGATGGTACAGCGCTGTAAATCTTGTGCAGTGGTGCTAATATTTTTGCTCAACTGCCAATGGCGAAAATTATGAGCAGTTAACCCACGCATTTGCTCCTGAATGCTTTCAGGTAGCGCCTTAAAATCTCCGGCTTGTCCCCAAAAGTCGATCACTCGTTGGCAAGCATCTACGTTGGGGTGCGCTAAGTCTTGTTGATACAGAGCAAAACAGTCTTGTACTTGTTGATAATGCTGGTGGTCTTGCGCCACCGCTAACACCCAAGCAGCCACGGGCTCAAATAAAGTAAGTTGGCGTATTTTTACTCGACCACTCAGCGCCACGGCTAGCGCCACGACACCGCCAAATGAATGCCCTATTAAGTGCACCGCTTGGTTGGTAGTTTGCTCAATGAGGTCTACAACGAGATCAAGCTCAGTGGCTAAGGTAGGCGCTTGCATATCATTAGGCTCAGGTGCACCGCCGTGTCCAGGCAATTTAATCGCGATGCAATGATGTTTTGTTGCTTGCTCTGCTATTATTTTCTTCCAAGTAGCGTCACTTGCAAAAGAGCCATGAATAAACACCAAAGGCAGACCCTGCCCTTGTTGCACTACATAATCGTCAAGCCGCATAGCGCCTCCTACTAATGTCTCGCTCCCATAAGCTTACCTAGCTCTCGTTAAGCTTACCGACATTAATGATCGATTGGCAGTCATCCGCGCCACAACATCATCTGTAAGGCGGGTTTAAGTAAGAAGTAAATGGCAGAAAGGGTTAATAAAAAGAAAGCCAAAGCAGGGCGCTCTGGCTTAAAGTGACTAGTCAAATTCCAGCTCTTGTAATTTGCGAGCTCGGATCACTAAGGTGTTTTCTTGCGGATTAATTTCATATTTATAAACTTCAAAGGGCCAATCTTCTAGCTGCATTTTTGATACAAAGGCACCGGTGTCGGGACACACTAGCTTAGAAATCTCTGAAGAGCTCATCATTTGCTCTATATCGGGGCGGCCAAAACCTTTAAACTTAATTTGAACTTTAACCGAACCTTGCTCGGTAAACAGAGGAACAGCAGCGGCAAGAGACATAATAACTTCCTTTTATTTGGTAGTGGTCTTGATGGTGATGCTGCCTTGTAATTAAGGGCGTAAACCAGACCATTAATGTGTACTTGTGATCAAGACTATAGCAAATTGCGCTAACTGTTAAGCCTTTGTTGCAAAATAAACATCATTTGCAACTTAAGTAATACAAGTTACCTTTCATGCGCTAATTTACTCCATACGCCTTTCAAAGGGAGCCGCCAGTACCAGCACGACTAACGCCAACAACGTGGTTAACCCTGCAACTGCCAAACTCCCTAACCCTACCGCTATGCCTATGGCTGCCGTCATCCATACACCGGCAGCGGTGGTTAAGCCTTTAATATTTTGCTCATGTCCTAGTTTTAAAATAGAACCGGCGCCAATAAAACCGATCCCAGTAATAATGCCTTGGATCACGCGAGATAACGCATCCAATGACATTCCCACCCCAGTGCAAGCTAAAATAAATACTGCTGTGCCTAGGCAGACCAATATATGAGTACGTAAGCCTGCCGGCTTGCCGGCTTTTTCTCGCTGTATACCAATCACCGCACCCAACAGTGCGGCCGCCACTAAGCGAATCGACAAATGCCCTAACTCTCGAGCGTTAGGTATGCCATAAGCCAACGCTTCCCATAAAATATCCATATTACTCCCCTAGTGACTCTCTTCTATGAATGAAAATAGCTGCGCAGTTTAATAACGAGTGATTGATCAAGTCTCACTAGAGAGCTATTTACTTAAAAATCGTTTATGAGCCCTTTTTTACCAGAAAAAGTGCCTTGGTTACTGTTTTTCATGGCCGTAATGAGTAAAATGCCCACGCTCGAACCCTCGAGCAACTTCAATAAGAAATACCCTCTCAAAGAGCCGCCTCACGGGCAGCTCTGGTCAAACGTGGCATACCCATCAGCACAGCGGTGTCATTAGCAATGTTAGGATATGAATTATGTTAGTTGTAGCAGCACTCGGCGGAAATGCCTTATTACAGCGCGGTGAACCGCTCACGGCAGAAGTACAGCGCGCCAACGTTAAAGTGGCCGCCCGCGCCTTAGCCGATATTGTTCGGGCTGGACATCAGTTGGTTATCACCCACGGCAATGGTCCTCAGGTAGGACTACTGGCTTTACAAGGAGAAGCTTATAATCCCGATGAGAGCTATCCACTGGATGTATTAGGCGCGCAAACCGCCGGCATGATTGGTTATTTAGTAAAGCAGGAGCTAAAAAATGCCCTGCAAGACAGCCGCTCTATTGCCACTTTATTGACCCAAGTGGTGGTAGATAAAAATGATCCTGCCTTTGCCACGCCCACGAAATACATTGGTCCTGTTTACAGCCAAGAAGAAGCGCAGTCCAGAGCCGAGAAAGCAGGTTGGCAAATTGCCCAAGACGGCGATAAATGGCGCCGTGTAGTAGCTTCACCCCAGCCACAAGATATTCCTGATCTGGCGGTATTAAAACTGCTGGTAGAGCAAAATGTGGTCATTATCTGTAATGGCGGGGGGGGCATTCCGGTCATTCGAGATGAAAATAACGGCCTACAAGGTATTGAAGCGGTAATTGATAAAGACTTGTCTAGCGCTTTTTTAGCCAAACAACTGGGTGCCGATGCTCTTTTGCTGCTGACCGACGTGGAGGCCGTTTACCAAGACTTTGGTACTCCTCAAGCAAAAGCGCTAACCACCCTGACTGTGGCTGAAAGCCAAGCGATGGATGTGCCTGCCGGTTCAATGGGCCCCAAAATTAAAGCCGCCGGCAGCTTTGCTGAAAGTGGTGGCTTTAGTGCTATTGGCCGTTTATCCGATGCATTAGCTCTCTTATCCGGTCAAGCTGGCACCCATATTTTAGGCGAAAATACTCAGCGCTAGTTAGTAGTTAAGGGAGCATGCCTGATGCCACTCGGCAATTAGCGCTGCCATTAGCTCGGTTGCAGGTAATGCTCGGGCTAATGGCGCTCCCTGCCCTGCCCAAAACGGTGCAAAGTCGTTACAATTTTGCGCACTAGCCACTGTATTTAAAGCTTTAGCCGCACTGTACGCCGTTGGATAAACAGGCAAGGCTGCATGGTGCGTACCTAGCGCTTGGTGCATGCGATTAATGATACCTCGTGCGGGGCGCCCCGAAATCACAGCTGTAATGGCAGTGTCATACGCCTTAGCACTGCTAAGTTGAGCACGGTAAGCCGCGTTGGCATTAGACTCGGGACATAAAATAAAAGCCGTCCCTAATTGCGCCGCACTAGCACCCATTGTTAACACTTGCTGAATGCCTTGGCCATTCATAATGCCGCCAGCCGCAATGAGCGGCAGCGAGCAATGTTTGTTTAATAGCTGCAATAATCCAAACAAGCCTAACTCTAGATCCTGCTCGGGTTCAAATACGCCTCTGTGTCCGCCTGCTTCCACCCCTTGGGCAATCACACCATCTAGCCCCGCGGCCTCAATGGCTTTGGCCTCGGCCACATTAGTAGCACAGCCTAATAACTTAATCCCTGCTTGCTGTAATGCGGTGATCACCGCTTGGCTAGGTAAGCCAAAATGAAAGCTCACCACCGGCGGTCGCTCGATTAACAGCATGTCTACCATCTGCGGACTATCGAGAAAGCTGGGATAGCCGGCGCTGATCTGCGTGGGTGGGCTAGCAGAAAACTCACTAAAATAAGGGGCCAACAAGCGTAGCCAATGCTGATTACGCGCTTCGTCTTCCGGCAAGGGTTGATGACAAAAAAAGTTCACATTAAAGGGCTTAGCTGTTGCCTGCTTTAGCGCTTGAATATGTGTGCGTGCCTCTTCTACATTACTGCTCCCCAAACCAAGGGAACCAAGCCCGCCGGCATTAGACACCGCCGCCGCTAATGCGACCGTAGCGGTACCGGCCATTGGTGCCTGAATGATAGGATACGTAATGCCGAGTAACGATAATAAAGCAGAGGTCATAGTGGCTCCTTGCGCAGAGTTATTAAGATGTAATTATTAGCCGTCTATTGAAAATGCCGTTGACTCAAATGTCCATTGCTATCTAAATGATAAATCGCTAAATCCTCGGCTAAGTGCAGAGTACCTGAATAATACGCTCTCGCCTCTTGCTCAATATCCTCAATGGTTAAACCTGAGCTTTGGGCTTGATAACGCGGGCTAAAATGAGTGAGCAAGAGATTGGACAAACCCACTTCTTGGGCAAAGGTGGCAATCATTTTCGCCGAGCTATGTTGCGGCTTGGGCCCCACTTTATCGGCAATCTCTTGAGTATAGGTGGCTTCATGGACAAGTAAGTGACAAGCCACACTCGCTTTGGCTAATAAATCGGGACGGTCATTATCACCGGCAATAATAATGTGGCGCGCCACTCGCGTAGGCAGCCAGTAATCAGGGCCTGCAAGACGGCGGCCATCCGCTAGAGTGACGGTTTCGCCTCTGTGTAACTGCCCCCATATTGGCCCTGAAGCAATTCCCTTAGCCACTAGCTTTTCTTTATCTAAATGACGAGGAAGTCCTATTTCTACTAACTGATAGGCAAAACTCGGCACTCGATGGGACAATGGGTGTGCCGATATCATAAAACCTGCCACTTCAATAGCATGGGTTAAGCCGACCACATCCACAAAGTGCAACTCATAATTTAGCACTAACTGGCTGACTTGCTGAGTGAGGGTCAACCAAGCCTGCAACGGAGCAGGCCCAATCAGTGTAAGCGGCTCGGTGCGGCCCATTAAACTGGCACTCGCCAGCAAGCCAGGCAGTCCGTAACAATGGTCGCCGTGCAGATGAGTAATACAAATGGCCTGCAAACGCACCAGTGATAAGGGCGTATGCAAAATTTGCTGCTGGGTGCCTTCGCCACAGTCAACTAATATCCACGACTTTTGGTTCACCTTTTTAACAGCAAGGCCCGACACATTGCGCCGCTTAGTAGGCGTGCCTGCTGAGGTGCCTAAAAATTGCAACTCCATGGGATCTCCGCACCAAATGTAGGCATATCAATTTAAGTAAAAAAGTGATTTATTTACTTGAAGCCAAAGATGAAACTAACGCATTTTTTCCTTGCTACGAGCAGTCACCTTTAGGTTTTATGACTCTTTTTCTGTGTTCTTCTGTGGGCTTTGTGACAAAAAATCTTGCTCAGTTATCTTTTCAGGTTGGTATAGCAACCCTAAACGGGTTAAAAAAAGAGCGCTAACCAAACCGTGTCTGGCTCAGGGCCGGCATAGCTGACTTTGTATTGGCGATGTGCTGGCATAGGCAAAAAGCTACCGACCACTTAATGCATATCATTATTCTTACTTAGGTGTCGCTTTGAAGCTATTCATAATTAACCCCACCTTAGCATGCTTGATAGCCATCAGACGCTCAGCTAAGGTGATCATATTTAGGTATTTTAAATGTCAATTTAATGGGTGTGCCCCTAATATTTTACATCCGCCCTGCTGGTAAAGGAGCTAACATGACTGCCTATTCCCCTGATAATGATGCGTCCTCAGAAGAGGATCTACGCAGCCTGACCGACCGTCTGCGACCCAAGCAGGCTATCATCCAAAATGACGACGGCGAGTGGGAGTTGCTGCGCTACCGTGATGTAAGTGCGGTGGCCTTGGACGATAAACGATTTTCTAGCCAAGTATCACGTTTTTTACAAATTCCTAACGGCTTAGATGGTGAGCAGCATCATCAGTTTCGAACGCTCATTGACCGACACCTTAGCGAAAGTGCCCTCACGCCTTTTTTGCCGCTATTTAAACAAGTGGCCGCTGAGCTTATCGCTACCTTACCTAAACACACCCCAATCGATGCAGTGAGTGACATCGGTGCGGTATTTGCAGTACGGGCGCAGTGTGCTTGGCTGGGGTGGCCAGCAACACTGGAGCCACAATTATTACAATGGATGCGCAATAATCATGCGGCGGCTCGCAGTAAAGATGATAAACAGCTGGCACAAGTGGCTCAGAACTTTGATGATATTATTCGCTCAGTAGTGCAACCTCGTCGAAGCTCGCCACACAGTCTCGCAGACGATGTGACAAGTCGGTTATGTCGCGAGCATATTAATGGCCGCCTACTAACTGAAGCAGAGCTGGTGTCTATTTTGCGCAACTGGACTGGCGGCGACTTAAGCTCCATTGCACTGTGTGTCGGCGTCATAGTGGCGCATTTACTCCATCATCCCGAGCAAATCGCCGATCTTAAAAATGCCAATGATAGCGAACTAGAAGCAGTGATCGATGAAGTGTTACGCCTCGATAATCCATTTTCCGCCAATAGACGCATTACTACTTGCCCAGTCACTATCGCCGGACAAGCGCTACCAGAAGGCGCGCGGGTACGGCTCAACTGGATTTCAGCTAATCGCGATGAGCAGGTGTTTAATAACAATGAATTTGCGCCTCATGAACATCGGCCAGATAATGTCGTTTACGGACTCGGCAAACATGTATGCCCTGGGCGACTCTTAGCTACCTGGCAGCTGCGCATTGCTATTAAAGCCTTACTGCAGAGCGTGAACACTATTACCTTAGCTCCTCAGCAAATGCTGGAGCGGGAGCGCCCACCGTTAGGTGGGTATCATAAGGTGCCTATTGTGTTAACCTAAATTTAGCCTTAAAAAATCGGCGCTTGCAGCGCCGATATTATGATGATTGCTACCACTTAGCGCTACTTGATTAAGGGCGTACCGCTGATACTTCAATTTCAATGAGCCAGCCTGGGTTAGCCAAGGCGGCCACTTCTACCGCCGAGCGCACCGGCAAATTTGCTTGCTCTTTGGTTCCAAAGTACTTGCTATAGCCTTTCATAAAGCCGTCAAAGTCTACTTTACCCTCTTCTGCCACCAAAAATACCTGCATGCGATAGATATCCGCCATAGTGAGATCCAGTGAGGCTAGATTTTTTTCAATGGCTTGTAACACTGAGGTCGCTTGCTCTTCCATAGAGCCATACGCTTCAAGCGTGGCGTCGTCCGCTTTTTTATTGATAACCGTCGGCACTTGACCACTTAAATGAACTTGCGTTTTATTGGCCGGAATTTCTACGGCAAGCGAGATAGGAAAGTCAGAGTCCGGCAGCTTATGGCGAACCACGCCCTCTTCTGCCGCCTGCGCCGTCGCCAGCGTTGTGCTCAACAGTACCGTAGTGGCAATACCAGAAAGTAATGTTTTCATAATGGCTCCTATTAATGGGATCTTAAGTAGTCACCACCTCACTTTAAGGTGAGATGAAGGTTTAGGCTGATTATGATTAATATGCTGGCTACTACTCAGTTTTATTCATCAGTCTTCGCCATCTATCGCTAGTTAGGCTCGCTTAAACAAATTAAAAAAACGCAATATCTCTTGACTGGCATTGGGCCCCGCAGGATCGGTAAAACTCCCTTTCGCACTCCCTCCCGGCCAAGCATGTCCTGCGCCATGGACTAGCCAAAGCTCGGCTAGTCGATGGCCGTCTTCGTCAAAATAAACGCGGCGCGTATAAGCACGCTCTGCAGTTGTTTCACTGGGCATGATTTCAGGCGGTAACTCACTCGACACAAACTGCTTAATGATTTGCTCGGCGTTTTTAGCGTTAACCGTATAATCCTGCTCGCCTTGAAACACAATAATAGGCGGTGCCTGCTCCACTTTATGAAGAGTCTTAGCACCACCGTCCATCACGGCAAAGGCAGAGAACACATCGTGAGCAGCTTGATAAGCTAATCCTGAGCAACTGCCTACTGCCGCATATAAGGTAGGATATAAAGCTGCTAAATTAATAGCCATCGCGCCGCCTGCGGAAAAGCCCGCCACATAAACTCGACTCGCGTCAATATTATACTCTTGGATGATCTGCTGAGTGAGACCTGCGATAATTGCCGGCTCTCCTTGTTCTAAGGACTCTTCATGCTGATACCAGTGCCAACATTGAGCACCATCGTCTGTGCTCGACTGCTCTGGATACAACACATAACAGGGCTCTTGCTCTGCCAATTCATTCATGCGAGTGCCCTTAGCAAAGTCATCGGCATTTTGGCTACAAGCGTGCAGCATCACCACTAACGCAAGCGGCTTTGCCTGTTCGCTGTCTTTAGGGATATACAGTTTATAATGTCGACTACCCGCGCAGCTGCTAAAACTGGCGGCTATAAAACGCCCAGCAGACTCCGAGTTAACCTGCTTACTATCTAATGGAGATAGAACTTGGCTCATGTATAGACTCCTAATGACCAAAAAGCTCTCTGCCAGCCTACACTTAATAAACGCTGATGGAGAAGTTATTTCAATAGCGTGGTCGCAGAGGCGAGCTGTTTTTCACTGGCAGATGACACCATAGAGGGATTAGTAGGATAGTGACTCCCATCAAATATCATGAATCTATCAGCACCAGCACTGTGAACAATAAGATCTTGCCAACCCGCACTGGCAGACTCGGCCACTCGAATGGGCTCGCGGGTCACTGTGCTTTTAGAGATAACCTTATAATTCTCGCCATCTCCTTGTAAGACTAACAAGGTACAGCCACCCGAGCCGCACCACTCTAAGCCACGGAGCAATACCACAGCGTCATCCACACCATCATTATTTAAATCGACAAAGGCATGTTCATATTGAGGCGCGCTTTGCTTGGTATACTCTCCTACTGCGGTGGCAAGGCGTTTATCGGCGGCATCACTACAACCAGCGAGTAACAGCAACCCACACAGTCCTGCGCTCATTTTAGTTAAAGGTGTCATTATCGGCTCTCCTTATTGCCACACGTGTTATTTCTAATAAATAATACATCAGCGCTGGCATCTATACACGGCTTGAGTCACTCTCAGATCAGGCTTTATCTTAGCCGAATGATTTTCTCAACGGAGCCGATTTGCTATGCTCACTCTCCTAGATAAGGAGCATCACCGTGAAACACAATAGAGCTGACCATTTACGAGCCAAGATCCATGATTACGCCGAATCGGTGGGTAACTTATTAGTAGAAGCTTTTCATTATCTTGCGCTGTTTGCTATTGGTGCCATGACCGTGTGGGCAGGCACGATGGCAGCATTAGAGATGTTTGCTAAGGGCACCGCTTCTATTGATGATATTTTACTGCTATTTATCTATTTAGAGCTGGGCGCTATGGTGGGAATTTATTTTAAAACCAACCATATGCCGGTGCGCTTTTTAATCTATGTCGCCATTACTGCCTTAACGCGATTGATGATTTCGGATATTTCCCACCACAATGAGCCGAATATGGGCGTCGTTTATATTTCGGGGGCTATCTTATTACTAGCCTTTGCCGTGCTGGTAGTACGCTTCGCATCGGCGCGCTTTCCCTCGGTAAAAAGAGCGACTAATAAACCTAACTCGGTCAGTGCTGAAAGCCACGAGGGCACTGAGCCTTAATAACGGCGATAATAACGAGCATACATTGAGGTCGTTACCTCATCAGTATGTGAGCTGATTAAAGTTAACCACAGGTAAGCTTTCAAAGCCCGGCTTGGCAAAAAGATAGCCTTGCATCAACTCGACGCCGGCGGTTTGTAACCAGTGCATTTCTTCTTTGGTTTCTATGCCTTCGGCTAAAGGGGTGATATTAAGATCTTTAAATAACGCTAAGCAATGGGTCAAGATAGATTGACGAGCACGATCGCGCTCGATATTGCGGATTAACTCCATGTCTATCTTGACGATATTAGTCTGAAACTCCGCCAGTAAACCTAAGCCCGCATAACCTGAACCAAAGTCATCAATCGCGGTTTTAAAGCCAGATTGTTTGTAATATTCCACGATACGCTTCACAAAGCCGGTGTCTTCAATTTTTTCAACTTCGGTAAACTCAAACATAATTTTATCTGTGGAAAACCCATACTCTTTGGCAGCCGCTAAGGTTGTACGAATACACCGTTCTGGCTGATAAATCGCCTTAGGTAAAAAGTTAATACTCAACATGGAGTCTAGTTTTAGCTCAGCGGCCAGCGCTATCGCCTTAACTCGACATAACTGATCGAATAAATAGCGATTATCATCATTAACCTTGGAAATTATAGTATAAGCAGATTCGTTATTTAGCCCTCGCACTAAGGCTTCATAACCAAATATTTGCTGCGTCTTACAGTTAATGATCGGCTGAAAGGCCATCGTAAAATCAAAGTCGAGCGTCACACTTCCTGAGCAGTGCGCGCAAGAAGTTCGGTCGTATATGTCTAGTTCATCGTTCATGTGAGGTTCTCACTTTCATCGTCTTTGCTCAGGCAAGATCTGCGCTTAAAAGGTGCACTTTATTCTCGCCGCTGATGAGCCTGACATACGGCATTAATGCGCTCAGCCGGCACCCAGAGTTGTTGAATCAAGTATTGTTTAAACGATTCAGCAAAGGGTTGCTCGGCTACGGCTTTTTCCATACATAACATCCAAGCGTTGCGCTCTGCTTCCCCTATTGGCATCGACTGATGAAACCAAGGCAGTCGAATTTGACCATATTGTTGTTGATATAACCTAGGCCCACCTAACCAGCCGGATAAAAAATAAATCAGCTTGGTGCGAGTTTCGGTCATATCCGCCGGATGCATATCTCGAATAACTTTAGCAGCAGGTAAGGTCTCCATATAATCATAAAAATCATTGACTAATAACGTTAGTCCCGCTAATTGGCCCGCGGCCTGATAAGAGGCGTCACCCACGCCATAGGAATGAATTTCTGTCATCAAGACTCCTCATCGCCGCCAAAGCTAACAACATTAAGCATTATCATCGGCATCCCGGATACGCGCTCTGCGCTCTTGCTCTTCTTCTCTGGCGGCATTAATTTCATCTAATATCGAGCCTACATCGGCGCTCGCGCCATCATCTTCAAACTCACCACTTAGCGTTGAGTTCTCGGTTAAGTTGCCTTCTTTAAAGAGCGACCACATTTCTTTAGCGTATTGAGTTTTTAATAGCTCGGGCGCAAACGCCCCATAATAACGACGCATATTATTAACATCACGGCTGAACATCGCTTGGGCACTGTTATTAGCGGCGGCGTTTACCGCTTGCGGTAGGTCAATAATCACCGGCCCATAATCATCAACTAGCACGTTAAACTCTGATAAATCGCCATGGATCAGACCTGCGCACAGCATTAACTTAATATAGTGCATCATCAGCGCATGATCTTCTCGCGCTTGCTCCGGCGACATCGTCACATCATCAAGGCGTGGGGCCACATTGCCTTCGTCGTCCATCACTAATTCCATTAGCAAGACACCATCGACACAACCAAAAGTCTCTGGTACTCGCACCCCGGCATTAGCTAAGGTAGACAAGGCGTTAACTTCGGCATTTTGCCAGATTTTTTCTTCTTGCTGTCGACCGTAATTAGAGCGTTTTTCAATGGCGCGGGCTTCCCGACCGCTGCGCACTTTGCGCCCTTCTTGGTATTGGGCGGCTTTTTTAAAGCTACGCTTAGCGGCATCTTTATAGACTTTGGCACAACGAATGTGCTCACCACAGCGAACCACAAATACATCGGCTTCTTTACCGCTCATCAGGCGGCTAAGGACTTCGTCAATTAAACCGTCATCGACCAGCGGTTGTAGGGGTTTAGGTGTTTTCACAGGCGTTCTACTAAATTAAAGGGGCTCATCATCATTGTTATGGAATAAGCTCTATCATGAGGTAAATAATGGCTCGCAGGATAGCATTTTTAAGCAAGACGGACAGAGCTAGCTTAAGGGGGAGCACAGGCAAGAGCCTTAACTTATGCCCATCGCCGCTCGTTCATCACGGCATTCGTAGGAGCCCATTTCAAACTCGCGACAAATCCACGGCCGCTGCTCATAAATGGTACATAAGAAGGTTTCTCTATCGAGGGCGGCGCACCACCCATCGTCTAGACGTAATAAGGTTTCTGCCCCCCACTTATCGCGCGTGATATAGCGCTCAGGCACGCCGGTATCACTAATAATCAACACTTCTAGTCGACAGCAACAGGCTTGGCAACTCGCACACGTCACCGCTGCAGCTGAGACATCATTAGTGGGAAGCTCAGTTATCGGTACATTTTTAATATCTATCACCAAAAATCACTACGTATTGAAACACTCACCCAGTTTGCCCGAAAGCCTGACGCTGCAACATCCTTTTTCCATTTTAGTGGACAGTAATATTAGCTTCACGTAAAGCCGCCACCGGATCTAGATCAGCAGCCAGCCCTTCCATGGCGCCATAAAAAATGAGCTCGCCATCAAAAAGATCAAAAGCATAGGCAGATAAATAATTTCCCGTGCCCACCGAGCGCGTAATGACTACTAGCTTCGGTTTTTGATTATCTTCTATATCGGCCAGCAATACTTCTTCCACCCTACCCTCTCGCGCCTGTATCAGCCCGGTGATAAAAAAGGTAGTGTCATTAGGAGTTTCACTAGCAGCATAAAGGCGTACGCTAAAGCTCCCTAAGGATCGCGCCTCAAGATCGCCTTCTGCCACCACCGCCGTCTGCCCGGTGGGTAGCGCCACTGTGGTCACAAAACGCTCGGCGTCGCTTGCCACTGCCAGCGAGCTTAATAAAAACATGCTCAAGATCCAGACTCTCACCTTTTCCTCCTCGTATTGTCCTAAAGCGGTTATCGCAGTCACTGATCATTTGTTGATTAGCCGGCGAAGCGACTTGCCGATTTGAGTATGACTTCCTCTCGCGCTGACTATGGGCACGATACTAAAACGAAAATAAGCTGGGGCTATGGCCATGCATCGGCTTACCGGTCGTAGGATGCACAAAATATAAATCACTGGCATGTAGTAACAAACGATCGGCCATCACTTCACTGTGTGCTTGGCTATAAAGATCACAACCTAAAATAGGATGCCCCATACTTAAACTGTGGAGCCGCAATTGATGAGTGCGACCGGTTAAGGGAGTAAATTGCACTACACTGCGCTGCGGCTGTGTTAAGCGCTGCAATACCACATAATCCGTAATCGCGGCTTTACCCGTATGGTGGCAGATCTTGACTCGAGGAAACAGTGCGGGATCTTTAGCAATGGGTGCCCTAATCTGCCCTTGGCTTTCTGGTAACCAACCCGCTAATACCGCAAGATAGCGCTTGTTAATGGTGGCGGCCTGAAACTGTTTATTAAGCTGCTTTGCGGCCACCGCATTAAGCGCCACTACCATGACTCCTGAGGTACCAAAATCTAAGCGGTGGGGTAATTTTGCTGTAGGAAACGCCGGTGTAATGCCTGGTTGGCCGTGCACTAGCCGATAATGGACTGAATCCCAGTTAAGCGGATTTTTGCCAGACAGACTAAGCAACCCGCTGGGTTTGTTGATCAGTAATAGATCGTCGTCTTGATATAAAATATCCAGTACCCCCTCACACCTAGGGGCGACAAAGTCATCGACGATTATCATATGTTAGCCACCACTCAATAAGGGCGCCAGCGTATCATTTAACAAACGCGCGCCTGCTCCGGTATACAACCAGCCTAAGGCGCCTATATTGAATAGCACCGTGCCCCAGTACACGATTTTAAACCCTTTTTTACTCGATTTATGGCGCAGTATCACTTGGGCAAAATAAGCGCCAGGCCAGCCGCCTAATAGCGATAATAAATGCAAAGTGGTTTCTTTAGTACGCCAGCGTCCTTGTTGAGCTGCCGACTTGTCCATGGCATAAACAATAAACGCCACCATACTCATCACTGCATATACGCCCAGCAGCGCGACTGGCAGCCCCTTTGCCAGCACCAATATCACTAAGCCGGTGCCAAACGCGATGACAAGCTTAGTGCCCAGCGAGTGGGCACTTTTCGGTTTAGCGCTCATTTTTGTTTTGGTATTCGTAGCGCGGTTAAGACCCGCCTTACGGTTAAGCCCTGCACCCTGCTCAATCAAGCGGGCTTTACTGGCTTGATAGCGCTTATCTTTGCCTTGTACGAGCTCATATTGAATCACATCGCCATTAATGGGGCGACGTACTCGAGTATTAAAAGCCTTTATATGTATAAAAGCCCGCTCGCCACCGCCGTTAGGCTCGACAAAGCCAAACCCTTTCTTATCATTCCAGTTTACGATTTTACCTTGCAACTTCATGCTCTTTCAAAATAGTTATTAAATATTTAGGCATCGATAACGCATCGCGATTAAGGGATGCTCACCCTCTCTTTTGTTACTCACCGCTAATTGCTCTACTGTGTCTTGCTCATAATAAACATGGGCATGATACGCGTTAACGGGCCGTTTATTTGCTGGCACTTTTTATGCCTCCTACTCGATAACCGCTCAGTTCAATTTGTGACTTCGCTAAGCTAAACAATTAGTTTACTATGCGCCACTTTTAAAATTTTCCTCATCCTCTAGGTGGCTATGTCTCCTGTGACTGTCTCTGCTAATGCGCTGTATACCGATCTATCGGCTTACTATGACTTAATGTGTGCCGATATCGATTATCACAGCCAAAGCCATGGCGTACGCCGATTGCATCAGTTATTTGGTAACAAAGGTCAGCGCCATCTCGACTTAGCCTGTGGCACCGGCCCCCATCTGCGCCATTTCATTGATTTTGGTTATCAGTGTAGCGGACTAGATATTCATCAGCCGATGCTCGATAGAGCCAAGCTACGCTGCCCAGAAGCTCAGTTGTCATTACAAAACATGGCGGAGTTTACGGTAAACGAGCCCGTGGATTTGATCACCTGCTTTTTATATTCCATTCATTATAGTGCCAGCATAAAAATGCTAACCGCTTGTATTAATCGCGCGTATCACGCCTTAGCACCTTCAGGTATGCTTTGTTTTAATGGGGTAGATAAACAAAAAATTAATAACCACTCATTTACCCAGCACAGTACGCACAATGACGGCAGTTTATTTACATTTCGCTCAGGTTGGAATTATGAAGGGACTGGGGAGCAGCAGTGGTTGAAGCTGCGCATTGAAAAACAAGATCAAGGCCATACGCAAGTGTGGGATGACCAACACCCTATGGTTGCAGTGAGCTTTAATGAGCTAGTGACGGTGTTACAACCCTACTTTGACGTCCACATTTTTGAGCACGACTACCATACTATTACGCCTTGGGACAAGAAATCTGGCAACGCTATTTTTGTTTGTATAAAAAAGTAGTGGTTAAGCGCCATCTTATTTAAACAAAAAAATACCGCCGCAGCACCAACGCGATGGCGGTATTTACCCTTGATAAGGCCTTACTTGCCTTGGTATTGCTTAGCGCGTTTACCGCGCAATACCTTTTTCTTTGGTCCGGTATTTTTAGGGCTGTTGCTGCCCTTTAAGCGTACAGGCTTGGGCGTGCCAGACTTATTTGGCTCAGAGCTGACTTTAGCGCGGCGCGGCTTGCCTTTTGGCTGAACCTGACCGGTACTTTCTAATTCAATCACCGTTTCACTGGCCCGATTTGAACGGCCGGTGATCACCTTGCGCGACAGGCTTTTTAACAGTGAACCGCGGCTGGTCACTTCAAAGCCAGGTTTAACAATGCGCTGGATCTTACTGCCAATCAGTTTTTGAATGCGCTCTAAACTTTGCTCTTCTTCGCGGCTGACAAAAGAAATTGCCGTGCCTGCTGCGCCAGCCCGACCCGTACGGCCAATGCGGTGCACATAATCTTCTGGCAAATAAGGTAAGTGGTAATTCACTACATAATCTAGGCCTTGAATATCTAAGCCGCGGGCCGCGACTTCGGTGGCGATCAATACCTGTAATTTAGCAGACTTAAAATCGGCAATCGCTCGGCGTCGAGAGCCTTGGCTCTTATCACCGTGACACACGGCGGCATTCACTTTGCTCTTTTTCAGCGCGGCTAATAATCGATCGGCCTGCTCTTTGGTGCTGGTAAACACCAATACCTGAAACCAGTTATGCTCGGCGAGCAAGGCTTCAAATAGCTCGATCTTGCGACTTTCTTCCACGGCATACACTGCATGGTGCACGGTATCTGCGGTACTATTCAGTTTAGTGACCCGAATTTGCTGATGGTTGTGCAAAATCTTATGAGATAACTCATTTACTGCCGGTGAGCTGGTAGCCGAAAACAGCAAAGTTTGGCGTTTGACGGCGGTGAGTTGCATGAGTTTTTGTACATCGGCGACAAAACCCATATCTAACATACGGTCGGCTTCATCTAGCACCACGAACTCCACCTCACTTAAGGTGAGATTACCTAAAGTGAGGTGCTCTAATAAACGGCCCGGCGTGCTAATCACGATATCCACGCCGGCTTTAAGCTTATTAGCTTGCCCGCCCATTTTTACTCCACCGTACAGCGCAGTGATCGTAAGCGGTACATATTGAGCGTACGCGCCGATAGTGTCGGCCAATTGCTCGGCCAGCTCTCGAGTAGGTGTTAAAATCAGTGCCCGGGGGCGACGTGCGGTGGTAATTTTAGGGTTGTCCAACATGCGCTGCAATATGGGAATCGCAAAAGCGGCAGTTTTACCGGTGCCGGTTTGTGCCGTGACTTGCAAGTCTTTACCACGGCGCGCGGGCACGATGGCTTCGGCTTGTACGGGGGTCATAGCACTGTAGCCACACTCCACAACAGCGCGTTGCAGATCAGGGGCTAAATCTAAAGATGAAAATTGCATAAGAGATCCTCTGTAGAGTAGCTACAGTCAAAAAATCGAGAGCGGAATATACAGGATATTAACGGTTTAAGAGAGGGTTTATTTTAATCAAAGGCCGCATTTATTCGCCCCAATCGTCATCTTCATTTGCTAGCTGTTGCGCTTTTGGCTCATGATTTGCGGCGCGCGCTAATATTTCTACATAAAACTCGCTCCACTGTTCTGCCACGGCGGTATCAATATGTTTATTAAGATCCGAGGTAAACACCACTTCGGCGGTGTTTTCTGTTGCACCAAAGCGACAGTCGAAGGTCCAGTAATCGGCCCCTTTAGGCAGCGTTTTATTACGCTCTCTTCTTAGGTATTTTTTAATATCATATTTGATGGCGTCCACCCAGCGTGCCGGGTTTAGTTTGGGATGCGTTAACGCTATGGTCTTTTTCATGAATGTCCTACCGAAGTGCCTTTAAGTATAAAACTAAATAATGATTGAACCACGCATTCTACATGGATAGCAGGAAGATAACCGCCCCTTTCCACGCTTTTGTGTAGAAAGTATTCGGTGCTGGGTTAGCCATAAGCAGAATGCGCTTTTTCTACTCTCCCCTTGGGACTGGCCTGTAAAATCCTACGCTTTTTAGGTAACCTGCTGTGAGGTCAGTAGGTTGACCCTAGACCTAACACGGTTCATAAACTATCTATTAATCCAAGGAGTATTATAAAGTGGCAAACGCTCTGTATCAAAAAGGGATCGATAAAATTCAAGTACTTACTGCTTCCCCTGACGATAATCCCACCGGTGAGATGGATATTGGCGAGCGATTTAAAGACATCGCCCCGGATCTGACCAAGTATGTTGTGGAGTTTGCTTTTGGTGGAATTTACTCACGTCCAGGATTAGATGATAAGCAAAAAGTATTAGCCACCATCACCGCCTTGGTCGCTCAGGGTAAACCGCAAATCGCGATGCATATTAAAACCGGGCTCACCGTGGGCTTAACGCCGGAAGAGATTGTCGGCTGTATTATGCACCTGATCCCCTATGTGGGTTTTCCGAGCGTATTAAATGCCTTAACGGTCACTCAAGAAATATTTGAAGAGCAAGGTATTAGCGTAGATACCAGCGCTGTTCAATAGTATCAACAGCGCAGCGAGTGCTGCGCTGTTAGGTAAATTAATAAGTAGTTCGGCGTAACAGGCGTAGTTTTATGCTGCTACTAAGTAACAATAAAAATTAATTTTTAACGCTTTTTTGCCACAACACACCAAGCGCACTGCACACCACAAACTGGCGTTGGGTAAGTTTCATTGCGCTTGCTCCTTGCCGTTAATAGGCCGCCTGTGGGTCACACGCGTGTTTTTTTAGACTAAGTAGTCTCCTGGTGTTGCTTTATCCAATTGGCAGCTTCTTTCATTACCGGCTCACTGCTCACTAGCCCAAGATGAGTGAGACCATTAAAATAAGCTATTTTGACGGCACTCTTAAAAGGCAAAATACCGGTTTCAAATTCACTCGCGTCCAACGACTCATCATCGGTGCCAACGAGCACCAGCAAGGGGACTTTTGTATTAAGCAAAGACTCTTTGTAATTAGCAGGGTGCAAGCCGGCCATCAGCCGATAAGAGTAAGCGAGGGTTTCTGTGCCATCACAATAGGTGGCTGGCAAATTAAAGTTAAGCACTTTGGCGTCATTATAAGCGCTTATTCCTAGGCCATTGAGCAACTTAAGGGCAGTTATTTTTCTACTATTCGCGCTCAGCCATCCGCCGGCCTCTTTTTTAGTCATAGGAGCGTTATAATCTAAATAAGGCGCCAGCAATAATACTTGATGAATAAGCTGACCCTGCTCGGTGCCCGCGAAACGTAATGCCAAGCCACCACCCGAGGCATGCCCGCCTATTATAAAGTAAGCATCCTCTCCTACTTGGGTTTGCAAATGACCAATCAAGTCGGCCACGTCATGCTCTAGCTGATCGATATAATCAATATCACCGCGCCGTACTGGATTTGGCCCATGGCCACGCAGATCCGGCGTATAGACATTGGCTATCTGGTGCTGACTGAGGTAGTGAGCAAGTTCATATAAATAAGCGCTATGAGCAGCCCCACCGTGCAATAAAATCAGCTGTACTTGAGTATCCGCTTTATAATGGCGCACATAGAGCGTAGCGCCATCTCTGGCTTGATAAGGCCTCAACGGCGGCATGTCATGGGCTTGATAGCGAAGCGGAAACAGCTCAGCAAAGTTAAAAGAGGTCTTTTCAGAAGGCATGATAAATTCTGCTTACACTAGAGACGCAATAGCGAACCGCGTCAGTTTGGACGGATTTTGCCTAATTTATCCCACCCCTAAAAAGTGGGCAAGGCAAAGTTAGCGACGAGGCGCTAAGCTATCTTAATAAAATGCAGGAAGGAAGCACGCCATGATCGCTTATGAACCGGGAATGTATGTGCGAGTTCAAGAAATGACGGGGAACCGAGCCCCCATGCCAAAACCCTTAGCCAGTGGCTTTGTCATAGATAACGCCTACCGAGTATTAGGAATTTTTACCCCCGCAGAAACCTCTGATGCTTACCTTATCTTGAGTAATGAACAAGATGAATTATGGTTTATTTGTAATCGTCATTTACGCACCGTTGCCATGCTAGAGCAGGGCCCGTTTCGTTTACCCTTAGTCCAACTAATTCACAACAGTGATTAGCTTACATTAAGCGAGATAAAAAGAGCCCTTTTTACTGAGTAGCAAACAGGACTCTCCTTGCTTTGTTATTTAGTCAAACATGATGAACTTGGCTTAAAGTCCGAGCGGGATACCTAAGGCAAAGAATCCCACTAATAAAGCAATCCACACCACCATAAAGGCCAGCGAATAAGGCATCATCATGGCAATCATTTCACCAAAGGTTAGCTGGGGACTATATTTGCGCATAAAAGCTAAAATAATACCGGCGTAGCTCATCATGGGCGTAATAATGTTGGTTGCCGAGTCCGCTACTCGAAACGCGGCGGCGACCAGATCTGGGGTCATTTCTGAATTCACCATGTATAACATAGGAATAAAAATAGGCCCAAGTAGCATCCACTTCGAGGTTAACCCCCCTACAAATAAGTTAATCAACGCCGTGACCAGCACAAAACCAATTAACAACAACACCGGATAACTTTGTAAGCCTAACGCAATTAACGAGGACGCACCTAAGTAGGTGATATAAGCCCCTAATCCGCTGTAGCTGAGCAAGCCTAAGAAGTTATAACAAAAGAAGGTCAGAACTAAAATATACCCCATGGTGTCCATTTGCTTGACCATGGCCTGTACCACATCCATCATGGAGCGAAACTTACCGCTGGCCACGCCAAAGGCCACCCCAATAACAATAAAAACAAAAGTGATCATTAAAATCACATTATTAATAAAAGGCTTTACCAGTTGTCCGTCAGCAGTGGTGTAATCGGCTAAAGGTCCAGTAGCCAAGCCCCACAGCGCCAGCAGCGACAGTACCAAGCCAATGCCAGCAGCGCGCAAACCTCGGCGCTCTTGCGGCGTGACATCAAAGTCGGTAATTTTTAATTCTTCTGGAATAACAAAGTCTTTTTGCTCTAGCCGAGGGGCGACAACTTTTAAGGTGACCCAAGAGCCAACCGTCGCCAACACAAAGGTGGATGCTAGAATAAAATAATAGTTCATGGTGGCAGGTGTTAATGGCTCACCGTTAGCATTCACAAACGGGATACCTTGCGCCTCGGCAAATACTTGGGCATTGACCCCCATAATGACGTCAATGGGCGTAGCCGGTATTAAGTTAGCACTAAACCCCGCTGAAACCCCCGCAAAAGCTGCGGCCATGCCAATTAAGGGGTTTTTGCCAAGCCCCGCATAAAGCAATCCGGCTAATGGGATCAGCACTAAATAGCCAGCATCGGTTGCGATTGAGGACATTATCCCAATAAAAACCAACAGCAAAGGCAGCAGCTTTTCTGGCAAACCACGGCTGATCTTTTTTAGTACCGCACCAAATAAGCCCGAATGCTCAGCAATGCCGACCCCCAACATGACAATTAAAATAACCCCCAGCACCCCACCACCAAAACCTAGCCAGTTGGTGAGAATGGCATTGTCAAACAGCCATACGATGTTTTCTGCGGCCAGCATATTTTTAATTTGCCACTGAGTCGGATCCCCATCCGCACCAAAGGTGTCGAAGCTGATCCCTCCCATCACGGCGGTCAGCAACAGAGCACCAATAAAAAACCAAATGAAAATAATGATCGGATCGGGGATCCGCTTACCGACTCGCTCTATAAATGCAATAAACCCTGTTTGAGATAACTCCGTTTGGCTCATAAGCATCACCTTTGTGGTTAGTAAAAAAGCGCTAATCCTACGGGAAATACCTCACTAAGTCATCGTTCAAGTCCTATGATGTGCAGGGGCGCACAGCTTCCCCTCACTACGGCGGTGAAGTACAGACTAAGTGGGTTTCCTATGAGTTACCTTAGTAGGCCTTGAGTGCTAGAATGCGTTCCTATTTATTGGGGGAGGATATGTAATGAAAGTGATTATATTGGCGGTGGTGATTGGTGCACTGGCGTTTTATTTTATGAGAAGCTCGCATAATAAAAGTGCGGCATTAGAGAACATCGCGCTAGGAGAAGCCTTTTTAGCCTCCAAT
>JAAYRH010000051.1 GCA_012518835.1 Aeromonadales bacterium | reverse complement strand
CGGAAGCCGAAGTAGAATATGAAGATAAGCGCTCACCCGCCATTGATGTGCGCTTTAGCGCCGTGGATGAAGCCGCCGTGGCGGCCCGTTTTGATTGCGTAGCAGGCCATACAGGTCAAGGCCCGCTTTCGGTGGTGATCTGGACCACTACCCCGTGGACCCTTCCCGCTAACCGTGGTGTGGCACTGCATGAAGAGCTTAGCTATGCCTTAGTACAGGTAGAAGGAGAGCAGGCTGAGCGTCTGATTATTGCTGCCGACTTAGTTAAAGATGTTATGGACAGAGCGGGCATCCAGCGCTATCACAATTTAGGGTATTGCTCGGGTAAAGCCTTAGAGCTACAACGCTTTAGTCACCCTTTTTATGACTTCTCAGTACCCATTGTGCTAGGTGAGCACGTGACTCTAGAGTCGGGTACGGGTGCGGTTCATACCGCGCCTGGTCATGGTCAAGAAGACTTTATCGTCGCCCAACAATACCACTTAGAAGTGGCCAATCCCGTGGGTGGCAATGGCGTTTACTTGCCGGACACTGAGCTATTTGCTGGTCAGCATGTCTTTAAAGCTAATGATAGCGTGGTAGAGATTCTAAAAGAGCGGGGTGCTTTGCTGCATCACGAGGCTTATTACCACTCTTACCCGCATTGCTGGCGCCATAAAACGCCGATCATTTTTAGAGCCACGCCACAGTGGTTTATTAGTATGGATCAAGCGGGCTTGCGAGCTCAGGCATTAGCGGAAATTAAGCAAGTGCAGTGGGTGCCCGAGTGGGGTCAAAACCGTATTGAAGCCATGGTAGAAAATCGCCCCGACTGGTGTATTTCACGCCAGCGGACCTGGGGTGTGCCACTAGCGTTATTTGTTCATAAGGACACGCAAGAATTACACCCGCGCACTGCTGAGCTAATGGAGCAGGTAGCGCTACGGGTAGAAACAGAAGGTATTCAGGCCTGGTGGGATCTAGACTCAACCGAGCTACTCGGTGAAGAAGCTGATCAGTACGAAAAAGTATTAGACACCCTAGACGTGTGGTTTGACTCAGGCTCGACTCACTCTACGGTAGTGGATATTCGCCCCGAGTTTAATGGTCATAGTGCCGATATGTATTTAGAAGGCTCAGATCAGCACCGCGGCTGGTTTATGTCTTCGCTGATGCTGTCCACTGCGATGAAAGGGGAGGCTCCCTATCGTCAGGTATTAACCCATGGCTTTACTGTGGACGGCGATGGTCGCAAAATGTCGAAGTCGGTGGGCAACGTCGTTAGCCCGCAGCAGGTAATGAACAAGCTGGGCGCCGATATTCTGCGATTGTGGGTGGCCAGTACCGATTACAGCGGCGAGATGACGGTCTCTGACGAAATCTTAAAGCGCAGTGCCGATGCTTATCGACGTATTCGTAATACTGCCCGTTTCTTATTGGCCAACTTAAATGGCTTTGATCCTGCGACCGATATAGTCGCGCCCGACGATATGGTGTTGATCGATCGCTGGGCGGTTGGCCGTGCTCAAGCAATCCAACAAGAAATTGTTCAAGCCTACGATGAATATAACTTTCACGTCGTCACCCAAAAGTTAATGCAGTTTTGCTCCATCGAGATGGGCTCATTCTATTTAGATGTGATCAAAGACCGTCAATATACTGCTAAAGCCGATGGCTTAGCCCGTCGCTCTTGCCAGACGGCTTTATATTATATTGCCGAAGCATTAGTGCGCTGGATGGCGCCAATTATGAGCTTTACTGCGGATGAGATTTGGAATCAGCTGCCGGGCAAGCGGGCTCCGTTTGTGTTTACCGAAGAGTTTTATGATGGCTTATTTGGATTAGCCAACGATGAAGTGCTTAACGATGCTTACTGGGCAGAGTTGCTAAAAGTGCGTCAAGCGGTTAACAAAGCATTAGAAACCGCGCGTAAAGAGAAAGTAATTGGTGGCGCACTAGAAGCTGATATTACTTTGTTTGTGGATGAAAATTTAGCCACCAACTTAGGTAAACTCGGGCCCGAGCTACGTTTTGTGTTACTGACTTCGAGTGTAACGGTCAAGCCGTTACCCGAAGCGAGCACGGCGGCCGTGGACACTGAACTTCCTGGCCTTAAGGTGTTAGTTGCTAAAAGCGCAGAAGAAAAGTGTGGCCGCTGCTGGCACCATGTGCCTGATCTCAACGCCGGTATTTGTCCGCGTTGTGAGTCTAACATTTCGGGAGACGGCGAAACCCGCCGGTTTGCTTAATGGGCGCATGGCGCGAAACCGGCTTACGCTGGTGGTGGCTGGCATTGGTGGCCATTGTTATCGATCAAATAAGCAAGTGGTTCACCGTAGCTTATTTAGAATTTGGTTATCCGGGTATCGCCGTCACCCCGTTTTTTAACTTGGTGCACGTTTATAATCCTGGGGCCGCCTTTAGCTTTTTGGCCGATCAAGGAGGCTGGCAACGGTGGTTTTTTGCCGTCCTCGCTACCGCAGTCACTGCGTTACTCAGCGTGTGGATGTATAAGTTACCACGCACAGCACGCTGGCTGCCTATCGCTTACGCGTTGATTATTGGCGGAGCGATTGGCAATGTTATCGATCGACTAGTATTAGGCCATGTGGTGGACTTTTTAGACTTTTATGTCGGTAGTTGGCATTGGCCGGCATTTAACTTAGCCGATAGTTTCATTTTTATCGGTGCCGCCATGATTATCATCGACAGTTTTAAAAAGGAACGTCCCCATGAGCAAACAAATCGGCCCTAATAGTGAAGTATTATTTCACTTTACTATTAAACTAGAAGATGGCTCGGTGGCAGACAGCACCCAGCTACACGGTAAACCTGCCAAGCTGATTATGGGTGATGGCAGCCTGACGCCTAACTTTGAGGCGTGTTTATTAGGGTTAGAGGAGGGCAGTGAGCATCGCTTTGAGCTTGGTCCCGATGATGCATTTGGCCCCGTTAACCCTGACAATATTCATTATATGGATCGCAGCCGTTTTGCCGCTGAACTCGAGATAGAAGAAGGACTTATTTTATCTTTTACTCAGCCTAATGGCGCTGAAGTGCCCGGAATAGTTCGGGGCATAGCGGGCGATTCAGTAATGGTCGACTTCAATCATCCTTTGGCCGGCCGTCCTGTCACCTTTGAGGTGGAAATTTTAACGGTCGAGTAATTTGGAGCCTGACATGGATATTTTACTGGCAAACCCGCGTGGTTTTTGTGCTGGTGTGGATCGTGCAATTAGCATTGTCCAAAGCGCATTAGAAAAGTTTGAAGCCCCTATTTATGTGCGCCATGAAGTGGTGCATAACCGTTATGTAGTTAACAAGTTAAAAGACGCTGGGGCGGTGTTTGTAGAAGAGCTCACTCAGGTACCGGATGATAATATTGTTATCTTTTCGGCCCATGGCGTCTCTAAGGCTGTGCGCGAAGAAGCCAAGCGCCGTGGCTTAAAAGTATTTGATGCCACTTGTCCGTTAGTAACTAAAGTTCATATGGAAGTGCACCGTGCTAGCCGACGCGATATTGAAACTATACTGATTGGTCATGCCGGACACCCCGAAGTAGAAGGCACCATGGGGCAGTATGAAAGCACTGTGGGCGGTATTTACTTAGTTGAAAACACCGCTGATGTGGCCAAGCTTAAGGTCAATCATCCTGATAATTTAAACTTTGTTACCCAAACTACGTTAAGCGTTGATGAAACCTCCGACGTGATTGATGCGCTGCGAGAGCGTTTCCCAGAGATAGTGGGGCCGCGCAAAGACGATATTTGCTACGCCACGCAAAACCGCCAAGATGCGGTACGCGAACTAGCAGCCAAAGCCGATGTGATGCTAGTGGTAGGCTCAAAAAACTCTTCCAACTCTAATCGCCTACGCGAGCTAGCAGAAAAAATTGGCACTCGTGCTTATCTCATTGATTGTGTTGAAATGATTGATGCAGATTGGCTGAAAAATGTTGAGCGAGTGGCCGTAACTGCCGGCGCTTCGGCACCGGAAGTCCTAGTGCAAGAAGTGGTTGCTCACTTGCGCGCCCTTGGCGGACAGACCGTCACCGAACATCCGGGGCGAGAAGAAAACATTGTCTTTGAAGTGCCGGCCGAACTAAAGATAAAACAAGTTTCCTAAAGAACATTCGTTCTCTAACTTACTAAAAAACACCGAGCCTTGCTCGGTTTTTTTATTGTTACCCTCGTTTATTCACTCTATATATTGCGATTTACTCCCAGCAGGCGAGGGGTGCTTTAACGTCATTGCGATCTAAGGTCAGAGTATGACAAGCAACGTTGCCCACTTTGTCTGCTTGTTGCGGTGAGCCTGCTTTAGCTGTGACTTGCAGTTGATAATAACTGGCATTAGCTGCAAGGACGCTAAAAGTATAGTGCTTTTGGTTGGGTAATAAGTTCGCGCTCGCTTGTTGTTGAGTAGCATAGCTGGCGTGACTAACTCGCCATTCTTCTTGGTCAAGTTGCAGCTGGTAAAGCCCTTGAATGGCAGCTATTCGCTGCCCTTTAACTAAATAAGTTGAGAAAGAGGGGTAAGCCAGTAACAGCAGCAAAGCGACAATGGCCACCGTGATCATGAGCTCAATTAAAGTGAAGCCGCGAGTTTGGTCCATATCCGTTTACCTTGTGAGAATCATCGCCATAGACCAAGCTTAGTTAGAGTAAAAATATCCCGCTCAGTTTCTGCAAGGAGTCGCAGATGTTTAAAGTCCAAGGAGGGATAACTTTGATAGAGCTGCTTGGTGCCTTATTGCTGGTACTGGTGGTGGTGTCATTAGCGCTGCCCAGCTTTGCTTCTTTACGTCAGCAGTCTCAGGTACGCAGTGCCGGTATGGCGGTTTATGCCCACTTACAGCTGGCACGCAGTGAAGCCATTAAGCGTAATCGAGATATTACGCTGTGCTTTAGCGGCTCAGCGACGTCGGGCTGGCAGTACCACATCAACGAGTTGGCACACGCAAGTGACTGTGAAAGCGAGACGCTAGCAACCCTCGTAAGCTTAACGAGTGAGCAGCATCCGCGCGTGTTATTAACTATGGCTTATCCAGAGCCGTACCTTATTTTTAAACCTCGACGCGCCACCTTAACTGCCGGTCATATTAAAGTGGCGCAGCAAGCATGGGCAGTCAAAATAATTACTTGGAATAACGGCATTATTCGTACTTGCTCCGAGCATTTACTGGCGGGGGTGGCAGCATGCTAAGCAAGCAAAGTGGCTTTTCTTTAATCGAAACACTGGTTGCTTTAGTGGCGGGTTTGTTGGTAGTGGCGGCGGCGTTGGCATTGTTGAGTAGTAGTATGGCCGCGGCGAACAGTACCTTAATGTTGTCGCGCCTCAATCAGGAGCTACAAGCTGTAACCGATATTATCAGCCGAGATATCCAGCGTACGGGCTATCATTCTGAGGCAGCACTCGGCTTAGGCAATGACTATCTGTTTGCCTCTCAACAAGACTTGTATCCTGAGGGGGTGAATAGCCATTGTATTAGAGTGAAGTTTTGGGATCCTCATGCCAGTAGTGGCCAGCAGTCGGTGGTCAAGGTCTATAGTCATGATGCCCAACTGCAAACCTTAAGAGTGCGCACTGATTATGGTCCACCGACGAATATACCGCTGAGTACCCTGTGTGCAACCGGACAGCGGCTAGTATCTGACGATGAAATACGCATCCCTAGCTTTACCTTGTTTACCCCAGATGATGCCCCGTCAGCTTTGACTTTACGTATCGCGGCGGTTCATGCCCGCCGTCCACAGTTTAGCGCTGAGCTAGCGCGTTTTATCTATCTACGAAACCATCAGGCCGGCTTATGAAACGACACCAAGGGTTGATCACCTTATCACTCACCTTGATCTTACTGATGCTCCTAAGCTCGGTATTGGTGTTTGTCGGCAAAGTGTTACTCAGCGAGCGACGTATTACCTTAAATGAGGTAGAACATCGGATTGTATTTTTTGCCACCGAGCACGGCATGAGTGATGCTATTGCTCGCTTTAAGGCTGAACCTTATTACGAGCCGCTAACGGGTAACTTAGCTCTTCCTACTAGTGAGGTTAGTTATCAAGTGACTGCCACCGAACATGCTACTGAGTTAGGAGTAAGTGAATTAGTGGCCCAAGCTCAATTACCGAGCGGGGCTAGCAGTCGCCTAACTATGCAGCTTGCCGCGCGCAGCGTACTTAACCCTTTACACTCAGGTCCAGCGGCACCGGTTATGTTAGGTGCCAGCACCACTCAGCTTGATGGTCAGCTAACAGTAGTAGCTAATCCCAGTGGCGGTGGTGACGGCGTTGCCCTGTCAGTGTGGTCTAGCGGTGAGCTAACAGGGGCGGGCGGGGTGCAAAGTTGCCATTATGGCGACTATCACCTCGGTAGCGGTCAATGTGAGCAGCCCATGAGTGATAGCCAAGGTACCCAAGGGTTAGGAGACGATATCTTAACGCAAGATAGTCAGTTGGCAGATGACTTATTGCACTACGTCTTTGGTTATGGAGTGGGGCAATGGGCTAGTCTACAAGCACTGGCAAGAGCGACGGTTAGCGATTGTGCTGACATTCAACAGCCGGGGTTTTATATGGTGACAGCAGCCGAATGTCAGTTAGAACAGATAGTGAGTACCCCTCAAGCCCCAGTGATCTTATTGGCTAAAAATACAGCTATTTATGCCACTAGCAACACTACCTTTTATGGATTGCTGTTTTCTTACGCTACTAGTAGCCCACAAACGCTCAACCTAGCTAGTGGTAGTCGTATTGTGGGTGCTGTTGTAGGTAATCAGTTGCATATTGCGGGTAATTTTTCGGTGGTATACGACCGCGAGCTGATGTGTGTGCTGACGGGATGCGAGCTTTTGTCTGGTATTGATCCTTTTCGACGTCTCCACGTCTTAGCGGGGAGCTGGCACGATGGATAGAAGAGGGCGAAAGCAACAAGGTTTTGGCTTAATAGAAGTGACGGTGGCGCTGGTATTGATAGCAGTGACGGCGGGCTCGTTATTGCAATTGAGTAAGCACTACTTAAATTACGCACGAGAAAGTGTAGGTCGTGAAATGGCGCTGCGCCTCTTGGAGTCGAAACTCGATATGTTTAAAAATAGCCGTACTTTAAATGAATATCAGGCTATTAGCAGCGGCAGTGAGCAACAAGTGCTAGCAGAGCATACCTTTAACCTAAGTTGGGAAGTAAGTGAGTGGAGTTGGGATAAAGACAGTGAACAGTGGTATGCGGGAGCAGAAAATGCAGCCTTAAGTAAAAAAGATATTCAGCTTACGGTGACTTGGCAAGACGGCCATGCTGAGCCACAGCAGCTACTTATGAAGACCAGTGTGACCTTTATTACGCCCTTAATTGCGGGGCCTTTTGGTTGGCCAGCAGTGCATGGGCTTACTCCGACTTTAATACCTAAGGTGAGCTATAGTCCGAGTGAAGAGGCAGGCGTGGTGCCGTTTTTGCTCGCACCTGGTGAGTATAAAGAATCTAGGTTACCTAAGATCACCTTAGACGCAGATAACATCCCGCAACGGGTGACTATAGACTCGATAGTTTATAGTAGCGCTAAGCATAAACGCCAGCAGCAGACTTTTATTACTCAGGCGTGTGATTGCCAGCTTACTAGCCCAACCTTAGCCAAGCTGCCTGCCCAAGTAGAGTTAAGTCAGGAGCTAAGTTATTGGCGAGCCGGGGCTCAAGTTATTAAATCCAGTGGGAGTGCGTTAGCAGGGCAGCCAGCAGTATGTTCAACTTGCTGTGCGGATCATTTTGATGGCCCCGCGCCCCACTTTAATCATTGGTACAATGCTGAGCAGTGGCAGCAAACTCAAGCAGCTCATCGTCATTTTGACAGTGCACAACAAGGAGTAAGCCAGTCTGGTGCACACTATAAAGAGGCATGTCGGTTAATCCGGCGTGCCGGCGCATTTGAAGTGGCGAGCGATTGGCAGCTGGTTGGTCTCACCATTATGAGCCCTGATTTTTTAGAGCAAAATCTAGCTGCTTATCAAACCTATATTGAACAGTTAGTCGTGACTCAGCTGCAAGAGCAAATCAATGCCGGCAGTCACTATCAAAAGGATAACGAGCCTTTAAGCTTTGCCGATTACTTATCTACCCTTGGGACAGCGTCAGAGCTAGTATTAACGACATCTATCACTCAGCCGTTGGTTGCACGCGGCGTGTATGTTGACTTGCTTTCTCCTGATTGGCGGCAATATTTAGCCAGCACGGTGCTCAATAATGCGCCCACTGCGCCGTTAACGCCTACCCAGCGGGCGAAACTCTTTACACTCGCGCCCATGACTGAAGTAGACTTAACGGCGCTGGTAGCATGGCATAGCCAGGCGCCCGATATTGTCGATTTTAGTGCGCCAGCATTATTAACGGCGCATCTTAGTGGTCTGACCGAGGTTAGCGCCCTGATCCGACGTAGCAACAGTGGGTTAGTAGGAAAGGCGTTAGGTGCAGCTGATGCCGCCAATACTCTCAGCGCAAAGCTAGCGGTACGGGTAGAATGAAAAGTCCTTTCGCCTGACAAGGGCGTTTTGTTTTATTACCATGCAAGTATCACGGTTGATAGCGAACTTATATGTCTAAACAATTATCCTTGGCACTGGCTCAGTTAAATGTGACGGTCGGTGCGATAGAAAGTAATACCCAGCTGATAGTGGCCACCATTCGTGAAGCCGAACAGCAAGGAGCCGATTTGGTGCTATTCCCTGAATTGGCACTCACTGGCTATTTGCCTGATGATTTATTATGGCGAGATGATTTATATCAGCGCTTAACGCTGGCTCTTGACACCATCGCCGCCGCCAGTAGCAAGATTGCCATCCTTATTGGTCACCCTTGGCGTGAACAAGGCCAGATTTACAATAGTGCCAGCGTGTATGAAAAAGGTCAGTTAGTCACCCGCTACGTTAAGCAGGGCTTAGCTAATGGCGGTCTGTATGATGAGCCGCGTTACTTTACAGCGGGAGGGCGTACCGAGATAGTGGAGATAAGCGGCTATCGCCTTGGGCTGACGATTGGCCAAGACATAGCTAACTCGCAGTGGGTAGGAGCATTAAAAGCAGCAGGCGCAGAGATCCTCCTTAACCTGAGCGCCAGCACGTTTCATCCCGAACAAACCACGCAACAAGCGGCCTTGTTAACTGCCGTTAGCCGTAGCCAGCAATTGCCAGTAGTAATGCTTAATTTAGTGGGCGGGCAAGATGAATGGCTTTTTAGTGGCTGCTCGCAAGTGGTTAATGCCAAAGGCGTTATTACTCAACAACTAGCGGCGTTTGATAGTGAGCTGGCGCTGGTTAAGTTTGAGCAGCACACCCCAGTGGCACAGGACTTACCTGCTCCCTTAGCGCCATTAGCGCAGTTATACCAAGCGTTGGTGTTGGCCACGCGAGATTATATTAATAAGAACGGTTTTAGTGGTGCCGTGCTTGGTTTATCTGGCGGTATCGACTCAGCACTCACCTTAGCTATCGCTGTGGATGCGCTAGGTAAAGACAAAGTACAAGCGGTAATGATGCCGTTTCGTTATACGGCCTCCATCAGTGTTGATGATGCTAAAGAGCAAGCCGAGTTGTTAGGAGTCGAGTTTGATTCAGTATCCATTGAGCCGATGTTTGATGCCTTTATGGCTCAGTTGGCGCCTTTATTTGCTAATGAAACTCCTCAACCCTGGGACACCACAGAAGAAAACCTACAAGCTCGCGCTCGGGGCATGATTCTCATGGCCTTGTCTAATAAGCGCCATCGTTTGGTATTAACCACCGGCAATAAGAGTGAGCTGGCGGTAGGTTATTGCACTCTTTATGGCGACATGGTGGGCGGCTTTGCCCCACTAAAAGATGTGTCTAAAACTTTGGTATTTGCGCTATCTCGCTATCGAAACTCTCTAGGATATGCGATCCCACAACGGGTGATTGACCGACCACCGTCCGCAGAGTTGGCCCCCGATCAACTCGACCAAGATAACTTGCCCCCGTATGATGTATTAGATCCTTTATTAGCCGCCTATGTAGAGCAAGATCAATCACCCCAACAACTCATTGATGCCGGCTTTGCAAAAGCCGATGTGCAGCGCATTATTAAACTGGTGGATATCAATGAATATAAACGTCGCCAAGGTGCAGTAGGACCCAGTGTCAGTGCCCGTAGCTTTGGTAAAGGGCGGCGCTACCCTATTACCTCCGGATTTGGTAAACCTAACTGGTAAGGAATTCAGGTGAAAAAAATAGAAGCCATTATTAAACCGTTTAAGCTAGATGATGTGCGTGAAGCCTTATCGGAGCGGGGGGTTACTGGCATGACGGTCTCTGAGGTAAAAGGGTTTGGCCGACAAAAAGGACACACCGAGCTGTATCGGGGTGCTGAGTATATGGTGGACTTTTTACCTAAAGTAAAAATTGAGCTCGTAGTACAAGATGACTTAGTAGAGTCTTGTATTGAAGCCATCGAAACCACGGCGCGTACTGGTAAAATTGGTGATGGTAAGATTTTTGTATTCGATGTAGGACAAGTGATCCGTATTCGTACCGGCGAACAAAATGAAGACGCAGTGTAACTGACGCAGTGTAACTGGTGTTAACTTGCTATTTAACCATCAATAAGAGGCGTAGTTGGCGACTAACACCGGTTGATATATTGATTTACCTTGGCCGCTGCCCGTTTCTTTGTCACAATTGTGGTGACCACTTAATTAAGGAGTAATATATGCCACTGCTGGATAGCTTTACCGTAGACCATACTCGAATGGATGCACCGGCGGTGCGAGTCGCTAAAACCATGAGTACCCCTAATAACGATAAGATCACTGTGTTTGATCTGCGTTTTTGCTTACCCAACCAAGAAATCTTGTCGGAAAAAGGGATTCATACACTGGAGCACTTGTTTGCTGGCTTTATGCGTGATCACCTTAATAGTGATGGCGTAGAGATTATTGACTTATCGCCAATGGGCTGTCGTACCGGCTTTTATATGAGCTTGATTGGTACTCCCAGTGAGCAACAAGTGGCCACAGCGTGGAAAGCTGCCATGGAAGATGTGCTTAAAGTACAAGATCAATCGCAAATACCTGAGCTTAATGAGTATCAGTGTGGTACTTATGTGATGCACTCTTTAGAAGAAGCACAAGCGATAGCCCGCAAGATAGTGCAGCACGATATTGGTATTAATAGTAACCAAACGTTGGCGCTGCCAGAAGAGATGCTAAAATCGCTATAATGCCCAGCGAGTTTCCTGCATGAACAAGGCGCCCGGTTTAAGCAAGCACTGGCTTAACCGGGCGCCTTGTTGCTTATTTATGATGCTTAATTAAGTGAACCCTTTAATTTTATGACAGTGCGTAAATGGACTAATTTATGTCAGAACAACAAGATCCCTTCCTAAAGCGGGAAGCTGAAAAATATGAAAACCCCATTCCTAGCCGAGAATTTATTCTAGAGGTGATCAAGGCCAAACAAGGGCCTACTTCACGCGATGAACTGTTTGCGGAGTTAGCTCTAGAAGGAGAAGAGCAAGCCGAAGCTTTGCGTCGCCGCTTACGCGCCATGGAGCGTGACGGTCAGTTAGTATTTACTCGTAATAAATCTTACGCCTTACCCGATAAATTAAATCTCATTAAAGGTAAAGTCATTGGCCACCGTGAAGGCTTTGGTTTTTTACGCCCAGATGACGGCGGCGACGACCTCTTTTTAGCTCAGCGCGAAATGGATGCACTGATGCATGGTGACCATATTTTAGTACAGCCCATGCGCTTTGACTCGCGTGGCCGTCGCGAAGCCCGCGTAGTACGTATTCTTGAGTCTCGCGACTTAGAAGTAGTGGGACGCTATTTTGTAGAAAATGGCGTGAGCTACGTGGTGCCTGACGATAGCCGGATTGCCCAAGATATTTTGATCCCTCAAGGCGAAACCCAAGGGGCACGCATGGGACAAGTGGTGGTGATTGCCATTACTCAGCGTCCTACTAAGCGCATGACGGGTGTGGGTAAAGTACTAGAAGTGCTGGGTGAGACCATGGATCCGGGCATGGAAATTGAGATTGCCCTGCGTACTCACGGTATTCCCCATGTTTGGCCAGAAGCGGTCAAAAAAGAAGTGGCGACGTTAAAAGAGGAAGTACCAGAAGAGGCCAAGCAAGGCCGTCAAGACTTACGCCATTTACCCCTTGTCACTATCGATGGTGAAGATGCGCGAGACTTTGATGATGCTATTTATTGTCAGCCCAAAAGTGGAGGAGGCTGGCGCCTGTGGGTCGCCATTGCCGATGTCTCTTATTATGTACGGCCTAATACCGCGCTTGATAACGAAGCTTACTTACGCGGCAACTCGGTGTACTTCCCTGAGCAAGTGATCCCGATGCTGCCAGAAGTATTATCCAATGGCTTATGCTCTTTGAATCCGCAAGTGGATCGCCTTTGTATGGTGGCCGAGCTCACTATATCGGCGAGCGGTAAGATCTCGGGCTTTAAGTTTTATGAAGCCGTGATGAGCTCTCATGCGCGTCTAACCTACAACAAGGTAGCGTCAATTATTGAAGGGGATGAAGTGCTACGTGAGCGCTATGCGCCGTTAGTACCCCACCTTGAAGCGCTTGATGCCATGTACCGTGCGATGAAGGAAGCCCGCCATCAGCGAGGTGCAGTGGAGTTTGAAAGCGAAGAAACTCAGTTTATCTTTAACGCCCAGCGTAAAATTGAAAGCATTGTGCCGGTAGTGCGTAACGATGCTCATAAGTACATAGAAGAGTGCATGATTGCCGCGAACGTTGCTGCTGCTCGCTTTATTGAAAAGCAAGAAGCGCATGCGCTGTTTCGTGTGCATGAAAAGCCCAGCGAAGAAAAGCTGGTGGGCTTTCGCAGCTTCTTAGGTGAGTTAGGTCTAGAATTAAAAGGTGGTTTAGAGCCAGAACCGGCAGACTATGCGTTGCTTGCTGAGCAGATCAAAGACCGACCTGATGCGGGATTGATTCAAACTATGCTGTTGCGCTCGATGAAGCAGGCGACCTATCAAGCGGATAATATGGGTCACTTTGGTCTTGCGCTTAAGTCTTATGGTCACTTTACATCGCCAATTCGTCGTTATCCGGATTTGATTATGCACCGCGCCATTAAGGCGCAATTAGCTAAACTGCGAGGTGAAGAAAAGAATAAAACCGGCGGCGTGCCTTATCAATATGATGTGGTGGCTCCCATGGGCGAACACTGCTCTACCACCGAGCGCCGTGCCGACGATGCTACCCGTGATGTGGCCGACTGGCTCAAGTGTGAATATATGCTTGATCATGTGGGCAGCGAATTTATGGGCACTATTGCTAACGTGACTGGCTTTGGTTTTTTTGTGCGCCTTGATGAAATTCATATTGATGGTTTAGTACATATTTCTAGCCTACAAAATGATTATTATCAGTTTGATCCGGCGCGCCAGTTACTGATCGGGGAGAACTTTCGTCGCCGCTATCGCTTAGGCGACAAGATCAAAGTCAAAGTGATGGCCGTGAATCTGGATGACAGTAAGATCGACTTTGAAACCGTGGAAGCGCCGTTACCTGCCGGTGGTAAAAGTGGCAAAGGAGCAAAAAACCTTAAATCACGCCAACGTGCTAAGCCAAAGCGTGGTAAAAACGCGCCTAAGTCCGGTGATAAAAAAGCCGACGCTAAGCCCAAAAACCCTAAAAAGCGTAACTAAGACACGCAGAGTGAGGGGGAGCTTTGCTCCCCTTTATTATCTTTATTGAATCCTCGTTTGAGAATAAGTAATGAGCACAGAATTACTATTTGGTATCCAT
>JAAYRH010000050.1 GCA_012518835.1 Aeromonadales bacterium | reverse complement strand
TAGTGCGGCAAGGGTATAAAAAGCCTTTAGTCCACTTTCCAGCTTAGCACTCCTTCTTGTAGGTTAAAGCCTTGGCTGGTTAAAAAAGCCGCTAATTCAGGTTGCTGCTCTTTAGGGACTTCACTAAGACAAAAAGTTAAAGGCGTAAGCTTTTTCTGCGCAATATCGTGCTTAATTTGGCGCACTAGCTCCTTGCCAACACCACGGCGGCGAGTAATATCTCGCACGGCAATAAACTGTAATTGCTGTTGCTGGCGCCATGCCAGCGCCACTGCTTTTTCATTAAAAGTGGCTAAGTAAAAGTCAGCTTCACTCGGTAAAGAATGATCTACAACTATTAAGTCTACATAGTGCTGCTGTTGAGCAGGTATCGCGGTTAAGCGATGTACGGTAAGGCGCATGACAAAATTTCCGATGAAGTAAAAACAACAGTTTATCAAAGTCCATCTATGAGGCGACAGACAGATAATATAAATGGACGCCGCTTTCCAGTTTGGCGTGCTATAAGCGCACCATTAAAAAAGCTGCTTATTAACATAAGCAGCTTTTGAGAGTGTCGTTATTGGTTACAAAGGATAGTGTTATAAGTCCCGCGCTCTACCGCCAATGGTGGCAGCATAACTGGCAACAAACGCACCCAGTAACAGCGAAGCAAAAGCCCACAGTGCAAAAGTAGCTGCGGCTTTGCGTGCTTCATCGGCTGCTTCTCGAGCTTTCATTTCTAACTCTTCTGCTGCTTGTTTAGCACGCGCCGTTATTTCTTCTAAGCGCGCTCTAGCTTCCATTTCACTGATATCGGCACGCTGAGCAATCACTTGCACCAGATAGTTTTCATCTTCGGCCGTGATTTCTCCTTGCATGACACTACGGGTTAAAATGGTGGTTACTTCTTTGCGACTGTCGCCTTGATTATAGGTTCGACCTGGCTCTTGCGGGCGCAATAAGCTGTCGGTGTAGTAATCTAAAGAAAAGCTATCATCATCACTGGCCGCGGCGGCGGTGCCTGCGGCAGCAACGGCGCCGGCACCCACAACACTGGCACCGGCTTTGGTGGTTTCAGCTACCATATTGGCCGCCACTGAGCCAAGTAACACAAAACCCACTACCGAGCTTAATGCCCAGACCGTAAAGCCATGCGCGGTATCTCTAAAGTGGATCTCATCTACTTTTACATCGCTCCACTTAGTGCGCAGCCGGCCAGTAACATACCCGGCAATACCGTAGGCAATAATTTGTGTTACTAGTAGCCAAACCACCGTGCCAATAGCGATGCTGGTACCTGAAGCGCCATCATACTGCCAAGGGGAAACTGCTAAAAAACCTAAGCCTGCGCCCCCCGTGATAAGTGTGATAGTCAAGGCCGCGCCAATAACGGCGCCGGCGAAAATAGCCGGCCATGAAACCGCCGAACGCGGGGACTCTCCCAACGGCCGAGGGTAGGCAGTGGTATCTGATACAGTTTGGGTTTTTAGCATGACAAGCTCCGTAGTTGATTGAATTTAGGTGCAAGCGAAGTAGTGCACATAAAAAATTTAATGCAAAAATAGAGCTAAAAGAATGATGATAGGAATGGGTACTCCTACTAACCAGAGTAGAATAGAGCGCATAGTATTATCCTTAATTATTAATGCCTGTAGGGCCTACATTAAGTTTAGTGCGGTGGTTCTAACTACTTATTTAATCATGATGGCATTGTATAAAAGGCCTCATAAGAGGCCTTTCAGTTAGCGAGTTACCATTTATATTTATGGGTGGTTTCCCAGTCTTTTACTTGTTTTTCGGCTTCATCTTGGGCGATCCCAAAGCGCTCTTGCACTTTACCTACTAGTTGGTCGCGCTTACCGTCGATGACATCAATATCGTCATCGGTGAGCTTTCCCCACTGCTCTTTGACTTTTCCTTTGAACTGCTTCCAATTGCCTTTAGCGATATCTTCGTTCATAACCAGCTCCTTAAAGGTAATAGTCAGTGCTTAGATTAAGCCTAAACAGTCGTCTTGTTACTTCGTATTCTTGCAGGCTTAACCTCAACTGTTGTTAAGTTTAGGTTAATTTTTTGTTTCTGCATTTTTAATATAGAGGATCTAAAAACTATTGCAACCTCCCATCTTACTCTGTGATTTAGCGCTACTCGTCTAGTTTTAATCATCGACAATTCAGCGGGTTATGCGCTAAAATTAGTCAGTTTTTGCACTAGATGATGAATTAAATCGCTACTATGATCTTCGACTAGTAGGCCTGTCATGATCATTGAGGCACCGCTTCAGCAAGTTGCCCACACCAGTGCATTGGTAGTATCGCTGCCTGTGCTTTAAGCTTTATTAATCAGGTGAGATAACCCATGGAATGTCGACGCGGCTGCGGTGCTTGTTGCATCTCACCCAGTATTAGTGGCCCCTTGCCGGGTATGCCCTTAGGTAAGCCGGCCGGAGAGCCTTGTGTGCACCTGTTAGATAATATGGATTGCGCTTTATTTGGCCAGCCAGAGCGGCCAGCGGTATGTGAAAGCTTTAAAGCGATGACGGATGTGTGCGGTAGCAGTCAACAAGAGGCGTTATGGCTGATTACGGAGTTAGAGCTCGCTACCAGCTAGCCCGTTATGTATTAACCCTTACGTAGCCATGGCAGGGGATCTACGGCAGTGCCCTGATAACGAATTTCAAAGTACAGTCCCGACTTGTCTTGCCCACCAGTATCGCCACTTAACGCCACCGGTTGACCGGCTTTAACGGTATCACCCGGATTACGTAGCAACGATTGGTTATGTCCATAGAGGCTCATGTAGCCTTTGCCGTGATCAATCACCATCACCATACCAAAGCCACTGAGCCAGTCAGCATATACCACTTGCCCATTCGCTACCGCACTCACCTCTCGGCCCACCGGAGCACTAATTAACAGTCCTTTCCAGTTAAGTTGGCTAGTACGAGCGGCGCCAAAGCGGTGGATTAATCTGCCTTGTAGTGGCCAGGGCAAGGTTCCTTTAGCAAGGCCGGCAAAGTTACCACTGGTTTTGGCCACGACTGGGGTGCGTCGATTACTAGAGGCGGGGGTTGACGAAGATTGGCTGGCGTGCTGGCGAGCGAGGCGCGCTTGCTCGGCTTTTTCACGGGCAAGGCGTTCGCGTTCGGCTTTTTCTCGAGCTGCCTGCTCGCGAGCGGCTTTTTCTTGAGCGGCTTTAATTTGCCGCTCTAGGTTAGCGGCCGACTTTTGCAAACTGCTAAGGCGTTGATTACTTTTGCTTAAGCTCGCGTTGAGCTGCTTGGCGGTGGCGCTGCGTTTCGCTTGTTGTTCTTTAAGCTTGCTACGATCGTTTTCTTGTCGCGCCAATAGCTGCTTGAGCTCGTTGCGGCTTTGTTCGGCTTGCTGGCGGTTATTGGCCAGCTTTTTTTGGGTCTGGGCCAATTGCTGTAAAGCATCGGCGCGAGCCTGATTAAGATGGGCATAATAATGCAATAAACGGTCAATTTCGGTGCTGTCTTGGCCGTTTAATAGGAGTTTTAAATAGTCGTGACGACCATTTTGATAAGCCGCTTTAAGTTGCTCTGCTAGCAGGTCCTGCTGTTCTTCAGCCTGTTTAGTCAGCGCTTTATGCTCTTTATCTAGTTTTGCTAAATTGGCTTCATTACTTTTTAGCTTACTTTGGGTCTGATTTAGCTCCCGTGCTAGTGCAGAAATCGCTTTTTCATCGCTAGCGAGCTGTTGCTCAAGCTGGCTCAGCTGCTTTTTCTGTTGCGCTACATCTTGGCGTTGGCTGGCAATTTCCCCTTGAACGTGTTTAAGCTCTTTGCTGTCTTGCGCCCACGCAAAAGCACCGGTCATTAAACCGGCGCTTGCCAACATGATAAGGATTAATTTTTTTATACCCATATTCCCATGATTATTTCAGAACCATGAGGGGGTGGCCAGTCATTTGCTCAGGGATCTCCATTCCTAGTAAATTCAGCATAGTTGGCGCGAGATCAGACAGCCGGCCTTTAGCGAGGGGAGTAGCCTCGCGGCCCACATAAATCAGCGGCACAGGTAGCGTAGTATGGGCGGTTTGTACTAACCCCGTTTCTGGATTGACCATTTGTTCGGCATTACCGTGATCGGCAGTAATTAATGCCTCGCCACCTACTTCTTGTAGCGCTTCAATTACCCGGCCCACTGCGGTGTCTACGGCCTCGCAGGCTTTAACAGCCGCTTCAAAGACCCCAGTATGACCGACCATATCGCCATTAGGGTAGTTACAAATAATGACATCAAACGCTTGACTCTTAATGGCTTCGACTAGCTTATCGGTAAGCAGCACCGAGTTCATCTCTGGCTGTAAGTCATAAGTTGCCACTTGGGGGCTGGGGATCATTTCTCGTTGCTCACCCACAAAACAGTCTTCACGGCCACCATTAAAGAAGAAGGTCACATGGGCGTACTTTTCTGTTTCAGAAATGCGCAGCTGCGTTTTATTATGGGTGGCCAGCCATTCGCCAAGGGTATTAATCAGTGCATCGGGCGGATAAGCACTCACCGCCGGAATATCAGCTGCATACTCGGTCATCATTACAAAATTGCTGAGGGCGGGGCGCTGTTCGCGCTCAAAGCCGCTAAACTCTTCTTCAACAAAGGCGCGAGTAAGCTCGCGGGCACGGTCGGCTCTAAAGTTTATGAAAATAAGCGCATCGCCATCTTGCATGGTCACCGGCTGGCCTACGGTGGTGGCAGTCACAAACTCATCGTTTTCACCACGCTCATATGCCTGTGCCAGCGCTTCAGTGCTGGTAGGAGCACCATGTAGCGCTTTCCCTTGAGTTAATAAATCGTAGGCACTTTGGATGCGCTCCCAGCGATTATCACGATCCATAGCGTAATAACGGCCAATAATGCTGGCAATGCGCCCCTTACCTAACGTGCTAAATAAAGCATCAAAGCGCTCTAATGAAGCTTGTGCAGAGCGAGGTGCTACATCGCGACCATCCAAAAAAGCATGCAAATAAATATGCTCTGCGCCACGTTGTACCGCCAGCTCTATCATAGCCACCACATGATCTTCGTGGCTGTGCACACCGCCCGGCGACAAGAGGCCCATAATGTGTACGGCTTTTTGTTGAGCAACCGCTTGGTCGACGGTGTGGGTCAAGATAGGGTTGGTAAAAAAATCACCATTTTCTATGGCTTTTTCGATGCGTGTATAGTCTTGATAGACAATGCGCCCAGCACCAATATTAACGTGGCCTACTTCTGAGTTACCCATTTGCCCCACAGGCAAGCCCACATCTGGCCCCGAGGTAGACAGCAGCATAGTAGGAAACTTTTGCATTAAGTCGTCTAAGACGGGAGTGTGAGCTGTGTAAACTGCGTTGTTTTCGGTGTTTTCACTATAGCCCCAGCCATCCATAATGATGAGTACGAGGGGCTTTTTGGTCGAGTTCATAGTGTAACCCTATGTTTATTATTTTAGCGTGTAAGTTGCGAATGACAGTTCTTCTTATCTTACTACAAATAGCGATTTACTCTCCAGCCAAACGCCCTAACCAATCTTGAGTATAAGGGGTAGAGCCAGTAACCGACAGGGGATTGAAAGCGGTGGCTGTTATTTGCCGACGCGCCATGTATACTCGGGTTTTTCCGTATTTTGACTCTAAAGAAGTAACCTAATGCAAGAGTATCTCGATTTTGCCGCCAACAATACTATGCTGGTAGTGGTATGGGTGGGCCTAGTAATTGCCATTGTTGCTATGACAGTAATGGCAAAACTGTCTAAAGTTCAGCTCGTTGAGCCGCAACAGGCTGTTAATTTAATCAACAAACAAGACGCGGTCGTTATTGATGTGCGCTCAGCAGAGGCGTTTCGTGGTGGCCATATCGCTAAAGCGCTCAATGTCCCTGCCGCCCAGCTTAAAGCGAACAACCTAAATTTGATTGAAAAATATCGAGAAAAACCACTGGTACTCGTCTGTGAGACGGGTATTACTACTAATGGTATCGGTCGCATGTTAACCAAAGCCGGCTTTACTCAGGTATATGCATTACGCGGTGGCATGACAGAATGGCGCACCAAAAACCTACCAGTTAACAAACGTTAAGCGATTACGTTTTTATTTTTAAGGATAACTTCATGACTGAAGCAGTAAATGGCGCCAATACTGAAGCACAACCCCAAGTTGAATTTCAGATCCAGCGCGTTTATTTGAAAGACGTTTCTTTTGAAGCACCGGCAACCCCTGTCGTTTTTCAAAAAGAATGGAAGCCAGAAGTAAAGTTAGATCTCGACACCAAAAGCACGCGTCTTGGCGACAATATTTTTGAGGTGGTGTTAACACTGACGGTAACCTGTCAGTTGGGCGAAAATGAAACCGCTTACCTGTGCGAAATTCAGCAAGCCGGTATTTTCACCATTGGCAACATGACCGAGCCCCAGCTTGCCCATTGCCTAGGCGCGTTCTGTCCTAGTATTTTATTCCCGTATGCGCGTGAAACCGTATCTAGCCTAGTAGGCCGTGGTTCTTTCCCACAGCTGAACTTAGCGCCGGTTAACTTTGACGCCTTGTTTGCTGCGCATGTTGAGCGTAATCAACAGCAACCACAAGCTGATGCCTAATATGAGTAAAGACGCCGCCATCTCGGTATTGGGTGCCGGCTCTTACGGCACGGCGTTAGCCATTGCCATCGCGCGCAATGGCCATCACACCTTATTGTGGGGGCATCGACCAGAGCAAATAGCAACGCTGGCGGCCGATCGCTGCAATAAAGTGTTTTTGCCTGATGCAGTGTTTCCCGACAGCTTGCAGTTGGAAGCCGACTTAAAATGCGCGGTACAAGCCAGCCGTAACTTGCTGATTGTGGTGCCCAGCCATGTGTTTGCTGATGTACTTAAGCAAGTACAGCCATTTTTGCGCCCCGACAGTCGCATTGCTTGGGCTACTAAAGGGCTCGATCCCAATACCGGTGATTTACTGCAAACCGTCGCTCAGCACATTGTGGGCGATAAGCGAGCACTCGCCGTATTATCGGGCCCAACGTTTGCCAAAGAGCTGGCCATGGGCTTACCAACGGCTATCTCACTGGCAGCTACCGACGTAGAGTTTGGTCAAGACTTAGCCGATATCATGCATAACGCGCGCTCATTTCGTGTGTATTTAAACGACGACATGGTGGGTATGCAGTTAGGTGGCGCGGTCAAAAACGTAATAGCTATTGGCGCGGGTTTGGCTGACGGCCTTGGGTTTGGTGCCAATGCACGCACCGCCTTAATTACCCGCGGCCTAGTTGAGCTACAGCGTTTAGGCGTCGCGCTCGGTGCACAGCAAGAAACCTTTATGGGTATGGCCGGCTTAGGTGACTTGGTACTAACCTGTACCGATAACCAATCTCGTAACCGCCGGTTTGGGTTAGCGCTAGGGCAGGGTAAAGACGTTAACAGTGCCATGGCCGAGATTGGCCAAGTGGTTGAGGGCTATCGTAATGCTGCCGAAGTACAGCAGCTAGCTAGCCGTCATGGCATCGAGATGCCCATTTGCGAGCAGGTTTATCAGGTGCTGTATAAAGGCAAAGATGCCAAAGAAGCCGCTATCACCTTACTAAGCCGCGATCGCCGCGCAGAGTAGCTAACCCTCGGGCCTAAACTGCGTTTTGTAGGATGCTTGAGCCAAGCGTATTCGACACAGTATTATGTTTGACTAAATAAAAAAGGGAACCGCTTGGTTCCCTTTTGCTTGCTAGCGCTAGGCGTTGGCTTAATAGTAAGAGTGCTCGCCGCGCTCGTGATCGGTAGCATCTCTCACGCCAGTAATTTGGCCCGCAAACTGCTCAAGCAACTGGGCTTCAATACCGTCTTTTAGCGTGACATCAATCATAGAGCAGCCATTACAGCCGCCGCCAAACTGCAGCACGGCAATGCCTTCTGGCGTAATTTCAGTTAACACCACATGGCCGCCATGGCTGGCCAGTCCTGGGTTAATCTGCGATTGCAGTACATATTCAATCCGATCCGCTAATGGCGCATCGTCTGGCACTTGGGCCATTTTAGCGTTGGGCGCTTTCAGCGTAAGCTGTGAGCCCATTTTATCGGTAACAAAGTCAATTTCAGCGTCTTCTAAAAAAGACACGCTTTGTTTGTCTACGACCGCTTCAAAGCCATTAAACGGTAGATGCATATCATCATGATCTACGGCATCAGGCGGACAATAAGAAACACCGCATTCGGCGTTAGGGGTGCCCGGATTAACCACAAACACCCGAATATTGGTGCCTTCCGGCTGTTGCGATAACAGTTTGCAGAAATGTTCTTGGGCGGTTTCGGAAATGGTAATCATCGCTAACCTCGTAAACCTGACTAAACAACTCAACTATAATCATACTCCTGTTACCGTCCCTTGAATAGTCGTTAGTGCACAAGTGTGCGGCAAGCAGCCCACACTTCTACTTGACTCACACCTTGATGGTGCAAGAGCTGGGTTAATTCTGCCATGGTGCTGCCAGTGGTGATGACATCATCCACTAGTGCGACGTGCTTATAAGCTAGCGGTTTGCTAATAAAGGCCTGTTGTAAATTTTGCTGGCGTTGTCGCTTGCTAAGGTGCGTTTGCGAAGCGGTGTAACGAGCGCGACGTAAGCTTTTATGATCAATGGGGATCGGCAATATATCTTGAATGCCTTTCGCTATTTCAAAAGCTTGGTTATAGCCGCGCCGAAACTGTCGCCACCAATGTAGCGGCACTGGTAATAACACGTCTGGATAAGGCGGCGTTAGCCGTTGTGCTAACAATTGACCTAACAAGCGGCCATGTAACGACTTTTGATGATACTTTAAGTCATAAATTAGTCGCGGAAAGGGCGCAATATAATCAGCAATCACTTGCATGCGCTGCCAAGGTGGTAGCTGCTGCTGACATTGGCCACAGTGGGTATCCTCTATGGCGAGCGGGAAGGCACACCGCGGGCAAGGGTAGGCGAGCGTTGGTAGCTCGGCTAAGCATTGCTGACAAATTAACGGTTGGTGTTGGCAGTCATGACGACACAACAAGCACTGTCCCCACCACAGGCCGCTAGTTTGTAAGTGAGTCCTAAGCCGTTTTATCATATGCCACCGCCAAGAGATTGAGAGTATTACGTGAGTATATATGTAGAACAACGCGGGCAAGGTCCAGACGTGGTATTGCTCCATGGCTGGGGTATGAACAGCGCCGTGTGGCAAGGCTTTGCCGGCCAACTAGAAAGCCGTTTTCGGGTACATTTAATTGATTTACCCGGCTTTGGCGATAGTGCACCGCTGGCCACCAGTGGCGAGCTAAGCCAATGGGCGGAAGCTATTTTAGCAGTTACTCCCTCTCGTGCTGCGTGGTTGGGTTGGTCGCTCGGTGGGCTTATTGCCAGCCAAGCGGCCTTGTTGCAACCCAGTCGCGTAAGCCAGTTAATTACCCTTGCCAGCTCGCCGTGCTTTGTGGCTAAACCCGATTGGCCGGGTATTAAACCCGAGGTATTAAAGCAGTTTCAGCAGCAATTAAGTACCGATCATCAAGCGCTTATTCAGCGATTTTTAGCGCTACAAGCCATGGGCAGCCCCACCGCGCGCCATGATATTCGCACCTTAAGTGCGCAGCTTGCCAATAAACCGCGCCCCACCGCAGAAGGCTTGTTAGCGGGGCTACGCCTATTAGAAAGCAGTGACTTACGCTGTGATGTGGCTCAGCTAACCATGCCCATTTTGCGCTTATATGGTCGACTAGATGGTTTAGTGCCGAATAAAGTCATTCCGCTAGTAGATAAATTATTACCGCAAAGCCAGCACTACATTGAACCTAAAGCCTCCCATGCGGCTTTTATATCGCATCCACAAAGCACTGCTGAGCAAGTGATGGCATTTCTAAGTGACTTAAGTTAATGGGTGAGCAGGGTAGGTGCTGCTCATGGACTGCAAAATTAGTAAAAACCAGCCATACTGAAGAGACTTAACAGGGAGGTCAGACAGATGGCAATACCCGTGATTTTACCTACTATCGCACCTAATGCGGCGTCACCTACCACTGAAGCAGCGGCGGCAGATAAGGCACGCCGGCCCGTTATTCCTGCCATCTTATCGGTTCAGCCTTACCCTGCTATTCGCCAGCGCCATAAAGATCGTGAGCGCAGCCGGCGCCAAGAAGCATTAGCCGCTTGGCTAGGGGAGCGCCAAGGCGCCTTATGTTTAATTGGCGCCAACCCCAGCATGAGCCGTCGTCTACAAGTGATTCGACAGCGCTATCAAGAAGCAGACGATGACCCCGGCGTGGCGCTAAGCGTAGAAGTTTGAACGCCTTCTTTATTTACCACGTTTATTATTACTCAAGAATGTTGTTTTTTGCCCTTTACTAAGTACTATTTAGTATGCAAAAGCCGTTGTTATTGTTGACCTTTTCTCGATGTGATAGTCTTTTTTAGTTTTTGTAATCATTTTGTTGCTGGCGCTGAGATTACTAGCCTAACAACGTCGTTATTAATCGACCGCTTGCTTAAATATTAGGCAAGGTAGGTCGTGGTATAGGGAGAATAAGACAATGACTGATCAAAATTATATAAAGGCGACTATTCAGCTGGCAGAAGATAACGTGGCTCGTGGTGGCCAGCCGTTTGGCGCCATCCTCGTTACCAAGTTTGGTACTGTGCTGGCCGAAGGCGTAAACGAAAGCTACATCGATCACGACTGTACCGCCCATGCTGAAATTCAGGCACTACGTAATGCCGGTAAACAGCACAAAACCACTTCATTTACGGGCTCTACTATGTATGCCAGTGGCAAGCCTTGCGCTATGTGTATGGCGGCCATGATCCAAGCCGGTGTTGAGAAAGTCGTTTATTGTGCCGATGATGATGTAGGTGAAAGCTACGGCTGGTCTACCGAATATCTTTATGAGCGCATGCAGCGTAATTTTGGTGAGCAGGGCGTAGAAGTGGTGCATGTGCCACTGGATGAAAAAACCGCAGTCTTTGAGCAGTATCAAGCCAAACATGGCAAAGGCAGTAATGAGCAAATGAAAGACTAACAATAGCGGCAAGCTGTCAGCGCTAAGCGATCAGCTTAAAAGTGAGCTTAAAAAACTTTCGCCACGCAATCCAGAGCAAACAATGATAAAGCTAAGAACAACGATAACGCTCAGCTAAAGAAAGAGTGTGGTTTGTTTTTATGCCGTTATCCTGACGCAGGTCAGGATCTCGAACTGACGGCTATATGCCTTACGTCAACCGCGGTACGAAATAGCTAAACCAGTGTCTGTTTTAACGTATGGCGTACGGCGTTAAACGTATCGCCTTGTTTTAGCCGTCATCCTGACGCACGTCAGGAGCTCAGTTTAGGTCTTACTGACTAAAAGACAGATCTGCAACGCTTCTTTGTTACAGAGAGTCACGGCTCTCTGTCTACGATAAGCACAGAACAATAGTGATCAGATCTGACAAACCCAGAATAAGAGCTTTAAAGGGGAAGGGCTAAACATAGCTCCTTAACGAGGCGAGCTCTTACCATTAAATATGTTAATCCTTTTTCCGTGGGTTTCGTGGATTCCGTTGCAAAATAGCTCTTGTTAGTGGCTCTTTAGATTTTAGCTAGGCGTTTGGTGCTGCGCGTCTGGCGCTGTTTCTACCTCAGTCTTTTAACGCGCATCTTGAGGAGTTCACCATTAAAACGCTGCTGTTGATTAATCCCAATGGTAATACTGCCGTCACCGCGGCGATGGTGGCCGAGGTGCAGCAGTATTTTGCTGATCATGGCGCCAGCCATATTGCGGTGCTTGGCAAGACTAATCAGTACGCGCCCTTACTGCTCACTACTCCAGCCGAGATAGCGCAGGCGGCAGCGGGCACAGTGAGCTTAGGCTTACAGGCCCAAACTCACACTGAGCCAGTTTCAGCGATGATGGTGGCGGCCTTTGGCGATCCCGGCTTAGCCATGTTGCGTGCTCAAGTCTCGGTGCCGGTGGTGGGCATTGGTGAGTCGGCCTTTATGACAGCAGCCCACAACGGGCGGCGTTTTGGCATTGTGACTATTACTCCTGATGCTGACTTATTAGCCTCGTTTAGTACTAAAGCCCATCAACTAGGCATTGCTCAGCAATACGGTGGCACTTGGCTGACGCAGGGTGATGCCCACCACTTGCTCGCCAATCACCAGCAACTCGACAAGGCGTTAACTGGCGCTATTCATTTAGCAATAGCCGATGGTGTTGCAGCGGTAATTATTGGTGGGGGGCCTTTATCGGCCGCGGCGCAACGTTTGCAGCCACAGTTTAGTATTCCACTAATAAGTCCAGTAGTTGCTGCGGCAAACGCTGTGCTAGATAAGCTGAACTAGTACTTACTTTGCTAGAAAAATAGCGGTCAGCTACAATATTGTGCCAGCGGAAACCGTGGCTGGCATGAGATAACCTTATCTGACTGTTAATAATACAAATAAAACTCCGGGACGGGCCGGCTCTAGTGCTAACTAAGAGCCGTGTATGGCTCAGGAGAAACCCTTGTTTACCTTAAACCCAGTCAAGCGTCGTGTGCTGTATGTTGCCCTCTTTGAAGTGTTGGCCATTATCCTTTCTACTTTTATCTTAATGGTGTTAAGCGACGGCACCGCCGATGACTCCTTGCCTGTGGCGATTATTATTTCAACCGTGGCCGTGATGTGGAATTATATCTACAACACCTTATTCGAGCGCTGGGAAACTCTC
>JAAYRH010000049.1 GCA_012518835.1 Aeromonadales bacterium | reverse complement strand
ATACTGGCCTTTAATGCCCAGTAAGGTACCGGAAACGTGAGGGTTTTTATCAAAGTTATGACTCACAATCTTCTGTGGATACTCGAGTACCGGAAAGGACAAGTCAACGATAGGTTGCTCAAGCACCCTAATGGCATCGGCGCCATAAGTGAGCTGCAATTCGTCAATCGTACTTTGAATTTCCGGTAATAGTTGCGCGGCAGCGGCCGTTAAATCGAGAGGTGCTTCGTCGCCTCTGAGCATAGTGCGCCAGTTCGTTTTATCAGCTATTTTTTTGGCTAGAGCGACTTCGACTAACCCGGAGATCTGACGGGTGGCGACTTTTAAGATAGGTAAGCCTTGGGTGGCGCCTTGATCAATCCAACGGGTGGGCAGTTGCGTATGACGAGTGATGCCTACTTTAATGCCTGAAGTATTCGCTAAGTAAACATAATGGGGCACCATGCAGTGACTATCGCCCCACTCAGGCTCTCGGCAAGTCCCTTCAAAATAATGACAGGTCTCTGGCTTCATTACACACATATCGCAGCTAGCTAACTTGCGCATACAAGGAAAGCAGTGCCCCTGGGCATAGCTCTTTTTCGTTTTGCGGCCGCAGGCGGTACAAAAAATATTACCGGTGTGACTCAAGGTGAGCGTCTGACCTAAGAAGGGGTTGAGCTCAATACGGTGCTCGCCCACGGCTAATTGATACTGAATGGTGCTCGCATGCTGGGCAGGCATTTTTATGAGGGTACCGGTAACTTCTTGATTTATAGATGGCATTAGGCTCAACAAACAAATTAGACGTGGCCAGCTATGATAACAGCCACTGCTAAACCGCGCACCTGACACTGCTTTAAAAAGCCGATTATGTTTTCTTGTTAACAATATACCTACATTTATTAGGGATAACTGGTGACAAATGGAACACAAAGTGCTAAAAGATTGACAACAAAACCTCACAAAGCGAGATCAGGGATGAACCGGTTTTCTATAAAACAAAAAATACTCTTGCTGGCGCTTTTGCCTTTATTGTTATTAGCCGCGGTAAGCACCTGGATTAATGTTCAACAATCGGTGCGCTTAAATCAGCTCAGCAGTGACACCTTACATGACTCCCTTTTTGAGGCGCGTAAAACTCAGCTTGCTAACTATATGGAATTGGCAATCAGTGGCGTGGCACCACTAATAAAGCAGGGCAAGTGGGAGGCCGCTAAAGATCAATTACGCCAACTGCGCTTTGATGAGGGAACCGGCTACTTTTTTGTCTATGACCAAAAAGGCACTCAGATCATGAGTGGCGATAATCCCGCCCGCGAAGGAAAAATTTATTTAAACTCCACCAGCCCATCAGGTCGTCATTTAGTACAAGAATATATTGCCCTCAGTCAGCAAGGCGGAGGTTATCTAGAATATAGCTGGCCAAAGCCCGACTCTAAACAAGATGATCCTAAACTGGCGATGATACTGCCCATCGGCGGCAGTGATTGGTTATTAGGTACTGGCTTTTATATTGATGACTTACAAGCCAACGTTGCTAAATTAGAACAAGAGCTCGCCACCGCCGTGAATCAAGGTCTAATTAATTCAGGACTCTCGGCGACCTTGCTGTTTGTATTAATTGCCGCCTTAGCATTAGTGTTAGTGCGCAGCATTCATAACCCTATTCGCCAAGCGGTGATCACCATGGAAAATATCGCTCAGGGTGAAGGAGATTTAAGCCAGCGCTTAGATGCTAGCCAAGGTCACGAGCTGGGTGCTTTAGCAGGATCCTTTAATCAGTTTGCCGAGCAAATTACTACCCTCGTCAAAAATACGCGAGATTCTGCGGATACCCTACAAACTGCCAGTGAGCAGTTACAAAAACTCATGGGCGAGACCGACTCGGGCATTAGCCGCCAGCACCATGAAAGTGATCAGCTAGCTACTGCCATGAATCAAATGTCGGCCACGGCTCATGAAGTCGCCCTGAGTGCTGCTCGAGCGGCAGAAGCGGCTGAGCAAGCAGAGTCACAAGTCAACGGCGCACAACAATTGCTACAAGGCGCGATTGAAGTGATTGATGGCCTAGAGCATCAGGTGATGAACGGGGTAGAAATCATTCAGCGCTTAGGGTTAGAGTCCGAACAAATTGGCTCGGTGTTAGATGTTATCCGAGGTATTGCTGAACAAACTAATCTCCTGGCATTAAACGCCGCTATTGAAGCCGCACGCGCCGGAGAGCAAGGACGTGGCTTTGCGGTAGTTGCCGATGAAGTGCGCACCCTTGCTGGGCGTACCCAAAGTAGCACTGAAGAAATTAACGGCATGATTGAGCGCTTACAAACCGGAGCACAAAATGCGGTGCAAGCCATTGAAAATATTCGTGACCGTAGTAGCCATACCGTCACAGAGGCTCACCGTATCGATAGTGCCCTACAAGGCGTAAACGAAGCGGTTAATACTATTAACTTAATGAATGAACAAATCGCTAGTGCAGCAGAAGAACAGACGCAGGTTTCAGAAAGCATTAATACCAGTGTGCATCAAATTGCCGTAGTGGCCGAGCAAACCAATGCCGGCTCTCAAGCTGCCAGCGGCATTAGTCAGCAGGTGGGCGCACTCGCCAAACACTTGCAACAGCTCGTCGGCCGATACCGCACTTAAGTGACTGAGCTATTATTGTTAGCGGTAACGCCTGCCTGTTTACAGACAGGCGTTTTTATTTCTTAGTCAAATCAGTGGCCTAATGTAGTGCAGTTACCTAACATGAGGCTAATCTCTTATCAGGAAGCCACCATTATGCGCAAACGCTTAGAACAACCTTCTTTTATTTTTTTATTACTGGTGGTGAGCTTACTGTTTATTATGCTCATGCGGCCTTTTTGGGGGGCTATTTTTTGGGCTTGTGCCATCGCTATTATTTTTAATCCGATGCAAAAAGGCATCATCCGTAAAATAGGAAACAAGCCCAATCGAGTGGCCTTGCTGACGCTACTACTGTGTTTGGTGATTGTGATATTACCAATCATGATGATTAGCGCTTCTTTTATTCAAGAAGGGCTCTCGCTCTACCAGCGCCTTGATAAAGGGGAAATTAATCCTTCTCAGTGGTTAGAGCAGATCCGCAATGCCTTTCCTTTCATTCCTGAAATACTGGATCGCTTTGGTATCGACTTTTCAAAAATTCGGGAGACCATTTCTGAAAGTGCCATGTCGGGCAGTAAATTTATGGCAGAAAAGGTATTAGGTGCGGGGCAAATTACGTTTAGCTTTGTAATAAGTGCTGCGATGATGATTTATCTCACTTTCTTTCTCTTGCGTGATGGTAAACAGATCACCGAGCTTATCATTAAAGCACTGCCCTTAGGCGATGAGCGCGAGCGTAAGCTGTTTACTAAGTTTGCGGAAGTGGTGCGAGCGACGGTAAAAGGCAACATAGTGGTCGCTATAGTACAAGGCTCATTAGGCGGCTTCATTTTTTGGGCACTGTCGATCCCTGGCCCTTTATTGTGGGGCGTGGTAATGGCGTTTTTATCTCTGCTACCGGCGGTAGGCGCCAGCTTAGTGTGGTTACCTGTGGCCATTTATCTGTATGCCACCGGTGAGGCGCTTTCGGCCACTATTTTAATTGCCTTTGGCGCCATTGTGATTGGGTTAGCAGATAACGTATTGCGGCCTCTGTTAGTGGGTCGTGAGACCAAGCTGCCTGACTACCTAGTATTATTTTCTACCTTAGGTGGCATTAGCCTAATGGGCATTAATGGCTTTGTGATTGGCCCCTTGGTAGCGGCACTGTTTCTTGCGGTGTGGGATATCTTTATGCGGGAATTTAACAACCAAGATCCCGAGCGCATTATTGAAGCCGAGCAAGGGGGATTAGAAATAGAAGATGAGGACGAGGATAAAAAATAAAAGGCTACAGCAGGGTAATAACGGCTGACTTAACTTCCTCTTGCCAAACCTCGGCAAGAGGAATCTCACTATTTAGTCCAATTCTACGGTCAACTGAATAGAATCATCAAAGAAGAACTCATCACAGTTATTACCTGGACCTAAACGGTCTACTACTAAGAATTCATCATTGTCACGCAGCGCCATAATCGGGTGGTGCCATACGCCAGTGTGGTAGTTTACGCCCTGACCTGCTTCGGCACGAAACGCACGTACGGTAGCAGGATCGATGTTTTCGCTACCATCACCCACAGGGGCTACTACCAATAAAAAGCCATTACCGCTTAACGGAATAAATGACTGAGAACCAAAAGGGTGGCGCTCTAGCATTTTAATCGGCAGTGGGTATTCCAGCTTAGTCGCACGGAAGATACTAAATATACCTTTGCCTTGCTCGTCTAACTGCACATCACCTAAGTGGTGATAGCGCTGCGTAGAACCGCTATTAATCATGAAGTGCTCACGGCCTTCTGATTCAATCACATCGCCAAAGGGAGCAAACGCTTCTTTGGTCAGCGGCTCTATCGTCAGAGTCTTGATCATTATAATCTCCACAAAAATATAAACGCGGGGTAATAACTACCCCACGATGGTTATTACATAGCGCTTAAACGGAACTCGGCTATTTTATTTATTTCGTTCACGGCACGCTCAAACTCAGTGTCGTAATCGTTATGAATGCGTTCTTCAAAGGCCGCCAAGATCTGATGACGGTTAGAGCCTTTGACCGCCATAATAAAGGGAAATTTAAATTTCTCTTTATAGGCATTATTTAGGGCGGTAAAACGCTCAAACTCTTCTGGCGTACACTGATCGATACCGGCACCGGCTTGCTCATTGGTAGACGCTTCAGTAAGGGTACCTTCTAAGGCCGCTTTACCTGCTAAGTCTGGGTGAGCATTGATCAAGTCGAGCTGAGCTTGTTTATCAGCGTTGCTCATTACTGCGGCCATGCGGCTATGCAAATGGGCAATAGTGTCATCTTCAGCACTAATACCTTGATCAAAGGTTTGCTCGGCCACCCACGGGGAATGCTCGTAAATATCGGCAAACGTGGTCACGAACTCATCGCGGCTCATGGTGCTAGGAGTACAAGTAGTAAACTGGCTCATAATTATTTTTTTCCTTGATAAGGGTGGTTTTCGTACCAGTGGTTGGCAATGTCGATACGGCGAGTAAACCATACCTTGTCATGACTACGCGCATATTTAATAAAACGCTCTAGCCCTGCCATACGACCGGGACGACCCAAAATTCGACAATGCATGCCAATAGACAGCATCTTAGGTGCTTCTGCACCTTCTTCGTACAAGACGTCGAACGCGTCTTTTAAATACTGAAAGAATTCTTCACCGTTGTTATAGCCATTGAGGCCAAAACGCATGTCGTTGGTGTCCATCACATAGGGGATCACCAAGTGGCCTTTACCATTATTATCCACCCAGTATGGGAGGTCGTCACCGTAAGAGTCGGAGTCATATAAAATACCTTCGTCTTCCATGACGATTTTACGAGTGTTGGGGCTATCACGACCGGTATACCAGCCTTTAGGGCGCTCACCACACACCCGCTCAAAAATTTCCATCGCTTTATGGTAGTGCTCGCGTTCTTCTTCTTCGCTCATAAACTGATAGGTGATCCATTTATAAGCGTGGGAACAAATTTCGTGACCTTCATCTTTAAAGGCTTGCGCAATTTCAGGGTAACGCTCAATTGCGGTAGCCACGGCAAATACTGTTAGTGGAATATCATAGCGCTTAAATAAACGCAGCAAACGCCATACGCCGGCACGGCTACCGTATTCGTAAATAGATTCCATGCTCATGTGGCGGGTATCAGGCCAAGCGACGGCAGTAGGCATTTCTGACAGAAAAGCTTCTGACTCACCATCACCATGCAAAACGTTGCGCTCGCCGCCTTCTTCGTAATTAAGTACAAAGTTAATCGCAATGCGCGCCTTATTAGGCCATTTAGGGTGAGGCGGGTTAGCGCCATACCCGACGAGGTCGCGGGGATAGTCGTTGTGTTGGCTCATCAAAAACTCCTTGAGGCACAGGTTAAGGTACCAGCCAAAACACAGAACTGGGGGCTGGCTTAAGAGTGATACTGGTGGATTGTATACAATAAAAGCATTATATGTAAATAACAGGTTTTCACTTTGTATCAAATCAAAGCGCTTATCTTGCTTTGATGCGCTAAAGCAAAGACAATCCTAAGCTCAAGATAGCAAACTAGCGAAGTAATTCGTAATTTGTGACTCAAGGGTCAATTTTATGTTAACTAAATGTAGACATAAAATATTATCTTGATGTAAAATTAGTTCTGTCGGTGAGTATGAGTTCTCTCGGTTGCCGACAGTGCCTTGATATTATGGAGACGCGTACTACGCGCAAGGTAACGAAATAATGGGAAAGTTAACTACACATATTCTAGATGCTTCTAAAGGCCAGCCAGGTTCAGACATCAAAATCGAACTGTATCGCGTTGAAGAAGGTGAAAAGACTACCTTAATCAATACTGTGTACACCAACAGTGATGGCCGCACTGACGCGCCGGTACTGGAAGGTAAAGACTATGTGGCCGGTAAATACCAACTGGTATTTCACACAGGACCTTACTTAAGAAAACAAGGCGTTGAACTGCTTGAGCCCGCCTTCTTGGATGACGTAGTCATTCGTTTTGGTTTGGCTGAAGGACAAGAGCACTATCACGTACCACTGCTGATCTCACCTTATAGCTACTCGACCTATCGCGGCAGCTAATCGGTAAGCGGCAGTGCCTGTCAATGCCGAGCTTAGCTCGGCATTGACAGTTTACTACCACATTACACGAGGATGTCCTGTTATGGATAATGCCAACCAGCAAGTCCGTCAAAATGAAACTACGGCTCCCCACCCTGCTGCTAGCGGTCTGTTAGAAAAACTATTTAAACTTAGCGCCCATGGTACGTCGGTTAAAACCGAATTAACGGCAGGTCTCACCACCTTTATTACCATGGCCTACATTATTTTTGTAAACCCCAATATTATGTCCAGCTCGGGCATGGATGCAGGTGCGGTGTTTGTCGCCACCTGTATCGGCGCCGCCGTGGCCACCCTACTGATGGGCCTCTATGCTAACTGGCCGGTAGGGCTTGCGCCCGGCATGGGCTTGAACGCTTTTTTCGCGTTTACCGTGGTCGGCGAAATGGGCTATAGCTGGGAAATCGCGCTAGGCGCGGTGTTTTGGTCAGGCATTATTTTTACTGCCATGAGCTTTTGGAAAATCCGTGAGTGGGTACTGGATGCCATTCCGGAATCGTTACGCTACGCCATGACCGCCGGAGTAGGTTTGTTTTTAGGCTTAGTGGGCTTAAAAAGCGCCGGTATCGTGGTCGAAAGCCCCGCCACCTTAGTGACACTGGGCGACTTTACTCAGCCTAGTGCGGTGTTAGCGGCATTATGCTTTTTAATTATTGCGATTTTGTCTTATCGGAAATTTTTTGGAGCCGTGCTGGTGGGGGTGATTGGCACTTCTTTACTCGGCCTCGCTTTAGGTTATGTTGAATATAACGGTATTTTTGCCATGCCACCCAGCATTGCACCCACCTTTATGAAACTTGACATTATGGGTGCACTCGATGTGGGCATGATCACCGTGATCCTCGCCTTTTTATTCGTCAATATGTTTGATACCGCAGGCACCCTCATGGGGGTGGCTGAACGAGCCAACTTACGTAACCCCGATGGCTCTATTGAAGGCTTAGGTAAGTCGTTAAAGGCCGACAGTGCATCTTCAGTGATTGGTACCTTTATTGGTTGTCCACCAGTGACCAGTTATGTAGAAAGCGCGGCAGGCGTTGCCGCCGGTGGTCGTACCGGCTTAACGGCGGTCACGATTGCAGTGCTATTTTTACTGTCGATGTTTTTGGCGCCGTTAGCGGGCATGGTGCCACCTTATGCCACCGCCGGCGCCTTAATTTTTGTCGCCTTTGCCATGATGAGCAGCTTGTCGAAAATTAATTGGGACGATTATACCGAAATGGCACCAGCAGCGATTACCGCACTAATGATGCCGCTGACTTTTTCCATTGCCAACGGCATTGCCATGGGCTTTGTTAGTTATGCGGTGTTAAAACTTGCTACTGGACAAGCTCGCCAAGTATCGATTGGGGTGTATGTGTTAAGCATTATCTTTATTGCGAAGTTTATTTATATGTAACCCAAGGTCCGCAATTACAACACTAGTGCTATTGAAACCACTGCTTGGCAGTGGTTTTTTTATGGTTAAGCGCGACAAGAAGGATTGTACTTGCATCTTAGTCAGACGTTTTCAATGATATAATCAAATATCAATAAGTTATTATTATGTTAACCACTTAATTCATTCAACAATACCCACAGGGAGAGTAGTAATGGCTCATCAAGCCCAGAGCGCCCCTAAGAAATGGACTCGCCTGCTGCCATTCTTACAGTGGACCCCACTGGTGAATGGCAGCACTCTTAAAGCCGATGCGCAGGCTGGGTTAACTAATGCCATTATTGTGCTTCCTCAAGGGGTAGCTTACGCCTTAATTGCCGACTTGCCTCCCGTGTATGGCTTATATGCCGCTATTGTACCGGCCATTATCGCGGCTTTATTTGGCTCTTCTTGGCATTTAATTTCAGGCCCTACCGCCGCTATGTCGATGGTGGTATTTGCTTCGGTGAGTTCACTGGCCCCACCCGGTACTAATGAATTTATTGCTCTGGCGCTTACGCTCACCTTAATGAAGGGAATATTTCAGTTAGTGTTAGCAGGCGCTCGGCTGGGTGTCTTAGTTAATTTTGTGTCTCATTCAGTAGTGATTGGCTTTACGGCAGGGGCGGCGGTGCTGATTGTAGTGAGTCAACTCCAAAGTTTGCTGGGCTTATCGCTGCAAACAAAAGGTACTTTTCTCGATAATGGCTGGCAGGTGCTCAATCACTTACCACAAACTAGCCTCTATAGCTTAGCGGTTGGCGTAATCACCTTAGTGAGCTGCATTATTATCAAGAAGCTGCTACCACGTTGGCCTAATATGCTAATGGGGTTAGCGATAGCCAGTGGCTTAGCCGCGTTGTTAGATCCCCAGCAAGAGCACATTGCTATGGTCGGTGCTATCCCTGCCAGCTTACCGCCATTAAGCATGCCTGATTTGAGTTTTAGTAGTATTAGTGCGCTGTCATCAGGGGCGTTAGCTATCAGCCTATTAGGGCTAGTAGAAGCATCTTCTATTGCGCGAGCCATCGCGACTCGCTCCCATCAGCGCCTCGATGATAATCAAGAATTTATTGGCCAAGGGTTATCCAACGTAGTGGGGGCTTTTTTCTCTTGTTATGCTTCATCGGGCTCCTTTACGCGCACCGGTGTCAACTATACATCCGGCGCCCGCACGCCCATGGCGGCGATTTTCGCCTCAGTGTTCTTATTAATTATTTTGCAGCTATTTTCTGGGATCACCGCTTGGCTACCGATGCCCGCCATGGCGGGGCTATTATTATTAGTGGCGTGGAACCTAATCGATTTTCACCATATTAAGTTAATTATGACCTCGACTAAGTCAGAAGCCGCAGTGCTGCTTGTGACCTTTATTGCTACCTTATTGGTGGCATTGGAGTTTGCTATTTATGCGGGCGTGATTTTATCGTTAGTGTTTTATTTAAAGCGCACTTCTCACCCCCGTATTGTCACCATTTTACCTGATACTGAAGCAAAGCATCCGCGCTTTGTAAATGCTGAACGCCGCCGCTTACCTTATTGTCCACAGTTGCGCATTATTCGTATTGAAGGTTCATTATTTTTTGGTGCGGTCAACCACGTCCAGGAATATTTACAAAATGTGCTAGAGCCTAATGTGCTGATCGTCGGCAACGGGATGAACTTTGTCGATATGGTGGGCGCACAAATGTTAATTCAAGAAGCTGAGCGCCGCCGCGAGCAAGGGGGCGATTTATTTTTGTGCAATGTTAAAGAAGGAGTACTGCGGGCGTTACTGCGTAATGCGTTATTAGATAAATTAGGAAAAGATCATATTTTTAGTAATAAAGGTCAGGCTATTCATCGTATTTATGACCGCCTTGATCCCGATATTTGTAAAACTTGTACAGCTAAAATATTCAAAGAGTGCCATATAGCCCCACCCTCTCACAGTAAGCTATCTTTAACTAAGGAAGGCGCCTATGTTACCGAACGTTAATAAAATTTTATATTGTACCGACTTATCCAAAAATGCCGTGTACGCGTTTCGTTATGCCGTTTATCTTGCTAAACAAACTGACGCCGACATCCATATTCTTAAAGTAGTTGAGGAGCTCGCCAGCGACGAGCGATTAACTCTACAGTCCTACATTTTAAACCACAGCGGTAGCCGAGAGTTTTTACAACAACGGTTAGCTCATGCCGAGCAACAACTACAAGATAGACTTGAATTTTTTTGGTCAGATCTCGAGCCTAATGAGCTGGCATTGCAAGACAAGATAGTGGGATGCGAAGTACGAGAAGGGTCGCCTGCGCAAACCATACTCGAGCGCGCTGAGGCCTTAGAATGCGACATGATAGTAATGGGTGCCCATGAAAAAGGCTGGTTACAGGCATTATTAGGCAGTGTGGCAAAAGAGGTGCTGCGCGACTCGCGCATTCCTATTTTAGTAGTGCCCCAGCCTACTGAGTAAGTACTACAGTTAATCCTAAACAAGAAGCGGGGCTTAGGACCCCGCTTTCGTTACCAGTAGCTAACAAACCACTAGCGGCTTTTTTTAACGACGCCCGAAAACACCACGTGCAAATCGGTAGAAGCTGCTTCGTTGTCTAAGTTTAGTTTATTTTCAATATGCGCTAAGTGCTGTGCCATCATGGCAACGGCGCGGTCGGGATCGCCAGACTCAATTGCTTCCAGCAAGGCTTCGTGCTCGTTAAATGAACAGTGCGACTGATGCCCTACTTCATACTGGGCAATAATGAGCGAAGTCTGAGAGACCACACTGCGTTGAAAGTTCAATAGCGGCGTATTTTGTGCCATGTGCGCCAGCTCTAAGTGGAACTCTCCCGATAAACGAATACCAGTACCGCGATCGCCGCGAGCAAAGGCATCTTGCTCGGCTTTTACTAACGCACGAATACGGGCGAGATTTTCGGGGGTAGTATTTTTAACCGCCAGCTCAATCACCGCCAGTTCGACGACGCGACGAGCGGCAAATATTTGTCGAGCTTCTTCGACACTGGGCGCTGCCACTACCGCTCCGCGGTTCGGTCGAATACTCACTACCTGCTCGTGGGATAAACGTAATAAAGCACGGCGAATAATGGTACGGCTAACACCAAAAATTTCGCCAAGTGCTTCTTCACTGAGCTTGGTACCGGGGGCTAACCTTTGTTCTAAAATGGCATCAAAAATGTGTTCATAAACCACATCGTCTTGGGTATTTGAGCTCGACTTGACAGGTCTTGGCTCCAGTTGACTTAGTGAACTCATAAATAGGGTATCCAATTAGGGCAAACTACAAGTAATTAGCAAGAGCTAATATTTGCCTGTTAGTTAATTTTTTGTAATCTCGTATACAATCTTACTGGGTTTTCAGCAATACAACAGCGCCAATTTGTTAGTTTGTGACTGAGCACAAAAAACGCCCTTGCCGGGCGTTTATTATTTTGAAGTGCATTTCAGCTTGCTTCGCTAAGACGAACGCTGATGTTGACGGGCTCCGTAGACATAGGTCTCTGCTACTACTCGATCGTCGCCGAGGATCATTAACACAAACAACTGCTCAAAAAGATTGTGTGCATTTTCGATGCGTTTTTGTATTAACGGCGTGCCGTGCAAATCTAATACTACAAAGTCAGCTTCTTTACCGATGGCTAAGTTACCTATTTTACCTTCTAAGCTCAGCGCTTGCGCGCCCCCTAACGTGGCCAAGTACAGCGCTTTAAGCGGGTGCAGTTTATGTTGCTGCAATTGTTGCACCTTGTAAGCTTCAGCAATGGTTTTTAGCATCGAAAAGCTAGTGCCTGCACCCACATCGGTACCCAAGCCAACTCGAACTTGTTGCAGCTCGGCTTCGTTCAAGTCAAATAAGCCGGAGCCTAAAAATAGGTTTGAGGTGGGGCAAGACGACAGTACTGAATCGGTGCTCCCCAGACGTTGCCATTCGCTTTGCTCAAGATGAATGGCATGAGCAAATACCGAGCGCTTCCCTAGCAGGCCAAAATGATCATATACATCTAAATAACCGCTGCGCTGTGGAAATAACGACTTTACCCACTCAATTTCTTGTCTGTTTTCTGACAAGTGAGTTTGCAAATAGACATCAGGATATTCTGCTAACAAACGCCCCGCCATGGCTAGCTGTTCGGGAGTACTGGTGGGCGCAAAGCGGGGAGTCACCGCATATAACTGACGCCCCTGATTATGCCAGCGCTCAATGAGTGCTTTGCTATCTTCATAGCTGGTGCCGGCAGTATCAAGCAAGTTGTCGGGCGCATGGCGATCCATCATCACTTTACCGGCAATCATGCGAGTATTACGTCGCTCCGACTCCCTAAAAAAAGCATCAATGGACGCTTTATGTACCGAGCCAAACACCAAAGCAGTGGTAGTGCCATTGGCTAATAGCTCATCAAGAAAAAAGCTCGCCACCCGCTGGGCATGTTCGGGATCAGCAAACTTAGCCTCTTCTGGAAAAGTATAGTTATTAAGCCAATCTAATAGCTGCTCACCATAAGAGGCGATCATCTCGGTTTGTGGGTAATGAATATGGGTATCGATAAAGCCTGCAGTAATTAACTTATGCTGATACTGCACCACCTCAAGATTAGCGGGCCAACGCGCCAGTACCTCCTCTGCGGGACCCAGATCGCTAATGTGGCCATCTTCGACGACTAACACCCCATCAGGAAAGTACTGATAGCTGGCTTCTAATCCTAACTGCGTAGGATCTCCCAAACTATGCACAATGGCAGCACGATAGGCGCTTGCTTGGCTCATAAAAATAACTCTCCAAAGATATAGCTTCACAAAATACTTAGCAGGCGCTATGACTCACTACGTTAGCTGTTTGGTCGGGCGTGCTCTTGGCTAGTGGCTGCTGATACTGCTGAATAAGCGCTCCGGCCACCGAGACAGCAATTTCTGCGGGGTGCTTACCGGCCACTGCCGATAAGCCAATAGGACACTGCATGGTGGCTAAGGCCGCCGCATCAAAGCCGCGTTCGCCTAAGCGGTAATCAAAGCGCTTACGCTTAGTATTAGAGCCAATGACACCAAAGTAGCGGGCATCTTGGCGCTTTAAAATGCCGGCGCACAAATCTAAGTCCAGTTGGTGATTATGGGTCATCACTAAATAAAAGCTGCCGGCTGGCTGACCAGAAATTTCACCCACTGGATCGTCGCTGACCACTTTAGTCACGCCCGACGGCAGGTTTTGCGGAAACTCCTCGGCTCGTTCGTCAATCCAAGTAATGCGAAACGGCAAGGTAGCTACGATATGCACTAAAGCTTTGGCTACGTGGCCGGCGCCAAATAACACCAGATGATGCCGAGGTTTTATGATGGGCTCCAGCATAATACTGGCCATACCACCGCAACACTGGCCGAGGTTGGCGCCTAAATTAAAGCGCTCTACTTTCAGCTGTTGTTCACCGGCACGCAACATATCGCGCGCCATCTGCATGGCTTTATATTCTAAATGACCGCCACCGATAGTGGCATAACAAGCCTGTTCTGTGACCAGCATTTTAGTGCCACTGTCTCTGGGAGTGGAGCCACGGTGCTCTATCACCGTAATTAACACACAGGGCTCACCTTGGCGCTCCAAATCAGCTAGTACTTGGATCCAGTTATCTTTAAACATAACTTTACTCCTTAGTCGTAGCCTCGTGCTCGGCATGCCATGCCTGCATTTGCTCGACTGCCCATAACACCCGCTCGGGGGTAGCGGGGGCATCGATGTGCGGATACTTTTTATAATCTGTCACACTGGCAATAGCGTCTTTTAGCGCACACCACACCGAAATCCCTAACATAAAGGGCGGCTCACCCACGGCTTTGGAGTGAAACACTGTGTCTTCAGGGTTTTTACGGTTTTCAACTAATTTGGTACGAAAGTCGATGGGCATATCAGAAATCGCTGGCACTTTATAACCCGCCGGTCCGGTAGTCATTAGTCGCCCTTCGTCGTTCCACACCAGCTCCTCAGTAGTTAGCCAACCTGCGCCTTGTACAAAAGCCCCTTCTACTTGGCCAATATCGATCGCTGGGTTTAGAGAGGCACCTACATCGTGCAAAATATCGGCGCGTAGTATTTTGTACTCGCCGGTTAAGGTGTCGATCAATACTTCTGAGCAGGCGGCGCCGTAGGCAAAGTAGTAAAAAGGACTGCCAGAGCCGGTGGCATGATCGTAGAAAATCTTTGGAGTTCGGTAAAAGCCGGTGCTCGACAGGGAAATTTGGTGAAAATAGGCTTGTTGGACAAAGTCAGCAAAACTAAAAATTTGCTGGCGAACTTGTACATAGTTATTTTTAAAAACAACTTCTTCTGGCGTGACGTGAAAATGGCCTGCCGCCCAGTCAATTAATCGTTGTTTAATAGTTTTCGCCGCGTTTTGTGCGGCTTTACCGTTAAGATCGGTACCGCTAGACGCCGCCGTAGGGGAAGTATTAGGCACTTTCCCAGTATTAGTGGCGGTGATCTGAATGCGGTCAATATCCACCTGAAATTCTTCGGCGACAATTTGTGCCACTTTAATATTCAGCCCCTGGCCCATTTCAGTACCACCGTGGTTCAGCTGAATACTACCATCGGTATAAATATGTACTAAGGCGCCCCCTTGGTTTAAAAAGCTGGCAGTAAAAGAAATACCAAACTTCACTGGAGTAATGGCAATACCTTTCTTTAATAACGGACTGTTAGCGTTAAATTCACGTAGTTCAGCCCGACGCTTTGCATACTCACTAGAGGCTTCTAGCTCCTCTACCATTTCGGCAATAATATTGTGCTCTACCGGCTGATGATAGTGGGTAACATTGCGCTCGTCTTTCCCGTAAAAGTTAACTTTACGGATCTCTAACGGATCCTTGCCTAATACCGAGGCTATTTCGTCCATCACATGCTCGATGGTCATCATGCCTTGCGGCCCACCAAAGCCACGATAGGCGGTATTAGACGCCGTATTGGTTTTACAGCGATGGCCGATCACAGTGGCGTCTCCTAAGTAATAGGCATTATCGGAGTGAAACATAGCACGATCGACAATAGACGACGACAGATCCGGTGAGTAACCACAATTACCGGAAACGATGATTTCAGAAGCTTGAATACGACCCGTATCATCAAAGCCAATTTTATATTGGTTAAAAAACGGATGGCGCTTACCCGTCATCATCATATCTTCACGCCGGGGCAGTCGCATCTTAGTGGGGCGCCCTGTTAATTTGGCTACCACCGCCGCTAAACAGGCGGGTGCTGCAGCCTGGGTTTCTTTACCCCCAAAGCCGCCGCCCATGCGACGCATGTCAGTCACCACTTTATGCATCGGCACACCTAACACACTGGCCACCAGTTTTTGAATTTCGGTGGGGTGCTGACTGGAAGTAAAGACCATCATGCCGCCATCGTCGGTGGGGACTACCGAGCTAATTTGCGTTTCTAAATAAAAATGCTCTTGGCCACCAATATGCAGACTGCCTTCAATAACATGGGGTGCTTTACTGAGCCCGGCGGCAGAATCGCCACGGCGCTGGGTATGGCTGTCGGTAACAAAATGCTGTTTGGCCAACGCCTCTTCCACGGTTAATACTGCAGGCAAGTCTTCGTATTCGACAATGGCCGCCATCGCCGCCTTGCGAGCGGTGACTAAATCTTTAGCGGCCACGGCAAAAATAGCTTGCCCAACATACTCCACGACTCCGTCCGCGAGCAGCGGATCGCCAGGTAAAATAGGACCAATATCTAACTCACCCGGTACATCTTGGGCGGTGATCACCAGCGCCACCCCTTCTATTTCATAACAAGGGCTAACGTCTAGCTTAGTAATACGGGCATGAGCGCGATCCGACATGCGAGCATACAGGTGCAGCTGATTTGGAAACTCGAGCCGATCGTCTATGTATTGTGCCGAGCCGGCGACTTGTAAGGCGGCGCTATCGTGGGGCACGCTTTTACCCACACCGGTTTGCAGGTTTTGCTTAACGTACTCCATCATCTCTTTGACAGATAAGGTATGAGACACTTGATTAGACATAGGAGGTCACCCTCGTTTCCAGTGGCAAACTTTGTTGCTCGATAAAATATTTGTACAAAAGATTGGTCGCGATTTTACTGCGATATTCCTTACTGGCCCTAAAGTCAGTTAGCGGTTCAAAATCACCAGTCAATGCCTGCATAGCGGTATTAACGGTGGCTTTATTCCAGAGCTGGCCTATTAAGGCCTGCTCGGCGCCGCTGGCACGCTTAGGCACGGCAGCCATCCCACCAAAGGCAATCCGCGCTTCGCGCACTACCCCGTCTTCAATGGTGAGATTAAAGGCACCACACACCGCAGAAATATCATCATCGAGGCGCTTTGAAAGTTTATAAACTTTAAAGTGCTGATTAGCAGTGGGCTTAGGCACAATAATTTGCTCGATAAACTCGCCACTTTGCAACGCGGTTTTTTTATAGTCTAAAAAGTATTCTTCAATAGCGAGCTCTCGTCTTTGCTCACCTTGGCGTAATACTAGACGGGCATTTAATGCCATTAGCACCGGTGGCGCATCCCCAATCGGCGAGGCATTGCCAATATTGCCACCAAGGGTACCTTGGTTGCGGATCTGCAAAGAGGCAAAGCGATCTAATAGCTCACCTAAGTCAGGGAATACCCGACTAAGCGCTTCATAACACTCATGTAAACTGCGCGCAGCACCAATCACTAATTGCTCATCGTCTTCGGTGAGGGTTTTTAGATCGCCTATACCGCCCACATAAATCATAGTGGGCAGCTCACGGTAAAACTGAGTGACTTCCAACGCCAGATCGGTACCGCCGGCTAATAATTTGGCATCGGGGTGTTTGACTAATAACGCCGCCAGCTCATCACTGGAGGTCGGCGAATAGCAAACCTTACCCTCCCCTTGCAGCGTAACCAAAGACTCAGTATCGATGCTCGATAGCTTTTCTAATACCTCGGTTTCGTAACGAGAGAAGTCATCTACTAAAGGCGCTTGCTCAGAAATAGCGTATGCCGCATCAATAATCGGTCGATAACCGGTACAGCGGCACAAATTACCAGCTAGCGCTTCATAGATAGCCGGTTTGTCGGCGGTCGGCGTATTTTTACTTAGGGCAAACATCGACATCACAAAGCCGGGCGTACAAAAGCCACATTGAGAGCCGTGAAAGTCCACCATAGCTTGTTGTACCGGATGCAGGCTGCCATCTTTAGCCTGTAGATCTTCAACCGTAATCAGCTGTTTACCATGCAAGGTAGAAACGAAGGTCAAACAAGAGTTAACCGAGCGATAATGCAACTTATCGCCATGGCGTTCGCCTAATACCACTGTACAGGCACCACAGTCACCCGAGCCGCACCCTTCCTTAGTGCCGGTTTTTCCTACTCGCTCGCGTAGGTATTGCAGCACTGTCGTGTTCGGTGACAGCGTGTGCTCCTCGCGTAGCTCTTGGTTAAGTAAAAACTTAATCAAGGTTGACCTCCTTCAGCGACTACTGCGCCATAAACTGATTAGGGAATAATATCTTCACGTGTAATTAAAGTAAAAACTGACCATGTAGTCAATAATTATTTTTACAATTTGATAACTTAAATGAAAAGTTAATAAAGACCCTTATTCTCTTCACTCATAGCGGCTACTTAATCTCGCAGTTGGCGTTAGGCAAAGATTGTACTTGGCAGCCCCCCAGCACTAACTGGGTGATCAGTTGCGCCGCTTGCTCAAAGTCTTGTTCATCTAACTCTTTTTTATCCAGTGCCATCCTTATCTGCCAATTAAAATCCGCATAGGTCTGTGTAGACGCCCAAATAGCGAATAGCAGATGATTAGCATCCACTTCTAACATCAGTTGCTGGGCCATCCAGTCATTTAAGCGCTGAGTTAAGGTGCGAGTTTGCCCTTGTAATCGTTCAATAATGTCGGCGGGTAAATGCGGGGCGCCGTGCATAATCTCACTAGCAAACACTTTAGAAGCAAAGGGATAATCTTGAGAAATGGCGAGCTTGGCTTTAATGTAAGCGGTGAGCGCTTGTACGGGATCTTGGTGGGCTAAAAAAGGCTCTGAAGCCGCTAGCAAGGGTTCGGTAATACTCTCTAATACCGCGCGATATAACTTAGCTTTACTACCAAAATAATAATAAATATTGGGTTTAGGCAAACCCGCTAGCTCGGCGATAGTGGCAGTTTTGGTCGCCGCATAACCGTACTCGGCAAAAACACGACTGGCAGCGCGAATGATAATGGCTTCATTTTTAGCTCTGATCTGGGACATAACAGGGTATGGTTCTCAAAATTAAAGGCATTTAATAGATAAACCATACCCGAGAATAAAAAAAATCGTAAAAAAAAAGCGCTCATTTACATGAGCGCTAAAAAATGAGTAACGTTATGTTACCCCTCGACCAAAACCACTTACTCAATAACTTTTTTTAACCCCACTGCTAAAAGCTTAGGTGCAGTCGGCGATTAAATTTGTCAGCTTGATACCCGCCACCGCACAATCTTCATCTACGTCGGGACTGTCGCCACTAATGCCAATGGCGCCTAATATTTTCTGATCTGCATCTCGCACCAATACACCACCGGCGGCAGGAATAATATTACCATCGGCCATGACGTTGACTGCTGACATAAAGCCGGGACGAGCTTCTGCTACTTGTGCTAAACCACGAGAGCTACGACCTAGCGCTATCGCACCCCACGCCTTACCAATCGCAATATCTGGCCGTAATAAAGCCGAGCCGTCTTGACGCTGTAGCGAAACCAAACGACCAGCATTATCCAGCACCGCAATGGTTAGCGGGGCAGCTGACACTTCCTGCGCGTATTGCAAGGCTCCTTGTGTCATGATCAATGCCTGTTCAAGTGTGATAGTGCTCATTTACCTAGACTCCCTGTCGATTATAACAATAGAGATAATTTGGATACTAATAAAACACATTAAACTTACAATGTTAAGCACTTTTGTATACTTATCGTAATTAAGTAAGTTATTTATGAACCAGACTGAGCAAAAAAGAGTGAGACAATTAGCAATTATTACACTTAAGCCGACCCAGTAGCGAGGTGAACTAGCCACTTGGCACTAAACTTGCTTAAGCAAAAGCGTGACTACATTATTAACAAGCTTGATAATGTGGGTCATTTCATTTCATGAGGGAAGACATGCTGAATTTACGACAAATATCGCCGTTCAATCGGTTTATGAGTTGGCTCTTACTCAGTTGTTGCTTAATCAGCGCCTTACCGGATCGGCTTTTCTCGGGCGCTTTTGGCCTATGGCTACAAGATTATCGACTGCTATTTATTCTGGGCATGGTAGCTTCGGCGGCCTACTTTTTATCCCATGGCGCCATTATGTTGGTTCAGTATCTTTTTTATCGCAAACAACGATTGATGAATCGCAAGTTGTTACAAGAGCTACTAGAGTATTTAGATGCGAATGAAAAGGCGGTGTTACGGGAGTTTGTATTGCAGCGTAAAAGCGTCATAAAGTTGCCAGTCACCGAGCCTGCCGTCAAAAACTTGCTAGAACAAGGCATTTTAACTTATGCCTATGGGGAGCCCGGTGAAGCTGGACGCAATACAATTAAACCGCTGATGGTGGCAATTGCCGCCCGCCCCTTACTTACCTTTAAAGTCCTGGGGCTTAATCCAGCTAACATGACAGAAGAGCAAAAGAACCTGATCCTTAACACGCGCCCCAAATACGCTTATCGCCAGCTCGATCGGCATCAATAAATATTGGACATAAAAAAGCTCCTTAACGGAGCTTTTTACAGGGAAGTACCGAGTATTAATGTAGTTCGTTTAGGCCACTTCATAATATAATGCGGTTTTAGCGGTTTCTTCTGCTAATATTGCTAACGCCAGCGGAATGCACTTACCACACTGAGCACCTACACCGAGCTGTTGCTTCACTTCTTTAAACGTCGTGCTCCCTTCGGCGACCGCATCGCGTAACTGGCTATCTGTTATCCCCTTACATAAACATACATACATTAGATTTCCTCCCCTGTGATGAGGTAAATCTAAATGATATTAGTTATCAATGCAAGTCAACTTTCGATTAAAAAACGACCTTAGTCACAAGTTTAGCTTTCTCATTCAGGCTGTTTAAACTGGGGAGCACATTTAACGAGGTCGTAGCCCGCTGCCGCCGCTTGGTCGATCAGCTGCTGAGCGGGCACCTGCTCAGCTTGTGATAGCGCCCATAGGGTGATGGAACGGGTTCCTGTACGGCAGAACGCTAGCACCGGCTCCGCGGCCTCCCAAAGCACCTCGTTAAAGCTGGCTTGAGCTTCTTCGGTAAAGTTTCCTGGGGCCACAGGGATCCAATACCAAGCTAAGCCTAACTCTTGTGCTCGGGCTGCTAAGCGATGTGCAGTGGGCTGCCCTTCTGCCTCACCATCGGGTCGATTACAAATAACAGTGCGGTAGCCCGCCTCTTTCAGCGTGACTAGATCGTCCTCTGTTAGCTGCTCTGCTACAGAAAAACCCGTCGTGACCGGTTTAATCTCCATATTGCACCTCAAACACCTCAAATAAATACTATAAAACGCAGTATATAAAATTTAGGCATAAAAAAAGGAGGCCTAAGCCTCCTTTTTTATAGTACGTAAGTGTTATTAAGCAACAATTTTTGCAACAACACCAGCACCAACAGTACGACCACCTTCACGGATAGCAAAACGTAGACCGTCTTCCATCGCGATAGGAGCAATCAGGGTAACAACCATGTGGATGTTATCGCCAGGCATTACCATCTCAACGCCTTCTGGCAGTTCGATAGTACCGGTCACGTCAGTAGTACGGAAGTAGAACTGTGGGCGGTAGCCTTTAAAGAATGGGGTGTGACGACCACCTTCTTCTTTAGACAGAACATATACTTCTGATTCAAAAGTAGTGTGCGGCTTGATAGAACCTGGCTTAGCAAGAACCTGGCCACGCTCAACGTCTTCACGCTTAGTACCACGTAGCAGAACACCTACGTTCTCACCAGCACGACCTTCGTCTAGCAGCTTACGGAACATTTCAACACCAGTACAGGTGCTCTTAACCGTGTCTTTTAAACCAACGATTTCGATTTCTTCACCAACTTTAACGATACCACGCTCAACACGACCGGTAACAACAGTACCACGGCCCTGGATTGAGAAAACGTCTTCGATTGGCAGCAAGAAAGCACCGTCAACGGCACGCTCTGGATCTGGGATGTAAGAGTCTAGGGCATCAGCCAGCTCAAGAATCTTCTCTTCCCACTCAGCTTCGCCTTCCAATGCTTTCAGAGCAGAACCTTGGATAACTGGAGTGTCATCACCTGGGAAGTCGTACTCAGACAACAACTCACGGATTTCCATCTCAACCAGTTCTAATAGTTCTTCATCGTCAACCATGTCACATTTGTTCATGAATACAACGATGTAAGGAACACCAACCTGACGAGCTAGCAGGATGTGCTCACGAGTCTGTGGCATAGGACCATCAGTAGAAGCAACAACCAAGATAGCGCCGTCCATCTGAGCAGCACCAGTGATCATGTTTTTCACGTAGTCAGCGTGTCCTGGGCAGTCAACGTGTGCGTAGTGACGTGCTTCGGTATCGTACTCAACGTGAGAAGCGGCGATGGTGATACCACGTGCTTTTTCTTCAGGAGCGTTATCGATTTGAGCGTAACCGCGAGCGCTACCGCCCATTTTCTTTGCTAATACAGTAGTAATAGCAGCGGTCAGAGTGGTTTTACCGTGGTCAACGTGGCCGATAGTACCTACGTTTACGTGCGGTTTATTACGTTCGAATTTTTCTTTAGACACGGACTAGTCCTTCCTAGTTTGTTCCCACCTGCGATTTAGTGTGCAGGTGGGGAGTTAAAACAAAGATTGTTAACCTTGACGAGCAGCAATCAGCGCTTCGGCCATGCTAGCAGGTACTTCGGCGTACTTAGCAAACTCCATGGAGTAAGAAGCACGACCTTGCGACTGTGAGCGTAGGTCGGTTGCGTAGCCGAACATTTCAGACAGCGGCACTGTAGCGCTAACTACTTTGCCTGATGGGCCATCTTCCATGCCTTCGATAATACCACGACGACGGTTAACGTCACCGATCACATCACCCATATACTCTTCTGGCGTCTCAATTTCAACCTGCATAATAGGTTCGAGCAGCACGGGGTTACACTTCATGAAGCCCGCTTTAAACGCCATAGAACCGGCGATTTTAAACGCCATTTCAGAAGAGTCAACATCGTGATAAGAACCATCGTATAAAGTGATCTTAATATCTTCGATGGGGTAGCCTGCTAAGACACCCTGCTTCATCTGTTCTTGAATGCCTTTGTCGACCGCTGGGCAGAATTCTTTAGGGATAACACCACCGACAATGGCGTTCTCGAACACATAGCCCGCGCCTGGCTCTTGTGGTTCAATTTTGATCCACACGTGACCGAACTGACCACGACCACCAGACTGGCGAACGAACTTGCCTTCTTGTTCAACAGTACCGTTGATGCTTTCGCGATAAGCAACCATTGGCTTACCTACGTTAGCTTCAACGTTAAACTCACGTTTCATACGGTCAACAAGAATGTCTAGGTGTAATTCACCCATACCGGCAATAATGGTTTGACCCGTTTCTTCGTCAGTGTGAACACGGAACGACGGATCTTCTTGCGCCAAACGACCTAAAGCAATACCCATTTTTTCTTGGTCTGCTTTAGTCTTTGGCTCTACTGCTACCGAGATAACTGGCTCTGGGAACTCCATACGCTCTAAAATAATAGGCGCATCTTGAGCACACAAAGTGTCACCGGTGGTAACATCTTTCAAACCGATAGCGGCGGCGATATCACCGGCGTATACGGATTTAATTTCTTCACGCTTGTTGGCATGCATCTGTACGATACGGCCAAAACGCTCGCGCTTGTTCTTGATCGGGTTTACTACGGTGTCGCCTGAGTTAACGATACCTGAGTAAACGCGGAAGAAGGTCAAGTTACCAACAAAGGGGTCGGTCGCAACTTTAAAGGCCAGTGCAGAGAACGGCGCTTTATCGTCAGCAGGACGCGTATCTGGCTCACCATCAATAGTAGTACCCACGATGTCGTGAACTTCTACAGGTGAAGGCATGTAGTCGATGACTACGTCCAGCATCGCTTGTACGCCTTTGTTTTTAAAGGCTGAACCACAGCATACCAGCATAATTTCGCTGTTAAGTACGCGCTGGCGCAATGCAGCTTTAATCTCGGCCTCGGTCAGCTCTTCGCCTTCCAAGTACTTATCCATCAGCTCTTCATTGGCTTCTGCCGCTGATTCAACCAAGTTCTGGCGCCATTCTTCTGCCAGCTCTTGCATCTCCTCAGGAATGTCGTGATAAACAAAGGTAGTACCGTTGTTATCTTCGTCCCAGTCGATGGCTTTCATCTTAACTAGGTCGATCACGCCCTTGAAGTTTTCTTCAGAACCGATCGGTAGCTGTACAGGAACCGGTACACCTTTTAGGCGAGTACCAATCTGCTCAACTACACGTAAAAAGTTAGCGCCGGTGCGGTCCATTTTGTTAACGAACGCAATGCGAGGCACTTTATACTTGTTAGCTTGACGCCATACAGTTTCTGACTGGGGCTGAACGCCACCAACTGCACAGTACACCATTACTGCACCGTCAAGTACACGCATAGAACGTTCAACTTCGATAGTGAAGTCAACGTGACCTGGGGTGTCGATGATGTTGATGCGATGCTGTGGATACTGGTGCTCCATGCCATCCCAGAAACAGGTGGTCGCAGCCGAGGTGATAGTAATACCACGCTCTTGCTCTTGCGCCATCCAGTCCATGGTGGCAGAACCTTCGTGGGTTTCACCCAGCTTATGGTTTACACCAGTATAAAAAAGTACGCGCTCGGTAGTAGTGGTCTTACCGGCGTCGATGTGAGCACTGATACCAATGTTACGATAGCGCTCAATAGGGGTAGTACGAGCCACAATAAATTCCTCTTTCTAAGGTCAAGTGTCCTTAGTAAGCAATCATAGGGTGCAGACATGCTGCACCCAACTGATTACCAGCGATAGTGTGCAAACGCTTTGTTTGCCTCGGCCATACGGTGTACGTCTTCACGTTTTTTCACCGCAGAACCTTTGTTTTCAGAAGCATCTAGCAGCTCGCCAGCTAGACGCTGGGCCATAGATTTTTCACCACGCTTACGTGCCGAGTCTACCAACCAGCGCATGGCTAGGGCATTACGACGCACAGGGCGCACTTCTACTGGCACCTGGTAGGTAGAACCACCTACACGGCGCGATTTAACTTCAACCGTAGGACGAATATTATCTAATGCTTCTTCAAACAGCACCAGATGATCTTTGCTACTTTTTGCAGCAGCAGCTTCTAGAGCAGTGTAAACTATTTTTTCTGCGGTTGATTTTTTACCATCAATCATCAGAATGTTTACAAATTTTGCCAGCAGATCAGATCCAAACTTAGGATCTGGCAGGATTCTACGCTGACCGATTACGCGACGTCTTGGCATTGCAAATTCTCCGTAACTTCAGGGGTAACCCAAAACACAACAGTGTTAAAAATAAAATGTTTGGCCTTACTTAACAGAGAACTATTAAGCCTTAGGTTTCTTCGCGCCGTACTTAGAGCGACCCTGACGACGTGCAGAAACGCCTGAGGTATCTAATGCACCACGCACGGTGTGATAACGCACACCGGGTAAGTCTTTAACACGACCACCGCGGATCAGCACTACGGAGTGCTCTTGCAGGTTGTGGCCTTCACCACCAATGTATGAGTTCACCTCATAGCCATTGGTTAGACGAACACGACAAACTTTACGTAAGGCGGAGTTCGGCTTCTTAGGGGTGGTGGTATATACGCGAGTACATACACCGCGTTTTTGCGGGCACGCCTCCAACGCAGGGACGCTGCCTAAGGCAACGACTTTTTTGCGTGGTTTGCGGACCAGCTGGTTAATTGTAGTCATTAACAGCTCCTGAAAATATATCGTTCTACGGTTGTGAAAATGTGCCCCCAAAAAATGGGGACGCAAAATTCTATGCCTGCTAGGGCTGTGAGTCAAGATTTATACAGTTATTGCTGCGTTTTTTGTCGATTAACGCAGTTTTCTTCATATAAACTCTTTACCACGCCTGAGGACTGCCCCATTCTGCCACTAATGTGACCCAGTCAGCCATCGATATTAATTCTCCTATCGCCAAAGTGAGCCCTCGCGCTTGTAAATCTTCTTGCATTACATATAAACGCCCTTGCTCGGCTAAGGGCTGTAATTGAGTTTGCCAAGTGGGCACGGTGCTAGCAATCACCGCATCTTGCCAGAGCAGTAAACGATCATTGGGCTGCATATAAGTGAGCACTTGCGCTAAGTCGTTACGGCTAAAAGGAGAGTGTTTAACGGTGTGCAGCATAAATAAACTCATTTTAAAAACTTAAGCGGACTGAGTATTGGGCTAAGCGAGCTTGTAATGCATCCTGCGCTAAAATGTGCGGGGTGATAACTAAGGAGGCGGCTGATAACCCGCGTTCGGCTAGCGCCTGACTGCAAATATAGACATGCTCTACATCATAGAGTTCAAACAACCCAAAGGTGGGTGCATAATGACGCTGTAAAATAGCTGCAGGTGCCTGTTCAGCCAATAATTGATACACCCCATCGCCGATAAAAAATATCCCTATCTCTTCATCTAACGCCGAAGTAGCAAGGGCGGCATCTAGTCCTTCTCGCCCGGCAGCACAGCCATGAGCCGCATTACGAAAAACAAAGGCGACTTTATTCATCAGCCACGGCTCCTTTATTAAGATTCATTAAAACTGCACTACACGATCGGCAGTTATCGCCGCTTTAGCTAAGCTGCCTAAGCCACTTAACCTAAACGGCGCAGTTAGGTTCCAGTGCACTAACCCCGCCTGTTGTGCACTGCTTTCATCACACACCCCACGGCGCAAAGCTGCTGCGACACACACATCAAGAGCAACGTTTTGCTCTTTCGCCAGCGCCACCCACGCTTGATGTAAGTTAAATTCATCACTGGCCGGCTGCACTAACGGATTAGCGTTGTGCACTCCCGCCTGATAAAAAAATACCTGATTAAGAATATGTCCTTGCTCAACTAAGGCACACGCAAAACGATAAGCATCCGCCGCCGACTGAGTGCCATAGACAGGTCCTGTGATCACCAGCGCAAAACGTAATGCTTTTGAGCTCATGCTAGCCTCCTTTCTCATTAGGCAAGGTAAGCAATCGCTTCTACTTCTACTAACACGTCTTTAGGTAGACGAGCCGCTTCTACACAAGAGCGTGATGGGGCACCTAAGGTAAAGTAGCTAGCATATACTTCATTAAACGCCACAAAGTCTTCTAGGTCAGCTAAAAAGCAAGTGGTTTTCACTACATGAGAAGCGTCAGCGCCAGCAGCGGCCAACACAGCCAGCAGATTATCCATAACTTGTTTGGTTTGTGCTTCAATACCGCCGTCGACTACGGTCATGGTCACCGGATCCAAAGGAATTTGGCCAGAGGTATACAGCATGTCACCTACGCGAGTGGCTTGTACATAAGGGCCAATGGCGGCGGGAGCGTGGTCGGTAGCAATAATCGTTTTAGCCATGAGGGTTCCTAATAGTGAGTGGCTGGACATAGGTCTCAGCATATTTGTTGCCTAAGACTTCCTTAACAAAGATAGGATAGCCTTATATTGAAAATACATAGCGTTATCTGACCGTCTTAAGATAAAAATAAAGGCAAACGCTCTACTACCGATCTTCAACGGCTGAGCGTAGATGTCAACTGTTTTTAAGCTAATAAAAAGCCGCCCTTAGGCGGCTATTATGTATAACAACAAGCACCTCGTTAAGGACGCAGTGACTTTTCGCCGCGCGCAATACCGCACACGCCGCTACGTACCACTTCTACCACTTCAGTAGACTCACTCATGTTACGAATAAAAGCATCTAGTTTATCGCTGGTGCCAATGAGCTGTACGGTGTACAAGTGCGGGGTAACGTCGACAATTTGGCCACGGAAAATATCGACGGTGCGTTTAACCTCGGCACGGTTCGCGCCATCGGCTCGTACTTTTACTAGTACAATCTCACGCTCTACATGATCGCCGTCACTCAGCTCGGTGACTTTAAGCACATCCACTAGCTTATTAAGCTGCTTAGTAATCTGCTCAATCACTCGTTCATCACCATGCGTCACTATAGTCATACGCGACAAAGTAGGATCATCGGTCGGTGCGACGGTTAAGGTTTCAATGTTGTACGCCCGTTGAGCAAATAAACCCACTACCCGACTTAAGGCACCAGATTCGTTTTCGATCAACAGGGATATAATACGTCGCATTAGGTTCTCTCCGTTTTGCTTAACCACATTTCATCCATGGCTCCGGCTTTAATCTGCATCGGATAAACATGTTCTTCCGGATCGATGACAATATCCATAAATACTAATTTATCGGTATGAGAGAAGCACTCTTCTAATGCTGCATCCAGCTCTTTAGGATCCGTGACTCGAATACCAATATGACCATAAGATTCAGCCAGTTTTACGAAGTCAGGTAAGGAGTCCATATAAGAATGACTCTCACGACCTTCATAGAACATTTTCTGCCATTGCTTAACCATGCCTAGCGAATGGTTATTCATAGAGATAATCTTGACTGGTATATTGTATTGCATACAAGTAGACAGCTCTTGAATGTTCATTTGAATAGAGCCATCGCCGGTCACGCACACCGATACTGCATCTGGGCGTCCTACATAGGCGCCCATCGCCGCCGGCAAGCCAAAGCCCATGGTGCCGAGACCACCAGAGTTAATCCACTGGCGGGGTTTATCGAAAGGATAATACAAGGCGGCAAACATCTGATGCTGGCCTACATCGGAGCTCACCATGGCTTCGCCCTTGGTAATACGATACACCGACTCCATTACTTGTTGTGGCTTAATGTATTGTTCGCTAGTGGCGTATTTTAAGCACTGGCGCGCGCGCCACTGCTCAATTTGCTCCCACCAATCGTTCATCGCTTGAGCGTCATTCTTTAAGCCTAACTCCCGAATGGTTTCTAGCATTTGTGCTAATACAGTATCTGCCGAGCCTACGATAGGGATATGAGTTTTAATGGTTTTAGAAATCGAAGTAGGATCGATATCTACATGCACTATGGTGGCGTGAGGGCAGAATTTCTCTACATTGTTCGTCACTCGGTCATCAAAACGTGAACCAACGGCCAGAATAAGATCTGAATTATGCATGGTCTTATTCGCTTCATAAGTGCCGTGCATGCCTAGCATACCGACAAACTGCTTATGCGTGCCCGGCATCACACCTAGCCCCATTAAGGTATTGGTAACTGGGATATTAAACTGCTCAGCCAACTGAATGACCAAGGCACTGGCTTCTGCGGTGACCGCACCGCCACCCACATACATTACGGGTCGCTTAGCTTCCGCAAGCGCTTGCATGGCCTTTTTAATCTGACCTTTATGACCTACGCTGCTCGGATTATAAGAGCGCAAGCTTACGGAGTCTGGATAAACATAAGGGTGTTTTTCTAATGGGTTTTGCACATCTTTAGGCAAGTCGATAACGACCGGACCAGGGCGCCCCGTTGCCGCAATGTAATACGCCTTTTTAATGGCAAGCGGAATGTCTGATGCAGTTTTACAGATGAAGCTGTGTTTCACGATAGGTCGTGAAATACCTATCATGTCAGTTTCTTGGAAGGCATCGTCCCCAATATAAAACGTGGGAACCTGACCCGATAAGATCACCATGGGGATGGAGTCCATATAGGCAGTCGCAATACCGGTAATACAGTTAGTAGCGCCTGGTCCTGAAGTGACCAGTACCGTTCCGACCTTTCCTGTCGCCCGCGTATAACCATCAGCCATATGTACTGCAGCTTGTTCGTGGCGCACTAGCATATGTTCAATTTTGCTATTTTCAAATAATGCGTCATAAATATCGAGTACTGAGCCGCCAGGGTAGCCAAATAAATGTTCGACCCCCTGATCTTCTAGCGCTCGTACTACCATTTGTGCGCCTGATAACATCTCCATGATAAGCCCTCCAGGCTCTTCTTCCATTTATCTCATCACTAGGTTGGCGGCAAAAAACCATCACTAATCCAATAACCAACGCCACGTTGAGATAAGCAGTTCTTTAATCTGTAATAAATAACACTTCTGCTAGTGTGGAATATAAGCAGAAAAAGGATGAAAATCACCTTAACCTGCTTTAAAACGCTTGTCTATGAGCTTTATAAAAACTGCGATCTGCGCGGATAAAGGGAGTCGTTTTTTGCAGCCAGTGCCGCACTTTTAATGGCCATGACGAAAGCGCCCTATCCAAATGAATAGTTAGAGCCTACGATGGATTTTTATACAACTACTTTGCTTAGCTCACCGTGACAACAAAGACATAAATTCCACATAAGAGCCCAAACCAAGAATTAAATACCAGCCATCTGCCGCGCGCCTCACCTAATCACTGCGAGGCATATATCCGAACAAATAAGCCGCTATAAACAAGGCCATTAAAAGTGTGCATTTAATAATTGACAGTGCTTTCGATTCCCGTTATTGATATAGTCTTGCTTTGAGAAATTCTTCTTTTCGGTGATGAATGTTATGTCTAAACATATTCTACTACTGCTACTACTAACCTCACAGGTGCTCAAGCGCACGGGTCATGCGTAGCCGGAATTCATCATCCACATAAATACCTACAAAAACCCGTGCCACCCGCACGGGTTTTTTAATATCTGTCCTAGGCGGCACAAACCAACAAGAGGGAAAGCGACATGTCGGACCACGTCATTATATTCGATACCACTTTGCGAGACGGCGAACAGGCGCTTTCCGCCAGCCTAACAGTCAAAGAAAAGTTACAAATTGCTTATGCACTAGAGCGGTTAGGGGTTGATGTGATGGAAGTAGGTTTTCCTATCTCCTCGCCTGGTGATTTTGAATCAGTACAAGCTATTGCTAAACATATTAAAAATAGCCGAGTCTGTGCGTTAGCCCGCGCCTTAGAAGCAGACATCGACAGTGCCGCTAATGCATTGAGTAGCGCAGAGCAGTTTAGGATCCATACCTTTATTTCTACCTCTGATATTCATGTGCAAAGCAAATTACGCAAAGACTTCGACTCAGTATTAGAAATGGGGGTGCATGCGATTAAACATGCCCGTCGTTATACCGATGATGTCGAGTTCTCCTGTGAAGATGCCGGTCGTACCCCCATCGATAACTTATGTCGCATGGTAGAAGCGGCCATTAACGCTGGTGCCACCACGGTGAATATTCCCGATACCGTGGGCTATACCGTGCCCAGTGAGTTTGCCGGTATTATTCAGGCCTTGTTTAACCGCGTACCCAATATTGATAAAGCAGTCATTTCTGTGCATTGTCATGATGACTTAGGCATGTCGGTGGCCAACTCCATTGCCGCTGTTCAGCAGGGCGCGCGCCAAATTGAGTGTACTATTAATGGTATTGGTGAGCGCGCAGGTAACTGCTCTTTAGAAGAAATCGCCATGATATTGCAAACCCGCGCCGAGTTATTAGGGGTGCGTACCAATATCAAATCCCAAGAGATTTATCGCACCAGTCAGTTAGTTCGCAACTTGTGTAATATGCCTGTACAGCCTAACAAGGCGATTGTGGGTGCCAATGCCTTTTCTCATTCTTCCGGCATTCACCAAGACGGTGTCTTGAAAAGTAAAAACACCTACGAGATCATTACCCCCGAGAGCATTGGTTTACCGCAAAACCAGCTTAATTTGACCTCTCGCTCTGGCCGTCACGTGATCAAGCATCGTATGGCCGAAATGGGCTATAGCGAACAGGATTATGAGCTCGACACCCTTTATGACAGCTTTGTTGCCTTAGCGGATCGAAAGGGCCAAGTGTTTGATTACGACTTAGAAGCCTTAATGTTCTTTAGCCAACTGCATGAAGAGCCAGAGCAGTTTAAACTCAAGTACGTGAGCGTACAGTCCGGCAGCAATGTGATGGCCACCGCCAGTGTACGCATGGAAGTTGGCGGTGAAGTCGTCAATGAAGCCGCAGTAGGCAATGGTCCGGTAGATGCGGTATATCAGTGTATCAATCGCGTGACTGGCTATGATATCACCATTGATAAATATGAGCTCAAAAGCAAAGGTGAAGGCAAAGACGCCCTGGGCCAAGTCGATATTGTCGCGGTCTATAAAGAGCGCAAATTCCACGGCATGGGTTTAGCCACCGATATTGTTGAGTCCTCTGCCCAAGCGCTGGTACATGTTATCAACAGCATTTATCGCGCAGAGCAAATAGCAGAAATAAAAAAAGAAGCATTCCAAAATAAAATACGTATGGAGACAGTGTGAGTATGAGTGCAAGTTACAAGGTCGCCGTCTTACCCGGTGACGGCATAGGTCCAGAGGTGATGACAGAAGCCCTTAAAGTACTGGACAAAGTTCAGGCTGAGTTTGGTTTTACTCTGGAGCTAAGCCACTACGATGTGGGCGGCGTGGCGATTGATAATCACGGCTCTCCGTTGCCTGCGGCGACCTTGGCTGGCTGTGAAGCCGCCGACGCGGTGTTATTTGGTTCGGTAGGTGGTCCTAAATGGGAGCATTTGCCGCCAAACGATCAACCGGAGCGGGGTGCTCTACTGCCTTTACGCGGTCACTTTAAGTTATTTTGTAATATGCGCCCTGCTCGTATCTATGAAGGCTTAGAAGGCTTTTCACCGCTGCGTGCCGATATTAGCGCCAAAGGCTTTGATATTGTGTGCATGCGCGAATTGACCGGTGGCATTTACTTTGGCCAACCGAAAGGCCGTGAAGGCGATGGCCCACAAGAGAAAGCCTTTGATACCGAAGTGTATCACCGCTATGAAATTGAGCGGATTGCGCGCTTAGCATTTGAAGCGGCGCAAGGTCGTCGTAACATCGTCACTTCAGTAGATAAAGCGAACGTACTGCAAGCCTCTATTTTATGGCGTGAAGTGGTCAGTGAAGTAGCCAAAGAGTATCCCGATGTAACGCTCAATCATATCTATATTGATAACGCGACGATGCAGCTAATTAAAGATCCTGCCCAGTTTGACGTTATGCTGTGCTCGAACTTGTTTGGGGATATTATTTCTGACGAAATGGCGATGCTCACTGGCTCAATGGGATTATTACCTTCAGTTAGCTTGAACGATCAAGGCTTTGGCTTATATGAGCCAGCCGGTGGCTCGGCGCCAGATATTGCCGGCCAAGGTATTGCTAACCCTATCGCACAAATTCTATCCGCCGCCCTGATGCTGCGTTATAGCTTCAAATTAGAAGCCGCTGCAACCGCCATTGAAACTGCGGTTAGCGAAACCTTAGCCGCCGGTTATTTTAGTGGCGATCTGTACAGTGCAGAGGCTAAGCATCCGGTTCAAAACACGGCGCAATTAGGTGACCATATTGCCAGCCGCATCAGGAGAGCAAGTTAATGGCTAAAACATTATATGAAAAAGTCTTCGACGCCCATTTAGTAAGAGACGAAGCGGGCGAAACGCCGTTACTCTATATCGATCGCCACTTGGTGCACGAAGTCACTTCGCCGCAAGCGTTTGATGGTTTGCGTGAAAAAGGCCGTAAGTTGCGTCGTCCCGATCGTACCTGGGCCACTATGGACCACAACGTATCCACTGAAACTAACGACATTGCTGCTTCTGGTGAAATGGCGCGCATTCAAATGGAAACGCTGGCCAAAAACTGTGAAGAGTTTGGTGTGCCTTTGTATGACTTACACCATAAGTACCAAGGCATAGTGCACGTGATTGGCCCGGAGCTGGGCTTAACCTTGCCTGGCACTACTATTGTATGTGGTGACTCCCATACCGCGACGCACGGTGCCTTTGGTGCCTTAGCGTTTGGAATTGGCACCTCAGAAGTTGAGCACGTGATGGCGACCCAGACGCTAAAACAGAGCCGAGCCAAAACCATGAATATCCAAGTAAACGGTCAAATAGCACCTGGGATCAGTGCTAAAGACATCGTACTGGCCATTATTGGTAAAGTCGGCCACGCCGGTGGTACCGGTTATGTAGTGGAGTTTAGCGGTGATGCTATTAGCGCATTGTCGATGGAAGCACGCATGACCATATGTAATATGGCCATTGAGCTCGGCGCTAAAGCCGGTTTAATTGCTCCAGACCAAACCACCTTCGATTACCTGCAAGATAAGCCCTTTGCACCTAAGGGCGAGCAATGGGAAGCCGGTGTTGCTTACTGGAAAACCTTAAAGTCTGACGCAGATGCGAAATTTGATGCGACAATAGAGCTGGATGCAGCCGATATCGCGCCCCAGATCACTTGGGGTACTAACCCAGGTCAAGTGATGGCGGTCAATGCCACTGTGCCACGCCCGCAAGATATTATTGATTTAAGCGCGCGCCAGTCGGCGATAAAAGCGCTGGAGTATATGGGTTTAGAAGGTGGCGCCAAGCTTACCGAGGTACCAGTAGATATCGTCTTTATTGGCTCTTGTACTAACAGCCGTATCGAAGACTTACGCGCTGCCGCTGATATTGCCAAAGGTCGTAAAGTAGCCGCCGGCGTACAAGCGCTGGTAGTGCCGGGTTCACAGCAGGTAAAAATTCAGGCCGAAAAAGAAGGCTTAGATAAAATTTTCTTAGAAGCCGGTTTTGAATGGCGCTTACCTGGTTGCTCTATGTGCTTAGCCATGAACAATGACCGTTTAAAGCCTGGCGAGCGCTGTGCTGCAACCAGCAACCGTAACTTTGAAGGTCGTCAAGGCCGCGGCGGACGCACTCACTTAGTGAGCCCAGCCATGGCTGCCGCTGCGGCGGTGTTTGGACACTTTGTCGATATTCGCGACTTATAAGGGGTATTACATGAGCGGATTTAAGCAGGTAACCGGTATTGCCGCCCCTTTGGATGTGGCAAACGTCGATACTGACCAAATTATTCCTAAACAATTTTTGCAAAAAGTAACACGTTCTGGTTTTGGTAAACATTTATTCCATGACTCTCGTTTTCTAGATGAAGCCGGTGAACAACCTAACCCAGATTTTGTATTGAATCAGGCACCCTTTGATCAGGCCGTTATTTTACTGGCCCGAGAAAACTTTGGTTGTGGATCTAGCCGCGAGCATGCGCCTTGGGCTCTGGCAGACTTTGGTTTGCAAGCCATTATCGCACCCAGTTTTGCCGATATTTTCTACGGTAACGCGATTAACAATGGCATGGTGCCGGTACGCTTAACCGATAGTGAAGTAGATGCATTATTTGCTTACGTTAAAGCAAACCCTAGCGCCGCGGTTACCGTCGATTTAGAAGCTCAACAAGTTACTGCCGGTGATCTTAACTTTTCCTTTGAAATGGATGAGTTTCGCCGCTACTGCTTGCTTAATGGTCTAGACAGTATTGGCCTGACTTTACAGCATGAAGCACAAATTGACAGCTACGAAGCCAAGCAGCCCAGCTGGCTATAACGACTAGCTAAAAGTGTGAGTTTTAAAGAAGCGAAAGAGAACTCTTTCGCTTCTTTTTTTATGGCTGTTGATTAGCGTATTTCAATTAAGCTAACAGCCACCTGATCCATGACTCCCATCGAGTCCACACGCAAAATAGTAGCCGTCGCCTTTAAGGGCGCGACTTTTTCACTTGCTGAGGGGACCACGAGCTGCCACTGTTCTCCCACCTGACACTCTCCATTGGGCACTTCAAGCAAAGCGCCTGCAGCACTGAGATTTAGACAAAGGCCCGTTACCGTTTTTTGTCTATTAGCTAAGGTCGCTCTAGTATTTAGTGACATACGGCTATAGTGGCGCTGCTCTGCATGTTTTAGCATTATGATTCATCCTTGTTATTCATGTTGCTCTACTTTTTAAGCTACTGGTTTAGCTAGATAATTAAACCTACAATAAACACTTACTCATAGAAGGGATCGGCTATCGCGCTCCATCTCCCCCTTCTTTATAATAATAGGAATGCTGTGAACAAATTTTTGCTTACCTTACTTTTATTCATAGCCAGTCCGGTGATGGCGAAAACCCTTACCATCTATACCTATAGCTCATTTGCGTCAGATTGGGGCCCAGGGCCGGCGATTAAACAGGCTTTTGAAGAACAATGTGACTGCCAACTAGAGTGGGTCGCCTTAGAGGATGGAGTGTCTATTCTCAACCGCTTGCGCTTAGAGGGTAAACACACTAAAGCCGATATTATTTTAGGCTTAGATAACAACTTATTAGAAACCGCAAAAAATACCGGTTTATTAGCTAAGCATCAACAATCCCCTGCCACTGTTGAGTCGTTGAGCCTGCCGGGCGGCTGGACAGACACTACTTTTTTGCCTTATGACTATGGCTACTTTTCCTTTATTTTTAACGCTAACAAGCTTAGTGAGCCACCCCACAGCTTTGCCGAATTACTGGAGCGCCCCGAGCTGACTTTGTTATATCAAGATCCCCGTACCAGTACGCCCGGCCAAGGGCTACTGCTGTGGGTACAAAAGCTTTATGGCGATAAAGCGCCCGATGTATGGCGTAACTTAGCGAAGCGTACCGTGGCGGTAACCAAAGGCTGGAGTGAGTCTTATGGTATGTTTTTGAAAAACGAAGCCGACTTAGTCCTCTCTTATAGCAGTTCACCTGCTTATCATATTGCTAATGAACAACAGACTCAGTATCAAGCGGCTCGTTTTAATGAAGGTCACTACTTACAAGTAGAAGTGGCTGCACGCCTTAAAAATAGCTCGCAGCCTGAACTGGCAGAGCAGTTTATGGACTTTATGTTGACCGCTGATTTTCAACAGCATATTGCGAGCGGTAACTGGATGTATCCGGTGATCGATATTCCCCTACCCGATAGCTTTAATGATTTAATTGCACCTGAGCCTGCACTTAGTTTTAGTCCCGAGCAAGTCGCTAAGCAGCGTAGCGCTTGGTTACGGCAGTGGCTTAATGCTGTAACACGCTAATGAGTAAGCTTCCTTGGTGGTTCACCGGCAGCCTTAGTATACTGGCTATTTTAGGGCTAACGGTCGGCCCTATTGGCGCGCTCCTCCTCCAAGGCGGCCAAAGCAATTGGTCTTTATTACTCGAAGACCGCTATCTGCGCCAGGTGATTTGGTTTAGCTTTTATCAAGCTTTATTATCGACCTTGCTTAGCTTGGTATTAGCTATTCCTTTGGCACAGGCATTGTCGCGGCGGCGCTTTTGGGCGCGCGGGTTATTACTGCGCTTGTTTGGCCTATCGTTAGTACTGCCAGTGATCTTAGTGGTGTTTGGCATTGTTACTGTGCACGGCCGGCAAGGTTGGGTGAACCAGTTGCTGTCGCTCTTTGGCTTTGAATCGATCAGTTATTTATATGGCCTTATCGGTATCTTACTCGCCCACGTATTTTTTAATATGCCGTTAGCGGCCCGCATCTTATTACAAAGTATCGATAGCATACCAAGCAATCATTGGCGTTTGTCCGATCAACTGGGGTTTAACAGCTGGCAGCTGTTTACTCGGCTAGAGTGGCCACGCATCCGCAGCGCCCTCCCCGCACTAGCCAGCCTGATTTTTATGTTATGTTTTACCAGCTTTGCCACGGTGATGGCGCTGGGTGGCGGCCCTAAATCTACCACCCTAGAAGTCGCTATTTATCAAGCGCTGCGTTTTGATTTCGATTTACCGCTTGCCGGTATGCTGGCGTTATTACAATTGGTGTTTTGCAGTGGTTTTTTACTGTTGCAATATAAAGTGACGACCACAGAGCCACAGCCAAACCACAGTGAACCGCTATTATTACGTCCCGATCGCACAAGTTTGGGCGTAAAAATGTGGGATAGCTTAGTATTATTTATCTGTCTCGGAGTATTTATTCCGCCTTTGCTAGCTATTATTAGTAGCGGCTTTAATAGCCAACTCTGGACAGCATTGCACTCATCTCAGTTATGGCACGCTTTATTAACCTCAATCATCATTGCCTTAGGGGCCGCTTTGCTATGTTTGCTGTTAACCTTGGGATTACTGCATAGTACGCGTCATTTACGATTACAACTGATGCGACGCCGAAGTGCGGCAGCCATGGAAGCGCTAGGCTCTATTATTTTAGTATTGCCTGCCGTAGTGCTCTCTACAGGCTTATTTATTTTGCTACGCAATATTGCTGATGTATTTACGCTGGGGCCACTGTTAGTTTTGTTAGTTAATGCCTTAATGGCGCTCCCTTATGGTTTGCGCACTCTGCAATTACCGATGGAACGCATTACGCGCCAATATCAACAATTATGTACCAGCTTAGCGGTGAAAGGCTGGGCGCGCTTAAAGTGGGTAGAATGGCCGCTATTACGCAAGCCAATCGCCTTAGCGTTTGCGTTAGCCATGATGCTGTCGTTAGGAGATTTAAGTGCAATTGCTTTATTTGGCAGTCAATCCTTACAAACCTTACCTTGGTTGCTTTATCAACAGCTCGGTAATTATCAAATGCAAGATGCCGCTGCCACCGCTCTAGTATTACTAGTGCTAAGTATTGGCTTATTTAGTTTAATTGAAGGGGTATTAGGAGGCCGAGATGCTGTACATAAATAGGCTATGTACTCATGTTCCTGTGCAGGAGTTATGCTTTTCTCTTACCTCAGGCGCAGGACAGATCACCGCGCTAATTGGCTCTAGTGGCGCAGGAAAGTCTACCTTGCTAGCAATGATAGCGGGTTTTACCCATACTGACTCGGGAACGCTCACTTATCAGCAGCACGATTTATTACCGCTGCCACCTGCAAAAAGGCCGATCACCACTTTATTTCAAGATAATAATTTATTTTGGCATTTAACCGTTTATCAAAACATTGCCATTGGGCTGGAACCTTCATTACGGTTATCTGCCAAGCAACAGGCCTTGGTGCAAGAAGTAGCCAGACAAGTAGGAATTGAGTCCTTACTTAATCGCACCCCTAATAGTTTATCGGGCGGGCAACAACAAAGAGTCGGCCTTGCGCGCTGCTTAGCGCGTCGTCAGCCCATACTGTTATTAGACGAACCATTTTCTGCTCTCGATCCTGCTTTGCGCTTTGAGCTATTAACTTTATTACGCAAGCAAACTGATGCGCTCGGGCTTACGGTATTAATGGTTACCCATCATCCTGAGGAAGCGATGCGCATCGCCGATCAGATCGCTTTTATTCATAACGGCCATATTTTGGAGTTCGGAGATAAAACCCTACTGAGCCACCCACAATCTGCCGAGCTTAAACACTATTTAGGGCACCATAACTAATTGTTTTTTACTCCTCGCCTACTGCTTTGTTATTTAATTCCCCCTGTGTTCACTTATTTCTATTTTTATTATTAACTCATTTCCGTTTGAATATCTATTTTACTCCCGCTACAGTGGATTTCGCCAGCTACATTTAGTTAGCAAACAATTAACAATACTCGTTAGACTCTGCATAAGAAGCGGTGCTAAGAATGAGTCACCGCTTGTTGAGTTGTCAGCACCGGAGGCTAGATGACATTCACCATAGGCACTCTCCTCGCCGTCAGCTTTGTAGCTTCATTACTGGCCATTGCGGCCCTTATTTGGGCGATCTCTAGTGGGCAGTTTGATATTAGTCAAAAAGATGCCAGTGTCATCTTCGAACAAGACCCTAGTACCGCCATTAATCCAGAAGAAGAAGCTCGCCTTGATCCTGCTTGGCGGCGATTACTGCTCACTATGTTTATTAGCGCTACAGTGTGGCTAGTACTTGGCTCCATCTTTGGCTTAATTGCATCTTTTAAAATGCACCTGCCCGACTGGTTAACGAATAGCGCTCCGCTTACCTTTGGTCGTCTGCGCACCATGCACCTTAACTCCGTTATTTATGGCTTTCTTTCAGTAGGCGGGATCGGGGTGGCGATGTGGCTAGGCCCAGTGATTTTTAAAACCACCTTACGCTGGCCTAAAGTAGCGATGAGTGGCGCTATTTTATGGAACCTCTGTGTGGCTGCAGGGGTAACGGCCATCGCCTATGGCTGGACCGATGGATTGGAATGGTTAGAAATCCCTTGGCAAATTGACATTGGTTTAGGAATAGCGGGGGCATTAATGGCTTCCTCATTACTGACTACTGCAGCTAGGCGTAAAGTAGAGCATATTTACGTTTCTAACTGGTATTACATGGCGGCCTTACTGTGGTTCCCCGTGTTATTTATTGTCGCCAATATTCCTTATCTTCACGTCGGTAGCCAACAAGCCACCGTGAACTGGTGGTTTGCCCATAACGTCTTAGGACTATGGCTAACCCCACTGGGCTTAGGGGCTGCCTATTATTTTATTCCTAAAATTATTGGTAAGCCTGTTTACTCTTATCGACTGTCTTTACTGGGTTTTTGGGCACTCGCTCTTTTCTATAGCCAAGTAGGCATGCACCATTTAATTGGTGGTCCAGTGCCTACTTGGGTAGTGTCGTTATCGGTAGTGCAATCAGTGATGATGATAGTGCCGGTGATTGCGGTTGCAATTAACCAGCACGTATTGAGTCTTAGTAATTTTTGGGCATGGAAACAAAGTATCCTCCTTCGGTTTATCGCCTTAGGGGCCATTATGTATACGCTGGCGTCGCTGCAAGGTTCTATACAAGCGATACGGGCTTTTAATACGGTAGTACATTTTACGCACTACACCGTAGGCCACGCTCACCTAGGTGCTTATGCTTTTGTTGCTTGGGTACTTTTTGGTGCTATCTATTATTTGCTACCTCGCCTTACCGACAGAGATTGGCCTTCACTGACCTTAATCTCGGTGCACTTTTGGTTGGTAGTGGTCGGTTTTGCTATCTATTTTGTCTCATTAAGCGTCGGCGGTTGGTTCCAAGGAATGGCGATGTTGGATCCGGCGCGCGACTTCTTAGACAGCATGCAGCTAACTATTCCTTACCTAACCGGCCGTTCCGTGGGCGGCAGCTTAATGACGCTGGGCCATTTAGTATTTGCCTATAATTTGCTGGCGTTTTTTCTGAGCAAGCCGACCCGCGTACCCACCAGCACCTCGTCCGCTGTATCGGCGTCGACACAATAGGAGCGAGCGATTATGAACCGCGTGTTACCTTTGATTATTGTGGCATTAGCCTTACTCGCCTTTGCCACTTTATTTTTAGTGGCAGGTCCCGCTATGCAAATTCGTACCCAAGAGGCCTCTGAGTATCTCGCTCCCTATACCAAGGCTCAGCAAAGAGGACGAGATCAATACGTTGGCTTAGGTTGCGTCTATTGCCATTCGCAACAGCCTAGAGCACCGGAACAAGCCCCGGACAATCTGCGAGGCTGGGGAAGACCCTCTACACCGGCAGACTACGCCTACGATAAGCCTCACTTACTGGGCACTATGCGCACCGGCCCCGACTTACTTAACGTGGCCGTACGATTGCCTTCTGTCAGCTGGCACTTAACCCACCTTTATCAGCCTCGCGCCATTGTTGAGCAAAGTATTATGCCCGCGTACCCGTTCTTATTTGAAGAAAAAGAACAGGCAGAAAAAGATGACGTGGTCGTGCAGCTACCGGAAAAATATCGCCCCGAAGGTAAGGTCATCGTCGCCCGCCAAGCCGCGCTCGACTTAGTTGATTACTTATTAAGCTTAGACCGAACCTACCCCGCCGCCGAAACCGATCTTCGCGATAACGGCTTTTTTAGTAAGGAGGGTTCATGAGCCGCAAAAAAACCACGCCATCTCATAACAAGATATCCTCAATTTCTGGAAATGCTAACCAAGAGTTTGAGCCTTATGAGCCTTTTAACCCTATCCCTTGGCCAGTCATTGCGCTTACCCTCGCGCTGGCAGTATGGGGCATTATTACGTTACTGGGTGAGACCCTAAGTAGCGACACTCCTTCGCAACAAGCAACCGTGTCGAACACGGTCGAAAATGAGGTAAACCAAGATAATAACGCACAAGGTGCTGAATTGTTTTTGGCTCACTGCTCTAGCTGTCACCAGCAAAATGGCGCGGGTATTAACAGTGCCATTCCGCCATTAAAAAATTCGCCCTACATTAATGCCGATCCCGAAGTCGCCATTAACATCATTTTATTTGGTATTGAAGGAGAGATAAATGTGGCAGGGCGCACTTATCAAGGTCGGATGCCCACTTTTGGTAATAATCTCACTAATAAACAAGTTGCCGCGATTAGCCAGTACCTACATGAGCAATGGAGCGAAGAGCCCATCGCTATTCAACCCGTACAGGTGGCAATTGAGCGTGAGCGCTTTGCTACTCGTACTCGTCCTTGGGCAGGCGGTGATGAGCTAGCTGCAGTCTTTAACATTCCACATGCTGAACAAGAGCTAACGCCAACTCCATCACAGGAGGATGAGTAATGAGACGAACTAAGTTACTGGTCATTATCTTCATCGCCATTTTATTACTGCTTAGTGGCTGGATAGTGGCCAGTCACTATCAGCAACAGCAGGCCAGCCCCACGATAAGTAATAGTGGCCAAGTAAGCGGAGCTCCCAGTATCGCTAAATCACTTGAGGATCCTTTAGCTGCAGAAAGTTATCGCGGTGTGGCTCGCAGTGAAGACAACCTAGGAATAGTGTTGTTAGTTGCCGCGGGGCAAGATCATATTTGGGGCTGTACTGCTTGTCATGGTAATGAAGGAGAAGGCACTAAAAATATACCGAGGCTGGCAGGATTACCAGCGGGTTACATTACTAAGCAACTACATGACTTTGTTGCGCAAAGGCGACTCAATGCCAATATGCAATATGTGGCCTCTGGGTTAACAGATCAGCAAATGGCCGCCATTGGCGAGCATTATTCAAAAATGGAGTCCACCACTGCTGCGACTCCGCGCTTAGGTGGCGATCTTAAGCGCGGCCGCGAGTTAGCCCTGCAAGGGGATTGGAGCTTAGATATTCCGGCTTGTTTTAGCTGTCATGGCTCTTCAGGCTGGGGAGTAGGTGAAGCTTTTCCTGCTATTGCGGCGCAGCAGCCTCATTATACCTATACCCAATTAGCTAACTGGAAAAGTGGCCGACGTGCTAACTCTCCATTGGGATTAATGGAAAATATTGCTGCGTCTTTATCAGAACGAGATATGCGGGCGGTAGCTGATTACCTAGCTTCCCTCGCCCCACCGCCTAAGCAAACTGCCAACACCGCTGTTAATGACACCACAGCATCGCGCCCATAACCGCCAACAGGGAGTGCTTATATGACCGAAAAAAGTTACTTATCTAAACATTCTGCCGTTAGGCGTTTTATTTATGCCGTGGCGGGCGCAGTTGGGTTATTTGCAGCAGGCGTGATAGTAGCTCAATATCAGTTATTCCCTTTATTTACGGGGCCGAAGCATACCCTCACACCGGCGGAAAATAATGCTCAAGCCGCCATTGAGGCTCGTAAAACGTTAGCAGAGCAGCGCCAAGTGTGGCAGCAAGATCCTAGCAATGAAGCGACTCGGATCCCCACCGGACCCAATGGCTACTTTCAGCCACCTCAAGACTATGAAATACCTGACGATGAATTTGGCGATGCGGTACGTCGCGGCCGTGAAATATTTTTAAATCCTGGGACCAACGCCGAGCAGTATGTGGGTAACCAGCTGGTTTGTGCTAATTGTCACCTTGATACCGGCCGACGTGAGCACTCCGCTCCCATGTGGGCTGCCATTACCAACTATCCTACCTATCGTGGTAAGAATAAAATGATTAATACCATGGAAGATCGGATCAATGGCTGCTTTACCTACTCAATGAACGCTAAAGACTCGCCTAGTGGTGGTCCGCCACCCGAAGGTCATCAGATTTATAAAGATCTAGAGAGCTACTTCTTTTGGCTAGCAGACGGTGCGCCTATTAATGAAGACATGCCTGGTCGAGGTTATCCTGATTTAGAAGAAACTGAGCTCGGGTTTGACTGGCAGCGTGGCGAGGCTGTCTTTGAAGAAAATTGCGCACTATGCCATGGCTTAGACGGACAAGGCCAGCAAGATATTAATGGTCGTTATATTTTCCCTCCCTTGTGGGGCCCTAACTCCTTTAACTGGGGCGCGGGTATGCACAGAGTTAACACCGCTGCCGGTTTTATTAAGGCTAATATGCCACTGGGTAAGCCTAACAGTTTAAGTGATCAGGAAGCATGGGATGTAGCTGCTTATATCAATAGCTTTCCGCGTCCCGCCGACCCACGCCAACTCGACGAAGGTTTAACCGTAGAGGAAGCAAAAGAAAAATACCATCAACATAGTGACTACTATAACGAACAGGCCCATGGCGTTCTATTAGGCGAAGATACGACCCCCGACCGCTGGCAAGCGTTTATGGAGCAACGAAGGAGCGTGAAGCACTAATATCAAACGGTAATATTAACTGATCGCCTCCGTCATCCTGACGAAAGTCAGGATCCTGCTTCAGAAAGATACCGGGGCAAGCCTTTATTTACCTTGCCATGTGAAAATACATAGATAACAGACGAAAAAAGCCCTTCACATTGGTGAAGGGCTTTTTGAATTTGGCGCCTGGCAGTGACCTACTTTCACATGGCATCTGCCACACTATCATCGGCGCGGCTGCGTTTCACT
>JAAYRH010000048.1 GCA_012518835.1 Aeromonadales bacterium | reverse complement strand
TCAATCGCCTTGGCCTGTTGGGCGGCATACATAGCACCTAAGGTATAACTAGGAAAATAACCAAAGCTGCCATCGGTCCAGTGAATATCTTGCATACAGCCATCTTGGTAATTACCTTGTGTGCTTAAGCCCAAATAGCGTTGCATCAGTGCATCCCAGCGCTCGGGTAGCTCGTTAGCTTCCAGCTTACCTTCAATTAAGTCGCGCTCAATCTCATAACGTAACATCACATGGGCGGGATAAGTTACCTCATCGGCATCGACGCGAATAAAGCCAGGCGTGACTCGGGTATACAGTTTTGCCAGATTATCGGCATTAAACGCGGCTTGTTCGCCAAAATGCTTGTTAAGTAAGGGAGATAGCTTAGCCATAAAGGCCGGATGGCGAGCCAGCTGCATTTCAAAAAATAAGCTTTGTGACTCATGTACGCCCATCGAGCGCGCTTGGCCTACCGGCAGTTTACGCCACTGTGCGGGCAAGCCTTGCTCGTAGCGGGCGTGGCCAGTTTCATGAATAATGCCCATCAGCGCTTGGGCTACATCCTGCTCGTCGTAACGGGTAGTGAGTCGGACATCTTCACTCACCCCTCCACAAAAAGGATGCACGCTCACATCAAGCCGACCGTGGTCAAAGTTAAAGCCCAGCAATTGCATCATTTCTAACCCTAAGGCTTTTTGTTGGTCCGTGGCAAAGGGGCCTTGGGGGATAAGCACCTGCTCGGTGCTTTGCTTGGCTTGAACTTCGGTGATGAGGCTTGGCAACCACTGTTTTAGTTCACCAAAGGTGATATCGAGTCGAGCGCTGCGCATACCGGGTTCAAATTGTTCTAATAAACTATCGTAGCGCGAGAGCCCCAGTGTATCGGCGCGGGCATCGGCTACATGGCGAGATAAATTAAGCACCTCGCTAAACAACGGTAAAAAGCCTGCCCAATCGTTTGCAGGACGCAAGCTGCGCCAAGCATGTTCACAGCGTGAGCCAGCTTGTGAGAAAGCCGCTACTAAATCACTGGGCAGCATAGTGGCATCGCGCCACTGGCGGTGCATTTCAGTTACGCTTACTCGTTGCTCTGGGGTAAGGGCTTCTTGCTCGGCGGCGGCAAACCAGTCTGCTAATTGTGGCGCTTGTAATTGATGATGACGCAGCACCGCTAAGGTACTCATGGCATCAGCGCGCGCCTGATTGCCACCGGGCGGCATCATGGTTGCCTGATCCCAGCCGCAGATCGCTGCCAAATGTTGCAAATGATAGCCTTGTTCAAAATGTTGGCTAAGGGCTGAGTACGACATGCCGGGCTCCTCAATAATAAAATTATTTTAAAAATGATACCAATCTCAGTAAATAGGTGATCGGTTGCCATTAAGGAAAAAACTATATTTGCCACGGAAGAACACAGAAGGTACGGACGAAGTTCACGTGCAACAAGTGATCAATCCTGTATAGGGTAAGAGCTCCTCTCGTTCAGGTTGTGATGTTTAGCTCTTACCTATACCGTGGTCTTTTCAGATCTGATCACTATTTTTCCGTGTTCTTCCGTGGGTTCCGTGGCAAAAAGGTTTTGATCAGTTAGTTTTACAGATTGGTATGAGAGCCAGAAGTTAACCATAAAGCACGCGGGCGCGCCAAGGGATGCGTAAGATAAAATAAAAGAGAGTTAAAAAGAAAAGGCTTTTAATAGAAAAACGACGATCCCGAGGAGGAGGAAGGATCGCCGTTAAAAAAAGAAGAGCAAAGAGGAGCCTAATTATTCAGTAGGCTCAGAGGTGCGTACTTTATAGACAAAGTAGCAGCCTAAAAAGCTGATAATAATAGTGGTGCAAATAATCACCATCATTGACATAAAGCCCACATCACTACCAAACATTAAATCCAGCCAAAATGACATCATCGTCTCCCTTCGTATGTGCTATGAATACATCTTAGCGAGTCTTTATCAGCCAATGCTGATCCTGATCAATAAAAGGGCGACTTATTGGTCTTTCAGTCTTTTTAAAGCATAACCTTGTTGTTTTAGTAACTTTATTAAACCGTGCTCACCATATAAATGCAGTGCTCCCACGACTAACAAGGCC
>JAAYRH010000047.1 GCA_012518835.1 Aeromonadales bacterium | reverse complement strand
CGGTTATACCGGAGCGCTGATCCCCGAAGCACAAATCTTTTTTATTCCCTATCTGTTGCCGACGGATATGGACACCGTGGTTACCTTCTTTCGCGACAGTAAAGCCATTAATGAAGACTTCCCTAAGCTATATGAACAAAAAGGCCTAGAGCTGCTGAAAATGTATCCCGAAGGGGAAATGGTAGTCACTCTTGATGAAGCGGTGAGTACGCCACAAGATCTGCGTAATAAAAAAATCCGCGTGATGACCAACCCCCTGCTCTCTGAAACTTACACCGCCTTTGGCGCAACACCGACCCCATTGCCTTGGGGTGAAGTGTATGGCGCCTTGCAGACCAATATGATCCAAGGTCAAGAAAACCCTATTTTCTGGATTGAGTCCGCCGGATTATATGAAGTCTCGCCTAATTTGTTATTTACCGGTCATGGTTGGTTTACTACCGCTATGATGGCCAATAAAGACTTCTATGATGGCCTGTCTGAGGAAGATCAACAGCTGGTTAAAGAGGCTTCTGACTATGCGTTTGAGGAAATTATCGAGCATATTGATGATCTTGCCGACCAGTCTTTAGATACCATTACCAGCAAAGGTAAAAATGTCACGGTAACGCGCTTAGATGAGCAGCAAATAGCAGCCTTTAAAGAGCGTGCGCCTCAGGTAGAAAAGAAATTTATTGAAATGACCGGCGACAGTGGCAAAGACTTGTTAAAGCAATTCCAAGATGATTTAAAGCAAGTGCAATAACCCTGCACTATAGCGCCACTTAACGCTTAAGTGGCGCTATCACAGCGCACTGGAGTACAAACATGTCTGATCCCGCCACCGAAATAGAAGATGATATACCGACTTATCGTTCTGGCTTGCCTGGTCCTCTTGGCCTAGTAGATGAGTGGATAGCCAAAGGAGAAGCCATTGTGCTGGCGATGGGCATCTTACTGATGGCCGTTAATACCTGCGCCAATGTGATTGCCCGCTTTGTGTTTGGCGATGGCTTCTTTTTTTCTGGTGAAGTGAATCGTATTTTAATTATCTTTATTACCTTTGCTGGCCTCGGCTATGCGGCGCGTCATGGCCGTCATATTCGTATGTCGGCCTTCTTTGATACGTTACCGTATCTCTTTAGAAAAACCCTAATGATTATTATTGCCTTAGGCACTGCGGCAGTAATGTTTTTTCTGTGTTATTACGCCTATGACTATGTCGCTACCATGCAAAGCCGTGGCCGTATTCTGCCGGCGCTGGGCTTTCCTATATGGTGGATCTATATCTGGGTGCCGATTGGCTTTGCCATAACCGGTATTCAGTATCTTTTTACCGCTATTAAAAATCTGACTAGCTCCGATATTTACCTTTCAACGGGCGTCAAAGACGGTTACGACGACTGTTAAATAATGTCAATTCACCGTTAGCACTCACATGATAATAAGAAAAGGATAACGCATGGCAACGCTACTCATGGCCATCATGATAGGACTCTTATTACTGGGCTTTCCCATGATGATCCCGCTCATCGTCGCCTCAGTGGTCGGCTTTGCAATGTCCTTCGACGGCTTTGGCCAAATGAGCACTTTTATTCAACAAATGATGGGCGGGATCCGCCCTGCTTCTTTAATTGCCGTGCCAATGTTTATTTTAGCCGCCGATATTATGACGCGCGGCCACTCGGCTAACCGCCTCATTAATCTGGTAATGGCTTTTATTGGCCATATTAAAGGCGGGTTAGCCATTAGTGCCGCCGCCTCTTGTACCCTGTTTGGTGCGGTTTCTGGCTCAACTCAAGCCACTGTAGTGGCCGTGGGTTCGCCCTTACGCCCTAAAATGCTTAAGGCGGGCTATTCCGACTCTTTTACGCTGGCATTGATCATTAATGCCAGCGACATCGCGTTTTTAATTCCTCCCAGTATTGGCATGATTATCTATGGGGTAATTTCGGGTACCTCTATCGCTGAGCTATTTATTGCCGGTATTGGCCCGGGCTTGCTGATCTTGGCGATGTTTTCACTGTATTGCTTATATTATGCCCATCGGCATCAAGTGCCTACTGAGCCTAAAGCCAGTTGGCCACAACGATTTAGTGCTATCAAAGAAGCCCTGTGGCCGTTAATGTTTCCAGTGATTATTGTCGGCGGTATTTATGGCGGTATTTTTAGCCCCACCGAAGCGGCTGCCGTCTGTGTGCTCTATGCATTTTTATTGGAATTTTTTGTCTTTCGCTCGCTTAAGCTGGCAGAGGTTTATCAGATTGCTAAGTCCACTGGGCTGATCACTGCCGTGGTATTTATTTTAGTCGCCGTGGGTAACGGTTTTTCTTGGATCCTGTCGTTCGCTCAAGTACCCCAAACCATTTTAGAAACCGTGGGTGTAAATCAAGCCGGCCCGGTGGGGGTGATGATTGCCATTAGTGTGGCCTTTTTTATCGCCTGCATGTTTGTCGACCCTATTGTAGTGATTTTGGTATTAACCCCGATTTTTGCTCCTGCAATTCAAGCTACCGGTCTAGATCCGGTATTAGTAGGGGTGTTAATCACCTTACAGGTGGCTATTGGCTCTGCCACACCGCCCTTTGGGTGTGATATTTTTACGGCGATTGCGATTTTTAAACGTCCTTATATGGACGTGATCCGCGGCACGCCTCCCTTTATTTTTATGCTATTAGTAGCAGCTGGTTTAATTATGGCATTTCCGCAAATTGCTTTGTTATTGCGTGATTTGGCGTTCCCAGACTAACCCGTTAATAACACCTGAGCCATAACTCAGCTTTTTAGTAGCTCATCGTACGCCGCCCATAGGGCGGCGTACTGACTCTTGATCTCTTATTTTCTAGCGTGCAACTCGGTTCACTATAAAGTGGCTTGCATTTATTTTAGCTAAATACATGATATGAAACACGCTTAGTTGGTAGGTGCACCTCTCTAAAGTAGGAACTGCTGATGCTCACCGTATTTTATGATGGCCGCTGTGGCTTATGCGACAAAGAGATTGCTTTTTATCGACGCCATTGTGAGGCAGGAACCATATTGTGGCTAGATATTTGGCAACAAGAGGCGGCTCTAGAGCAGACAGGCTTAAGCCAAGCGCAATGTTTGCAACAGCTGCACGTATTAGATAAGCAACAGTGTCTTTATACTGGGGTCGATGCTTTCATATTATTATGGCAAACCGTGCCGCGCTTAAAGCTCTTCGCAACATTGGCGCGCTTCGCACCCTTTCGGCTGCTATTACAGTTAGGCTATCGCCTTTTTTTAGTCTGGTATCAACGCCAATCTCATGTACAACAATGTCTGCTTGCAGATAAAAAGGAATAATATGAAACCCCATATTGCCATTATCGGTGCCGGCTTAGCCGGGTTGACGCTAGCTCGAGAATTAAGTGGTATCGCCGATATTGCCTTGTTTGAAAAAGCCCGTGGTTTAGGCGGTCGCATGTCGACCAGGCGCAATGCCAGTCATCAGTGGGATCATGGGGCACAGTTTTTTACCGCCCGCAGCCACACCTTTAATAGCTTCTTAACGCCCTTTATTAGCGAGGGCACAGTCGTGGAGTGGCAGCCTAATATCACCACGCTCAGCCTAGATAAAACGCCGTTTAAACGCCCTTGGTTTGAACCACATTATGTCGCAGCGCCAGCTATGAACAGCCTGCTTAAAGCTATGGCTGGTGATTTAAATATTCACTTAAGCACGCGCGTCGAACACCTAGTGGCGAACGATAAAGGCTGGCAGTTACTTGATGATCAACAACAGCTGTTAGGTGAATTTGATTGGGTGATCAGCTCTGCTCCACTGCCACAAACTCAAGCCTTATTACCGGCGGCAATACTAGGAGATACGTTAGCTCGCTATCAGATGCTGCCCTGCTATGCGCTGTTGTTAGCCGTTGATGACACCGATCTGCCTCACTGGGACGCTGCTAAAGTAAATGATTCACAGCTGAGCTGGATAAGCTTTAATCATCGACTACCAGGTCGCAATCGTGCCGCTGGCACTGTGGTGGCTCATAGCACCGCCGCTTGGGCACAAGCGCACCTAGAAGATGACCAAGAAACGGTAAAGCAACAACTTATTGCTCGTTTTTGCGCATTAACTGGCGTGTCGACTGCTGCAATTACCTCGGCTCAGCTTCATCGTTGGCGCTATGCGCTCAGTGCAGAGGTAGCAGAGCCCGATCAAGCTTTCGTGTTAAATGAATCTGCTCGCTTAGCCGCCTGTGGCGACTGGTGCTTAGGTGGTCGAGTAGAAGCAGCATTTAGTAGTGCCTATCAGTTAGCCTGCGCTGTGCGAGAAGAAATAGCAGCAAACGCTTAGCGTGACTGCGCTAAAATGAGTCTAATTTGCCAACTGCAATGGCCTGCTGTCAATTGCGTCCGTTGTGGTTAATAATTAGCCATAGTTAACTCTATTTATAGATAAGAGGCGCTCTATGAATATTCAATCGCCATGGACAAACGGTATTCAAGGCTTTCAGCGCGCAGCTGGCAGCGTGGCCGAGCGACAGGCACAAGCCAATGTGAGCACCATTAAAACCGCTCACGATATGCTGGGTACGCTCATTGATATACAGGTGTAACGATGCATATTTCTCACTCCCATCAAGAGCCTTTTATTTTTGCCCCTGCAACAAGTGCAGTGCGACTTCAAGAAGAAAATGAACAGCGCCCAAATATTGAGCCGGTAGTAAAGGCTACGCCTTTTGCTACTCGCCAAGAAGGCGCCACCGTATCGAAACAAGCTGAATCTCTTGAATTGTATAATCGCCAAGGCCAGACCGAAGGCAGTGCTCAATCGCGTGCGCCGCAGCAAGAAGTAGCAGCCAAGACAGCTACGGGCGAGACAGACGATAGTGAACCAAAAACCACCACGGCTCCACAAAAGAATGTTGCAGGCCAAGCGCTTACCTTAGAGCAACAAGAAGAACTGTTACAGATGCAGCAGCGCGACCAAGAAGTACGCCTGCATGAGCAGCAGCATGCCAGTGTGGGTGGGCAACATACCGGCAGTCCCCAGTATGAATACACCACTGGCCCCGATGGCAAGCAATATGTAGTAGAAGGCTCGGTATCCGTTGACCTCTCGCCTATTGCAGGCGATCCCAACGCCACCATTGAAAAAATGCGTCAAGTAAAAGCTGCTGCCCTCGCCCCTGCTGAGCCTTCTAGTGCCGATAAAGAAGCGGCGGCTCGCGCCGATGCTCATATGGCTCAAGCTACCGCCGAGTTAATGCAATCAAGCCAGGAGGCCAATGAAAGCGATGATAAGGCGCGTATTGAAACGACTAACACCGGACAGCCTGCATCAAACAATAAGCAGGCCAGCACCCCAGCAGCAAGGGACGCAATAGTGCAGCAAGAGCAAAGAAATAAAGTGATTGCCAACGTCTATGGCCAAGCCGCTCAAGCGGCGTCTCAGCAGCTATTAAACTTAGCCTAGGCGCCCCGCTATAAATGAATAATAAGAGCACCTCTAACAAGAGGCTCTTATTATTCTGACTCTGTAAGCCTGCCATTTATTTATCGTTGATAACCTTCATAATACTCCCGCTAAACACCCGTGACACTTTGACATACTTTAGTGACATAGTGCTGTTGCAATAGATATTCTCAAAACGCGCGCTTTATATCTGGGATATGTTAATGAAGAAATACCTTTGGTTTGGCCTAGTGCTACTGCTGGTAGTAGTAGGCCTATATGTACTCTATGGTAATACCGGACTAGGTGAAAAAATCGCCCCCCAAACTGTGCAAGTGCAGCAAGGCGATGTAGTCGACCAAGTCACCGCCACCGGCACCTTACAACCCAGTGGCTATGTGGATGTGGGCGCTCAGGTCTCGGGACAGTTAAAAGCCATCCATGTAGAAGTCGGCGACACGGTTGAGGAAGGCCACTTGTTAGCTGAAATTGATCCTACTGTGTATGTCGCCCAAGTGGATGCCAGTCGTGCACAACTGCGCAGTCAGCGAGCCCAACTTAAAGACCGAGAAGCCCAACTGACACTGGCAAAAATACAGCATCGGCGCCAAGCAAACTTATTAGCAGAAAATGCCACTTCTCGGGAAAGCCTACAAAGTGCCGAGGCCAGCCTGCGCTCCGCACAAGCACAAGTAGAGGCGCTAACCGCACAAATTGCCCAAACCGAGTCTAGCTTACGCGCCGATGAAGCGAATCTTAGCTATGCCAAAGTCGTCGCGCCTATGGCCGGCACGGTTGTTGATATCGAAGCTCGCCAAGGACAAACCCTCAACGCCAGTCAGCAGTCTCCCACCCTGATGCGCATTGCCGACTTAGCAGTCATGACGGTAGAAGCCAAAGTATCCGAGGCGGACGTTAGCAAGCTGACTCCTGGCATGAAGGTCTACTTCACCACCTTAGGCGATGCCAAACAGCGCTGGTACAGCACCTTACGCAAAATTGAGCCCACTCCCGAAGTAGAAAATAATGTGGTGCTCTATAAGGCCTTGTTTGATATTAAAAACCCTGATGGCCTGTTAATGTCGCAAATGACGACTCAGGTGTTTTTTGTATTAGCCGAAGCTAAAGATGCCCTATTGGTGCCTATTTCAGCGCTGACGTTTACTGACCCCAAAAACGCTAACCAAGCACAGGTGACACTACTCAATAGCCAAGGAAAGCCCGAAATACGCACAGTAACAGTGGATGTAAGCAATCGTATTCATGCTGCTATTACCGATGGCCTCAGTGTGGGCGATACGTTAGTGCTGCCCGGTGCAACACGTGATCATAGCGCGCCTGCCAGAGCTGGGCGCAGGATGCGCCTATGAGCATGCCATTAATTCAACTGCAAGGTATCACCAAAACCTATGGCAGTGGCGAGCTGGCCAGTACCGTACTTAACGACATCGATATTACTATTTATCGTGGTGAATTTGTCGCCATTATGGGCAGCTCTGGCTCTGGCAAGTCTACCTTAATGAACATTATGGGTTGCCTAGATAAACCCAGTAGCGGTGAATATTGGTTACAAGGTCAAGACGTAGCCAGCCTCAGCCGTGACCAACTTGCAGAGCTACGCCGTGATACTTTTGGCTTTGTATTTCAAAGTTATCACTTGCTGGCAGGTATTAGTGCCCGGGATAACGTGGCAGTCCCCGCCGTGTATTCCGGCTTATCTCGTCCCGAGCGCCAGCAAAAGGCCGACCAACTGTTGACGACTTTAGGGTTAGCCGATCGCTTAGAAAATAAGCCTAACCAACTCTCTGGCGGCCAGCAGCAAAGGGTATCAATTGCTCGCGCCTTAATGAATGGCGGCGAAATTATTTTAGCCGATGAGCCGACCGGTGCCCTCGACAGTCAAAGCGGTGCCGATGTCATGGCGCTATTGACTAGACTAGCGCGCGCTGGCCATACGGTGATTTTAATTACTCACGATCCCAAAGTGGCCGACCAAGCCGATCGACGCATCGAAATCAGCGACGGGGTAGTGGTCAGTGATCCGGGCCCCAGCAAAAAAGCCAAGGTTCCCGCCTTGCCCGCTCAAGCTCATGGTCATGGCTCTTTAACGGCAGAATTATTTGAAGCGGTGCGCACCGCTTTCAGTGCGCTTAGCAGCAACTTATTTCGTGCCGCCCTTACCTTACTGGGGATCGTGATTGGCGTAGCCTCGGTGATCACTATGCTGGCCATCGGCAACGGCTCACAACAAGAAGTTGTCCAAAGTATCAGCGCCATGGGCAGCAATCTCTTATCGGTGCGCCCCGGCGCACCTAATCAATTTGGCCGACGCGCTACATCTACCCTCGTGGCCGCCGATATGCAGGCCATTAAAGAGTTGCCCAATATTGAGGCAGTGGTACCGGAAATTGGCGGCAGTGCTACCTTACGCTTTGGTAATGTGGATCACAGTCCCGAGATCAACGGCACCTCGGCCGACTTTGTACGTGCCCGATTATGGCCCGTGGCGAAAGGCACTTTTTTTACGGAAGAAGATGAACAAGGTTACGCCACGGTGGCTGTCATCGGCCAGTCGGTGGCCGAGGCCTTATTTCCTGAGCAAGAGCCCCTTGGTCAATATGTCATGATCAATACCAACCTATTTCAGGTGATCGGCGTGATGAGCGCAAAAGGCGCCTCCCCTTGGGGGCAGGATCAAGACGATGTGGTGTTTGTGCCTTACACCACCGGCGGATTACGGCTGTTTGGTCAGCAGTTTTTACGCAATATTACGGTGTCGGTGAGCGAAGTTGAGCACATTAATGATACCGAAGCCGAGATTAAGCGACTGCTCATCGCCCGCCATGGTGGGGAAGATTTTCAGATCCGTAATATGTCATCGATCATTGAAACGGTATCAGCTACCACTCAAACCTTTACCTGGTTACTTGGCTCTATTGCCGCTATTTCTTTACTCGTCGGCGGCATTGGCGTGATGAATATTATGTTGGTTAGCGTTAGCGAGCGCACCCGAGAAATCGGTATTCGTATGGCCACTGGCGCTCACACCCGCCATATTTTACAACAATTCTTAATTGAAGCTTTAGTAGTGTCAGCCTTAGGCGGTGCTATCGGCGTTGCGCTCGGGTTAGCGGCTACCGCCTTGTTAGGCAGCGTAGGCGTGGCAGTCTATTTTTCACTGGCCCCAGTGCTGTTAGCGTTTGGCTGTGCCTTTGCCACCGGTTTGGTGTTTGGCTGGCTGCCGGCTCGCAAAGCCGCTCGGCTCGATCCCGTGGTGGCCCTGTCTTCGGAGTAACAATGCGCACTATTTATTGGCGGTTATCACCGCTGTTATTCAGCTTAGCCCTTATTGGTTGTACCCATACTCCAGTAGCTAACCCACCGCCCTTGGCACTTACGGCTGCTTGGGACCATTCCTCGACGGGCGAAGCGCTTGCTCCTGCGTGGTGGGAAGACTTTAATTCCCCCACCTTAACCACGCTTATCAATGAGGCGCTCGCGCATAGCCCAGATGTGTTAATCGCTGCACAGCGGATCGCACAGGCAGAAGCACAGGTACAAGCCGCGGGCGCTTCTTTATTTCCCAGCCTTAATCTAGGCGCGGGTAGCGATAAGCGTTGGCAACAAAGTGGCAGCCCACAAGAAAGTAGCACTGCGAGTTTAAGCCTTAGCTATGAAGTAGACTTATGGGGCAAACTTAGTGCCGAGCGTCAAGCCGCAGCGGCGGGGCTTGCTATTAGCGAGTTTGATTTAGCCACTGCTAAACTCACCCTCACCACCGGCGTGGCCCGCGCGTGGTTTGAGCTACTTGCCTTAGAAGAGCGCATTAAGATTAATAAAGAAAATATCGATATTGCCCAGCGTAATTTAGCCATCGTAGCAGCCAAGTATCGCTATGGCGCAGTGGGAGTCAGTGATGTTTACCGCCAACGCAGCTTAGTGAATAGCCAACAAGCGAGTCTATTGCCTTTACAAGAACAAGCTCGCCAAACCAAATCGGCACTGGCCATCTTATTGGGCCGAGTACCGCAAGGTTATCAGTTAGCAGCCGAGCCCTTAGCAGCACTTTCACGCCTTGCTATTAATGCCGGCTTACCCAGCGAATTATTGCAACGGCGCCCCGACGTGGCCGCCGCTGAAATGCGCTTACAAGCAGCAACAGCAAATGTGGCCGCGGCCCGCGCGGCGTTATTACCCTCAATACAGCTAAGTGGCAGCGGCGGTCTCGCCAGTCAGGCGTTATTATCGCTGACCGATCCCAGCCATACCTTAGCCTTAGGTGCTAATCTCAGTCAGGTATTATTCGATGGCGGGCGCAAGAAAAGCCAAGTTCGTCTTAGCGAAGCACAGCAGCAAGAGCTCGCTTTGCAGTACCGCAAAACTATCCTCACCGCCTTACAAGAAACCGAAGATGCACTAGGTAACTTGGCACTAAGCCAGCAACAATTGGATAAACAACAAGAAGTCGTCGCCGATGCCGAGCGCGCACTGGCAATTATTGATAGCCGTTATCGGGCCGGTGGCGAAGAATTACTCGCGCTACTCGAGGCTCAGCGCACTTTATTTAGTGCCCAAGAGCAAGAAGTGAATTTACAACAAAGCCAGTTTATTGCTAGCTTAGATTTAATTAAGGCCTTAGGTGGAGGTTGGTCGCTATGAACCAGTCCCTTTTAAAATACTTAGGTCATTATCCAGAGTCGATACAAGATCAAGCCCAAACGCTGATTAGTAAGGGTCGGCTGGGCTCCTATCTAGATAAAAAATATCCTGACACTCATGCTATTCAAAGTGACAAGGCGCTTTATCACTATGTAACTGAGCTTAAAAATACCTATCTGCGAAAAAGCGCCCCCCTTAAGCAGGTGCGATACGACGCTAAACTGAGCGTCCTAAAACACGCGCTGGGTTTGCATACTTATCAATCCCGAGTACAAGGCAATAAGCTCACCACCCATAACGCTATTATAGTCGCCGCCTTGTTTAAAGAAGGCCCGCCGGAATTTTTACGAATGATAGTGGTGCATGAATTAGCACACTTTAAAGAAAAAGAGCACAACAAGGCCTTTTATCAACTCTGCTGTCATATGGAACCTGACTATCATCAGCTAGAGCTAGATCTGCGACTTTGGCTCACTTGGCGAGAACAATAAGCCGTCATTGTAACTTATGAGTTAAATTTAAGTTCCATAATTGTGATCCGGACCTAAAAGTGGCTTATGTTATGTGGGAAGTACCTATATCACCTTGGTCAGCATCCCCCTAGAATATTACTAGGAAGCATAACGTCAGGATAATAATTATGAAGAAGATGGTATTTTTGGCCGGTGCCCTGGCCATAACCGCACTCCCCGCTCTGGCTGAGATGCCCTCCCAAGCGGCAATATGTGTAACTTGTCACCAAGCGAGCGGATTAGGTATGCCTAATCTGGCCCCCTCCATTGCTGGCATGCCCGCCTCTTACTTAGCAACCCAGATTGAGCATTTCAAAAAAGGCGAACGTCAAAGTGCCACCATGAAACCCATGGCAGATATGCTAGATGAAGCCGGCGTGAAAGCGGCTAGTGAATGGTTTGCCAGCCTACCCTTACCGCTACCAGAAGATCCTGCTTGGCGTGGCGATAAAGATCCTGCCAGCCTCACGGGTGGTGAAAAGCTCGCCTATTTAGGCGACTGGCGTCGTGATCTACCCAGCTGTGTGACCTGTCATGGCCCCGAAGGCGTCGGGGTAGGTGAGCACATTCCTCACCTTGCGGGTCAGCACGCGGATTATATTGAAGATCAGCTAAAAGCCTGGCAAGCCGGCACGCGGGTTAACGACGTGAATGGCATTATGGGAGCGATGGCGAAGAAACTCACCGCCGAAGAAATTACTGCTGTTGCCCAATACTTTGCAAATGTGGAGACCAAATAATGCTGAAGTTATCTTATTCGTCACTATTGGTCAGCTTAGTTTTGGCCACCAGTACATCGGCCTTTGCCGCCGATGCTAAAAAAGCTAATGTCGATAAATTAGCTATTCAAGATGAACTGCCCGTCGATAAGGCTTCACAAGTGCACCCGCTACCTCCGGGCTGGGATAAGTTACCAGAGGGGGAGTTTGGCGAAAAAGTATTACGCGGTTATCGCGCGTTTGTTGACACTCAAGAGCTATCGCCACAGTACGTTGGCAACGGTCTTAACTGTGTGAACTGCCACTCGGATGCCGGGCGTAAGGAAAACGCTGCGCCGTTATGGGCCGCTTATATGAGCTACCCCGCGTTTCGTTCTAAGAACAATAAAATAAACTCCTTTGAAGAGCGCATGCAAGGCTGCTTCATGTACTCCATGAACGGGACTGCCCCTGACTATGGCGCCGATACTTTAGTGGACCTATCTGCTTACGCTTACTGGTTAGCGCAAGGAACTCTTACCGGCGAAGACTTTGATCCCGCCGATATGCCCATTCCTAGCGATGAAAACTTAGTTAAAGGCGGTAAGCGCGATGATTTCCCCTTTATGCAAGCTTACTTAGATAATGGCGGCAGTAAAGAGCCTGAGTTACATGGTCGTGGCTATCCAAAAATTGATGAGCCCGAGTTAGAGCCTAGCCGCGAACGTGGCGCAGAAGTGTTTGCTCAAGAATGTTCAGTGTGCCACGGCGAAAATGGGGAAGGCCAAAAGGTCGGCGACCGTTATGTCTTCCCACCGCTATGGGGACCCGACACCTATAACTGGGGTGCTGGTATGCAGCGTGTGAACACCGCCGCTTACTTTATTAAGCACAACATGCCGATTGGCCAGCCAGGTAAACTGTCTGATCAAGAAGCGTGGGACGTAGCCATGTATCTTGATACTCATGACCGCCCACAAGATCCTCGCTACAAAGGGGATATTGCCGAAACTCGGGAAGAGTTTCACGGTGGTATGAGCTATTACGGCACCGAAGTGGATGGCAAAGTGTTAGGCAGCGAAAGCTATCCTAACCATCCTAACAAGGCAGAGTAAGTCGTCTTAGCTAAACCATTATCAAGGGCCTTAACGGCCCTTTTTTTATGGCCGAGAATGAGTGGTTAAGGCACGCATATCATAGCCACTAGGCGTTTGGTGAAGTCGTAAGTCAAACTCGCCTAGTACGGCCAAAATATGGTCGAAAATATCCCCTTGAATCGCTTCATACTCCAGCCACTTAGTAGTGTTGGTAAATGCATAAATTTCTATCGGCACACCATGAGGGGTGGCTTCAAGCTGGCGCACCATTAAGGTCATTTCTTGATGAATATAAGGATGACTTTCTAATAACGCCTTTAGATAAGCGCGAAAGGTACCAATGTTCGTTAAGCGACGGCCATTCACTAGCGACGTTAAGTCGGCTTGTTGCTGGCGATTATACTCTTGTAGCTCGTGTAGTTTGTCTTCTAAGTACCGCGCCAATAAGCGTGACTTTTTAAGCTTTTCAATATCTGCAGTTTGTAAAAACCGCACACTGGTACTGTCAATAAAGATACTGCGCTTAATACGCCGCCCCCCAGATGTACTCATGCCTCGCCAGTTTTTAAACGAATCGGAAATTAGTGCATAGGTCGGAATAGTGGTAATGGTTTTATCCCAGTTCCGCACTTTTACCGTGGTTAAGCCAATATCAATCACATCACCATCGGCGCCATACTTAGGCATTTCTAACCAGTCACCAACCGCTAGCATGTCGTTGGCCGATAATTGAATACCGGCTACTAAGCCCAAAATAGGATCTTTAAATACCAACATCAACACTGCCGTCATGGCGCCAAGGCCACTGAGTAAAATCAGCGGTGATTTACCTATTAGAGCAGACACTATCAGTAAGCCAATAAACACACTGGCTATCAGCTTAGCGCTCTGAAATAAGCCTCGTATCGGAAAGTTATACATAGCGGGCTTTCGACGATAAATATCGAGTAGCGCATCCAAGAGCGAATAGAGCGAGAGTAAGCTATAAATTAATATCCAGATATGAGCGAGGGTTTGCACTAGCGGTAATAAAAAGCTGCCTGGCTCCAGCCATAGGCCGGCTTGAATATAAATAATAATGCCTTGCAACATTAAGGCGAGGCGACTAAATAACTTTCGCTCAAAAAAGGCCCTACGCCACACTCGGCGCTGCTGGCGGGCTCGTCCTCCTACCCAGGTAATCACCACGCGGTGTAATAACCAATGAATCGCTACCGAAATAACCACAATTAGCAATAATGCGATGCCCGTATACACCAGATCCGCATATTGCGGGATATATTGCTTTAACCACGGCATCAGCAGGCCATCTAGATCGGCTACTTCATCCATTATTTCTCTCCGTTATGACTTAAAAGTCGGCTTACTAATAACCCAATTTCTGCACTACTTAAGGTGCGATAACGCCATTATAAGCTCTTTTCTCGTTTGGCCTTCTCAGGTTAATACTGTTAATTATTTTTAACCTTAAATTATGTCGATGTACGCATGATTGTTAAGACTTATGTCGAATAGAACATTTTAGTAACAGAACCTATTATCACGTGCAAATGACACCATACGCATAGCCATACCCAAGGAGATCACAGTGTCAAATATAGCCACACCCAAGGAGAGCACAGTGTCACAAACTGATAACAACAGCTATCTGAGCCAGCACAAGCCCAGTAGCGAATTTGAAAACCGTAAGGCTTATTTAGACCATGAACTTACTATCATGGCACCAAAGCGTTGGGCCTTAAACTTACCTTATCGTGACTACCGTATTGAGATTGAGGATCTGGTACCAGCCTTAGCCGCCACTATCGGTAAAATTGTCATGGTAGCTGCGGTCGCTGGTGCCTTTGCCGGCCCCTTGGGTTTATCTGATGCGTTCGTAGTGGAAAACACCCGCTTTGAAATGCTGATTGCTGCTATTTTCTTTGTTATTTTATTTTCGGGTTTATTCAACCCTGCCGCTAACTTAGCGGGTACGCATGGTCCAATGATACCGCTGATCCCGTTAATTGTTGCCTCGGGAGGACACCCATTAGCGCTTGGGCTCTTGGTGGGCTTGTTTGGTTTGATCCTTAGTGTGAGTAAAGGCGGTAGTAAGCTAATGGCCTTAACCAGCGATGGGGTACGAGGCGGCCTATTAATTTATCTGGGTGCGATTGGACTATTAAGCCAAATTAAAAACCTAACAGGCTGGGCGACCGGTATTGATATGGGTTACGTGGGCTTTATCGTCATTTTATGTACCATTATTATGTATGCCTTGCTCGCTCGTTTAGAAATGCGCTGGTTATCCATCCCGCTGGGCTCAGGTATTGCCTTTATTATTGCTTTTGCGTTAGGTGCGCCCTTTGAGTTTGTTACCGAGCCAGGTATTCCACCACTGTCACCGACCTACTGGTGGGGTGAAACTACCGGTTGGAAAATGGGCCTACCGGATTTAAATGCCTTTATTAGTGTGGCTCCTTTTGCAGTACTGGCGGTTGCTATGTGGTCACCGGACGTAATGGGTCAGCGCGTATTCCAAGAGCTAAACTATCCACGCCACACCGATAAGGTACTGATGAACGTGGATGACACTATGGGTGTATCGGCGGTGCGCCAGGCAGTAGGTAGTGCTCTGGGTGGAGGTAACTTAGCATCTTCGTGGGGTACCTATATTATCCCTGCCGCGATTGCAAAGCGTCCTATTCCAGGTGGCGCCATTTTAACCGGTATCTTTTGTATTATTGCCGCACTGTGGGGCTACCCAATGGACTTGGCCGTATGGCCACCAGTATTAAGTGTCGCGCTGATTGTAGGGGTATTCATGCCACTACTAGAAGCCGGTATGCAGATGACCCGTAGTACCACCAGTAGCCAGTCGGCTGGTATCGTAGTGTTTGCGTCTGCCTTTGTTAACCCAGTGTTTGGTTGGTCGATGACCATGCTGCTGGATAACTTAGGACTGATTGGCGATAAAGAGCGCGGTAAAAAGCTGCGCCAGATGGACCGTTGGGTCATCCCCGGCATCACCTTTGTCGTCTTACTGGGTATTATGGCGGCGGTCGGTATGTTGCCTGGTATCCCAGCCTTTATCCCTCACTAAGACTGAGTGATGTGATAAATAAAAACCGGAGCTTAGGCTCCGGTTTTGTATGTCTGGCTATCACTCAGCTAATAGCAAACTCAGGCGCCAGCTTGCTTAACCCTAAGCCTTCACGGCGGCTTAGCTTAATTTGTACTGGCACCCGCTCTTTCAACGCTTCAATATGACTGATCACACCAATCATTTTGCCACTGGCATTAAGCGCATCAAGCGCATCGAGGGCCATCTCTAACGTGTCGGCATCGAGCGTACCAAAACCCTCATCTAAAAATAGCGAGTCGATCTGCGTCTTAGTGCTTACTAAGTCCGATAAGGCGAGGGCCAGCGCTAAACTCACTAAAAAGCTTTCCCCCCCCGATAAGGTTTGGGTATCTCGCGCCGCATCCGCCTGCCAAGTATCGATCACCGACAATTCTAGCTCGCTGTCAGTATTGCGTGCCAAACGATACCGCCCATGTAATCCTTGCAACCTTTGGTTCGCCAATTCCACTAAGTGCTCTAGCGTTAACCCTTGGGCAAAACGACGATATTTAGCGCCATCCGCCGAGCCAATTAACTGGTTTAGCTGTTCCCATATTTGTAACTCTTTCTGTTGCGCCTGAATCTCATCAAAGAGTGCTTGCTGACGAGCACGGCGTTCACCGTCTGCCGTTAAGCTAGTGCGCCAGCCGCCAAGCTGTTGCTGCAGCTCGGCCAGCTCAGTGTGCAGCTGCTGCTCGGTTGCACTTAGCTCTGTTTGGGCGCTTGGCTTAAGGGTGCCTAATTGCTGCACCGCGGCTTGCTGCTGGCGCTGGGCTTGCTCAACTAAGGTAGTGGCTTTTTGCAACGTTTTATCTAGCTGTAACTGCTGCTCGGCCAATTGACTATGCTCAGCTTCGCTCAGCAGTGCCGCTAAAAAATCACTCTCATCGGTAAATATACTTTCTGCTAGTAGCACTTGCCAGTGTTGTTGCTGAATAGCAAGCTGGCCATTAAGCTCATCTTGTTGCTGCTTACTCGCTTCAAGTAAGGTATTTTTCTGCTGCGCCTGTTCCATAAGCTGAGACCAATCATGTGCTAGCTCAGCCAAGGCAGCACTGGGATCAGCAACCAAGCTAAGTGGCGCTAAGTTAGCAGCGCCCAAACGCTGCCAACGAGCTTGCCACTGCTGCTGTTCGCGGTCGGCGTGTTGCAGCTGATGCACCAGCTGTTGCTGCTCGCGACTCAGTTGTTGATCCCGCTGTTGCCACTGTTGCCACTGCTGCCATTGCCGCTCTTGCTCGCCCAACCAAGCCGACCAATCAACCGGCACCTGCCAGCTAAACTCTTCTAGTGAGGCCACTAACATACGATGTTGTTGCTCTAGTAAGTGGTGCTGCTCGGCTATGGCTTGCTGTTGTTGGCCTATTTTTTCTTGTAGCGAGGCATGCTGCTGTGCGCTTAAGCTGTGCTGATGCTGCAGTTGAAGCAATGCCTGCTCGGCTGTTTGACGCTGCTGCTGGACAGTTTGCTGCTGGGTTTGCTGTTGCTCAATGGCCACTAGCTGCTGTTCTAATTGTGCAAGTTGTTGCTGGCGCTGGGTGATCACTTGCTGCTGCTCTGCTGGTAGCTCAGCGTTAATACCCAGCGTAGTTAATGCCGTTTGTATTTGCTCGCTTAGAGTCTCGCGCTCCTGTGTTAACTGCGCTACTTGCTGCTCTATATAATTGAACTGTGTTTGTTGCTTGGTATAAGCCGCACTCAGCTCCTGCCCTACTTTCTCCAACTGCGTACGTTGCTGGCGTTTCTCTGCCAAACTGACCGCCGTACTATCATCAAGGGCTTGGTAAGCGGCGATAGCAGGGTGGTGCTCACTGCCACATAAAGGACACGCTTCATTGGGTTGCAGTCGTGCTCGGTGCTCTTCAAGGGCGCGAATGCGCTGCTCTTGAGCCAGCAAGGTTTCTTTATCGCGGATCTGTTCTTGCAGGCTTTTATAGTCTTGGCGTGATTGGCTGAGCTGTTGACTAAGCTGCGCCAATACCGGCTTCAATTGAGACAACCGCTGTTGTGCCTGTTGATAATCAGCCACTAGCTTATCTTGTTGTGCGCACTGATAAGACAGCTGACTCCATAACGGCTGCTGCGCTCTTAGCTGTTGTACTTGCTCGCGCAGTATTGGTAACGACTGTCCAGCTAATAGCGTAACGAGATGTTGCTGCTGCTGTTGTTCTTGAGCTTGTGTATGGGCTAATTGCCGTTCTGCCTGCGTGATAGTTTGCTGTAACTGAGCAAGGTTTTGCTTTGCCGTCGCTTCCTGTTGTTGCTGCTGCGCTAGCGTGTCGCTTAAGTTTTTTAGCTGAGTCTGCTCTTGTTGTTGGCGACTAATTTGATTGCGCCAGCTCACTAAGTGTTCTCCTAAACGCCCGGCGGCGGGATTACTCGCTAACTGCTGAGTTAACCGGGCTTGCTCTTTATTTAGCTGTTGCTGTGCTTGAGACAGTTGCTGCTGATGTTGCTCGCTGCGCTGCAACCCTTGCCAGCACGTTTGCTGGCACTGCTCGTTTAGCTGTTGCTGCTGCTTTGTTAGCTGCACTACCTGTTGTTTTAGCTTCTGCTGCTGGCTTAGTGTTTGCTGGTGTTGCTGCCAGGTACTGTGTAACTGACGTGCTGGCAGTGCGCGTGCTAAGCGCTTGCGCCCTGCCTCTGCCTCTTGCCAAGCTAATTGGGCAACTTGCTGTTGCTGCTCGGCGGCAGTTTGCTGAGCAGTGGCTTCTTGTAAACGGCTAAGCTTCATGAGCTGACTTTGAGTATGCTGCAACTGCGTGTGCTTTTGTTGTAAGACGTGCTCAGCAGTTTTAATATCACTTTCTAACTGTGCGCGTTGCTCAGTGGTTAGCAGCTCCACTCCAGAGGCTTTGGCTTCCAGCTGTGCAAGGGTGTTTTTTTGCTCTCGGGTTTGCTCAAACACTCGTTTTGACAGCTGGGCATAAATATCGGTGCCGGTCAGCTCTTCTAAAAGCTCAGCTCGCTCATTGGCATTGGCATGTAAGAAGGCAGCAAAACCACCTTGGGCTAATAGCATAGATTTAGTAAATCGGCCAAAATCCAGTCCACTGAGCTCTTCGGTTAATTTTAATTTATCTTGAATGCGGGTGGTTAAGATAGTGCCATCCAGCTTGGCTAGCTCCACTTTGGGCGCTTGCAGCTTGCCATCCACAAGGTTTCTTGCGCGGCGTTGACTCCAAAACGCCCGATAACCTTGTCCCTTAATGTCAAACTCTACTTCTGCCAAGCAGTCAGCGCTATGGCGAGTCATCAACTCATTGCTACTGGCAGAGATCGACTTCATGCGCGGTGTTTCATGATACAAAGCCAAACATATTGCATCCAACAAGGTGGTTTTTCCTGCCCCTGTCGGACCTGTAATCGCAAATAAACCACTGTTATTAAAGGGCGGCTGAGTAAAATCGATTTTCCACTCGCCTTTTAAGGAGTTAAGATTTTTAAGCCGCAGACTCAAAATTTTCATGATAACTCCTCCTCAGTGATTAACTGACGATAAAGATCATGTAATGCTTTTGCTACTGGCGCCTCCAGTTCTTCTAGGGCTAAGCGACGCTCAAATACCTCATCGGGGGTAAGTTCACTAAGGGTAAGGCCCGACGCATCACTGAGCCCTTGCTGGTTAGCACTACGGGCACGGCGTACTAATAAAATCTCTACCGGTAACCCCTCGGCCAACGCTTCAACGCGCGCGGGTAAATCACTTAAATAATCATCTTCACTTACAGTGATTTCTAGCCACACCGGCTGAGTATGTTGCGCGGCCAGAGCCTGCATGGCTTCTTTTAGTTGCTGCAAATTCCCTGTTAAGCGTGCTAGCGGCTGAAAAACCGGTACCGACAAGGGGGTAACTGCGCTGAGGTGTTGCTGCTCAAAGTCGACTAACAACACTTCTTTGCCCTGCCCAATCTCATCAAAGCTCAAAGCGATGGGCGAGCCGCAGTAGCGCATATGTTCATGAGCGCCGACTTTTTGGGGCCGATGAATATGGCCTAAGGCTAAATAATCGAGCGGCGGAAAGGCATTAACAGGAAAAGCATCTAAGGTGCCGATATAAATTTCTCGTACCGAGTCGCTGCTACTGGCTCCTACCGTAGTTAAGTGACCGGTGCCAATAATGGGTAAGCGCTGGCCATGTTGCTGGTGGTGCTGTGCACTGTGCTGCTCGGCCCGGGCAAATAATTGCTGATAATGGCCGGCAATGGCTTCTTGCAAGCTCCGTTGCTTATCCGCACCACTTTGGCCAGATTCACTGCTCATCACTTCGCGAGCGCGAATAAAGGGCACAGCACACAGCACGGCTGCGGGCGCACCGCTGGCATTGTTGAGCACTATCACTTGCTCATCAATATCGGCCATGACGCCTGGGATCACCTGCACATTAAGGCAGCCTAGCAAATTGCGAGATTCATTAAGCATAGCCACCGAGTCATGATTACCGCCTAAAATCACTAATTGTGTGCCAGTTTGCTGCAACTTAACGATAAAGTCGTTATACAGCTCACGGGCATAACTGGGTGGCGTGCCGGTATCAAACACATCTCCGACCACTACTACCGCATCTACGGCTTGGGCTTGCACCTGCTCAACTAGCCAACTTAAAAAAGCGTGATGCTCTTCAAGGCGAGTTTTACCCATAAAGTGCTGGCCTAGATGCCAGTCGGAAGTGTGTAAGATACGCATGCTATTGGCTCTTATTGATAAATAGTGGTGAGGGAGATGGCGGCTATTACACCTGCTAAGCTTGCTGCTGGCAAATCCCTTACCTCCCAACCAACGGGGTAAGCCAGCGCTTTACTAGCCATGTTCAGGCGAGCATGAGTTATGGTCGCATTTGAGCCCTGAAGATTGGCATAACACGGATATTAATGGCGTTGCGCTAGAGCGAAGTGGGTTTAGTGGTGATGCTAAGCTCGGTCAACTTAGTATGAGGCTTGCCGCTGTGTGAGTTGCTCACCAAACCGTGACCCGCAAATGGCGCCTAGGTGGCGCCATCATGATCGTTGTCGGAACAGCATTAATTGTGGCCTATTGTTAAGCGGATACCGCCTCCAACCCTTCTACTGCCAACACCTGTTGCACCACACTGTCGGCATTCATTTGTGCAAAATGACGGGCTACATTCGGATAAGGAGTTAAGCCGCTCGGCAAAACTAAAGTAGCCCATAAGCAATACACAAAGGCACAGGCGTCCACTATAGTGCGCTGATCTTCTAAGTAATAATCACGGCTCGCTAGATGATTATCCATATGCTGTAACAGCGGAGCCACATTAGCAGGCACCGCGGCTTTGATCGCATCAATGGCTTTTTGGCTAGGATCGGTAGTGTATTTTTTAGCACAAAAGTGTGGGGCAAACGCACGATAAAGGTCGGCGTTAAAAAAGCTTAACCAGTTATCGCATTGATATTGTAATACTGGATCGGGCCCAGGCCCTAGATGCTCCCCTTCAGGTAAGCGAGCTAAATAACGCAAAATAGCGCTATTTTGATAGAGAGCCCCCATATCTTCGGTGAACAGTACCGGCACCGAGGACAAGTAATTAATTTTTAAAAACTCTTGGCTCCGAGTATCTGCCTTTTCTAAGATATAAGGTCGACCTAACCACGCCAGCACGATATGAGCGGCTAATGAACAGGCGCCTGGCATGTAATATAACTTCATTAAGTTACTCCTTTGGCTGGCTCCATGTTAGCACCAGACATACTCTGTTTAGTCAAAAATTCATTACTCGTAGTAAAGCAGCCACGCGTAATTCTTGCCTGCCTATTTTTGTGAGCTAACCGATAGACAAGAGAGGTTGTGCTTAGTCTTCAATCGCTAACAGCATTTTCTTTAATAATCCTGCCAGTTGCTGCTGTTCTTCCGTCGATAATGCCGCTGCCAACTCAGCTTCGGCGGCTAAGTGATGCTGTACTGCATTTTCTAATACCGCTAATCCCTGCTCAGTAAGCGTTACTATGACTCCTCGGCGATCATGATCCGCCTGCGCTCGGGTCACTAAACCGCGATCCTCTAGGCGATTAATCCGATTCGTTAACGCGCCAGAGGAGATAAGCACCATATATTGTAGTTGGTTAGGTGATAACTGGTAACTTGGCGGATGACGGCGCAGTGCCGCTAATACATCAAACTCCCCCACATTCAGCTTATAATGCGCTAAGTCTTGTAATACTCGACGAGTGATAAAATATTCAAGGCGCACGAGCCGCCCTACGACCTCGGTACTGGTAAATTCCAGATCGGGGCGCACTTGGCGCCAGAGTGAAATAATACGATCAATTTGATCTTGATGAGGAGAGACCGTAACCAGAGACGGCATTGGGTTAACATCCATTATTATTCACTACTCCCTTAGAAGGCGGCTGCGCTAAGATTAACGATGCCTTAAGAATAACATAAAGCATTTAGTAGCCACCAAGATGTGGTACCTTCTTATTGTTAAATATCCACTTTGCTAACTGCGTCATGTCATTACTTGACCGTTTAATGACCGCGAGACTTGCGCTATACTTCGCAGGTTTACACTATCTACTGAATAATATTAAGCCAACTGGGAGAAGAAAAGGGTGAGCCTGTTAAGAAATCTGTTGCTTGCCGGTGTTGCCGCTGCCTCGTTAAGTGGTATGGCCTACGCCGCCAATAATATGTCGCCAGAAGCGATTGCCGAGCGTACCAAACCGATCGGTAGCGTGTATCGCGCTGCGGATTTGGAAGGGTTTGTTGAAACCGCCGCAGCCAGTGACAGCGACGAACCTGCCGCTGCTCGCAGTGGTGAGGAAGTTTATACTGCGGCTTGCTCTGCCTGTCATGGCAGTGGTGCTGCGGGTGCTCCTATTAAAGGAAATGCCGAGCAGTGGGCATCGCACGTAGAAAAAGGCCGCGATACCCTAATTAAACATGCCATTGAAGGCTTTAATGCCATGCCGCCACGCGGTGCTTGTGGCAACTGCTCTGATGAAGAAATTACTAATGCTGTTGATTATATGTTGGACGCAGTATAGGTAATTAAGCACTACGCTATAAACTAAAAAAGCCGCCTCATGCGGCTTTTTTTAATTTTGATGTGAAGGGTGAGGAGCTAAGGGGAAGCGCAACACACTAAATTTATAGGGTCTTCTACACTTCACACTCTTTACTTTTCACATCTCACTCTTCACAGTTATTTATCAAACAGGGCCTTTAAGTTAGCGACACTGGCTTGGCCTTTCGCCATGCGCTCCGCTTCACTGGGCGCTTTTCTATTATGCTCCCAATCTAAGTCTTGCTGTGGCAACTCTAATAAAAAACGGCTCGGCTCGGGGCGCATTTGCTCCCCAAATTGGCGGCGCTCACGGCATAGAGTAAAAGTGAGTGCCTGCTGAGCACGAGTAATTCCTACATAGGCTAAGCGACGCTCTTCTTCAATATTATCTTCATCAATGCTGCTTTGGTGAGGTAATAGGCCTTCTTCCATACCCACCATAAATACATAAGGGAACTCTAAGCCTTTAGAAGAGTGTAACGTCATCAACTGTACTTGCTCGCCATCGTCCTCGTCTTCACCGCGCTCCATCATGTCGCGCAGCGTTAACCGGATCACCACTTCTGGCAAGGCTAACGGCTCTTCTAGATCCGAGCCCTCCAGCATCTGACTCACCCACTTAAAAAGCGTAGAAACGTTTTGCATCCGCATTTCTGCCGCCCGAGGGCTAGGTGAGCTGTCGTAGAGCCACTCTTCGTAGTTAATATCTTTGATCATATCGCGCACCGCCTCTACGGCGTTACCCCGCGCTGCCGCTTCACCTAAGCGCACCAGCCAATTGCTAAAAGCGCGCACCGCCACCAGGCCGCGACCGGTCAGCGTTTGCTCTAAACCAAATTCAAAGCTGCTAGCAAATAAGCTTTTACCGCGACTATTAGCATAGGTGCCCAGTTTTTCTAAACTAGTGGGACCAATTTCGCGACGCGGCGTATTAACCACCCGCAAGAAAGCATTATCGTCATCGGGATTCACCAGCAAGCGCAAATACGCCATAATATCTTTGATTTCGGTGCGAGAGAAAAATGAAGTACCACCGCTAATTTTATAAGGTATACGGTTGGTCATCAGCTGTTTTTCTAGGGTACGGGATTGATGATTACCACGATATAAAATTGCGTAATCACCAAAACGGGTACCATTCATAAACTTATGGCCCATGATCTCTGCCACTACTCGCTCGGCTTCGTGCTCTTCATTTTTAGCAAATAGCACTCGAATGGGCGCTTCGTAGCCCATATCAGAAAACAGCTTTTTCTCAAATACATGGGGGTTGTTGGCAATCAATATATTGGCACACTGCAATATTTGCCCCCGCGAGCGATAATTCTGCTCTAGTTTCACTACTTTTAACTGCGGGTAATCTTCTTGTAGTAACACTAAATTTTGTGGACGGGCACCGCGCCAAGAGTAAATAGACTGATCATCATCTCCTACCACCGTAAAACGGGCCCGCTCACCGGCCAGCAGTTTTACTAACTCATACTGACTGGTATTAGTATCTTGATACTCATCCACTAACAGATAACGAATTTTGTTTTGCCAGTAGTCACGCACCGTATCATTGGTTTTTAGCAATAAGGTGGGCATTAAGATCAGATCATCAAAGTCTAAAGCATTATAGGCTTTCATCTGGCGCTGATAACGTTCATAGCATTGCGCAAATAACACCTGCTCAGGATCCTGAGCAATACGCTTAGCGCGCTCTGGCAACACTAAATCATTCTTCCAACTAGAAATGGTGCTTACTAGGCGAGACAAGGTATCTTTATCGCCTTCGAGCTCTTGCTCGGTGAGCTCCTTTAATAGCGCCAGTTGATCTTGGTCATCAAATAACGAAAAACCGGCTTTTAAATTCAGTGCTTTATGCTCACGGCGAATAATGTTTAAGCCTAAGGTGTGAAAGGTTGACACCATTAAGCCGCGCGCTTCCGCTTTGCCTAAGGTTTGCGCTACCCGCTCTTTCATCTCTCGAGCCGCTTTATTCGTAAAGGTGACGGCGGCAATATTGCGTGCCTTATAATCACATTGGCGTACTAAATAGGCGATTTTATTGGTAATAACCCGCGTCTTACCACTACCGGCACCGGCCAGCACCAGGCAGGGCCCACTGATATAGCGTACGGCGTCATTTTGGGCTGGATTCAGTTTCATAAGGGAACCGTTAGTTAATAACAGGGGCATATTCTAGCGGTTGTGCATGAAAGGGGAAAGGCACCTCGGCGTTAAGCAAGGCACAGCAACTTGTCATCCCTGATACTTTGGCTCATGATCGGCACAGTTTTTTTAAATAGATACTCCTCATGGCACTTCCTATTGAGCAACTTAGAAGTCAGTTTCCGGCTCTTAGCCAAACAGTTAACGACCATCCACTGGTGTATTTAGACAACGCCGCTACCACCCAAAAGCCACAACCAGTGATAGCGGCACTTAGTGGATATTATCAGAGTCAAAATGCCAATGTGCATCGCGCCGCTCATGCCTTAAGTGCCAAGGCCACTCAGGCTTTTGAAATGGCCCGAATTAAAGTCGCCAACTTTATCAATGCGGCTGCTAGCAAAGAAATTATCTGGACCCGCGGCACTACAGAAGCCATTAATCTGGTGGCCTACAGTTATGGTATGCATCATCTTAAGGCGGGTGATGAAATAGTATTATCTAGCCTAGAGCATCACGCTAACATAGTACCTTGGCAGCAAGTCGCCGCCGCCACCGGAGCCATTATTAAGGTGATCCCGCTCGCCCCTAATGCCGATCTGGATATAACAGCGGCCACTAAGCTTATTAACGCTCGCACTAAAGTACTGGCCGTTACTCAGTTATCGAATGCTTTAGGATGTTTAACCCCTCTTACTGAGTTAATTGCGCTAGCTAAAGCGGTGGGGGCTATTACCTTAGTGGATGGCGCCCAAGCGGTCGGACATTTCCCTATAGACGTCCAAGCACTGGAGTGCGACTTTTATGTGTTCTCTGGCCATAAGATGTTCGGCCCCACCGGCATTGGCGTGCTGTACGGCAAAGCCGCGTTATTAGAGCAAATGCCGCCGTGGCAAACCGGTGGCGAAATGATCAAACAAGTGAGCTTTGCACACACCACCTTTGGCGAGTTGCCTTTTAAATTTGAAGCGGGCACCCCTAATATTGCGGGAGCCATCGGCTTAGGAGCCGCTATTGATTATCTCACCGCCTTAGATAGAGCAGCAGTGGCAGTATATGAGCAGCACCGATTACAGCAATTGCTAGAGGGATTAACCGCTATCCCCGAGGTAACTATTATTGGGCGTCCTCAAGCAGGAGCCGTGTCATTTATTGTTGCCAACCAACATCCACAAGATGTAGCGACCTTGCTCGATATGCAGGGGGTAGCAGTGCGCGCCGGTCATCATTGCGCCATGCCCTTAATGCAGGCGCTGAACTTACCCCAAGGTACGCTACGTGCCTCGGTTGCGTTTTATAATAATGAAGCCGATATTGAGGCGCTATTAGCCGCCCTGCGCCAAGCTTTGGAGTTGTTATAATGCCTTTTGGTCATAGCATTACCGAGCACGAAATCCGTACTTTATTTGCCTCTGCTCACGGCTGGGCTGAGCGTTATAAAACACTCATCAGCTTAGGTAAACAGTTACCGCCCTTGCCTACCGAGGAAAAAACCGCAGCCAATGCTATTTACGGTTGCGAAAGCCAAGCCTGGCTGGTGAGCCAACAAGATAATGATGACCGCTGGCAGTTTACCTGTGATTCAGAGGCCCGTATCGTAAAAGGCTTAATGGCGACAGTTTTAGCGGCGTTGAATAATAAAACCGCTGAGCAGATCCAAGCCTTTGATATAGAAGCGTACTTTAACGATCTACAACTGCTTAATCACTTGAGCCCCTCCCGCGGCAACGGTTTAAGAGCCGTGGTTAGCGCTATTAAAAAAAGCTGTACGCTGTAAGCTTTCAGCGGTCAGTTAATAACTAAACATAAAAAACTTGTTTGCTTTTTCTGTGGGTTCCGTGGATTCCGTGGCAAAAAATATTTTGGGTTTTGATCTTGCTGATGGCTTAAGGCTGACCGCTTACCGCTTTCTTAGTCGCTAACTTTGCGAGCACTCGGCTCACCATAAAAAAACCAAAGGTGGCGGTAATATGGGTAATAGCACCAAAGCCGGTGGCACAATCCATTTTCATGGTGCCATCTAAACTGGGTTTGCTGTTACAAATACCGCCGCTGCCATCAGGATAACGAGCCTGCTCGGCAGAGAATACACAATCTACACCAAACTTTCGTTTCGGATTTTTACTAAAATTATAATGGCGACGCAGCTGATTACGTACTTTAGCGGCTAAGGGATCTTGGATGGTCTTAGTAAGATCACGGATCTGGATCTGAGTAGGATCCACCAAACCACCGGCAGCACCGGCGGTGATCACGGGGATCTTATTGCGTTTACAAAAAGCGATTAACGCCGCCTTGGCAGTGACAGAATCAATAGCATCTAGCACATAATCAAAATCTTGCAGTAAATATTGGGCTTGATTATCGGCACTAATAAAGTCATCCACCAGTGTTACTCGACAGTCAGGATTAATAAGCGCAATACGCTCGGCCATGGCCTCAATTTTTTGCTGGCCAATCTGGTTTTGTAAGGCATGGATTTGCCGATTGGTATTGGTAATACAAATATCGTCCATATCCAATAACGTAATAGCACCAATACCGGAGCGTGCCAGCGCCTCTGCCGCCCAGCTACCTACCCCACCAATCCCTAATACACACACATGGGACTGGGCAAAGATGGTCAAAGCGTCCTCACCATACAACCGCGCTATGCCGCCAAAACGTTGCTCAAAACTCATAGTTACTCCCCTAAATGTGGGGTCAGTATATCAACTCACTCCAAGATTAGGGAATTCTGGTGTACCAGCCATGATTAAGAGCTAAGACCAGAACCTATCTGCAACGGAAGAACGCAGAAGACGCGGAAAAATTAAGCTGGGATAAGATCAACCAGTGACAAGATCCTGTCAATGTTAAGAGCTGCCCTCTAACAACTCTGGTGCTTAGTTCTTACAATTTAGACAGCTTTGGCTCTTTCAGATCTGATCTCTATTTTTCCGTGTCCTTTCGTGGACTCCGTGGCAAAGGGGTTATTTAAAAACAAAAAAGGGAGCCGAAGCTCCCTTTTTTATCACGCATTAGTTAAGTCAGACTTAACTATTGGCGATTAACCGCCAACGGCGATGTTTTTCATGTCGGTCATGTAAGAGCGCAGGGTTTTACCAATGATCTCTACAGGGTGCGACTGAATAGCTTCGTTTACTTCAATCAAGCGACGGTTGTCAACGGAGTTAGACTCTACTTTCAAGCCCTTACCAATAACATCGGTGCTTACTTTAGGCATAAAGTGCTCGCGCAGCAAAGGTACTGCGGCGTTGGCAAACAAGTAGTTACCGTATTCAGCGGTGTCAGAAATAACTACGTTCATTTCATACAAACGCTTACGAGCAACAGTATTCGCAATTAAAGGCAGCTCATGCAGCGACTCATAGTAAGCAGACTCATCAATAATGCCTGACTCAACCATAGCATCAAAGGCCAGTTCAACACCTGCTTTTACCATGGCAACCAGCAAAATCGCGTTATCGAAATATTCTTGCTCGTCAATGGCGACGTCGGTGTTAGGATACTGCTCGAAGCTAGTGTCGGCAGTTTCTTCGCGCCACGTCAGTAGGTTCTTATCATCATTGGCCCAGTCAGCCATCATGCCGGCTGAGAAGTCACCGCTGATAATGTCGTCCATATGCTTGTAGAACAAGGGCTGCATCAGCTCTTTCAGCTCTTCCGCCATATCAAAGGCTTTGATTTTTGCAGGATTAGACAGACGGTTCATCATGTTGGTAATACCACCCTGCTTTAGCGCTTCGGTAATGGTTTCCCAGCCAAACTGGATCAGCTTACCGGCATAACCGGCATCAATGCCTTCAGCAACCATTTTCTCGTGGGCTAAAATAGCGCCCGCCTGCAGCATACCGCACAAAATGGTTTGCTCGCCCATCAAGTCAGACTTAACTTCGGCAACAAAAGAAGACTCTAGTACGCCAGCACGGTCACCACCGGTAGCTGAAGCCCATGCTTTAGCAATAGCCAAACCTTCGCCTTTAGCATCGTTCTCGGGGTGAACGGCAATCAGAGTAGGTACGCCAAAGCCACGCTTATATTCTTCACGCACTTCAGTACCAGGACACTTAGGCGCCACCATAACCACGGTAATATCGTCACGGATCACCATGCCTTCTTCAACAATGTTGAAACCATGAGAGTAACCCAGTGCAGCACCGGCTTTCATTAATGGCATAACGGCATTAACAGCAGAGGTATGCTGCTTGTCTGGCGTTAAGTTCATCACTAAATCAGCGGTAGGGATCAGCTCTTCATAAGTACCTACTTTAAAACCGTTTTCGGTGGCTTGCTTAAAAGATTGACGCTGTTCGGCAATGGCTTCAGCACGCAGTGCATAGGCAACGTCTAGGCCAGAATCTCGCATGTTCAAGCCTTGGTTAAGACCTTGAGCGCCACAACCGACGATGACGACTTTTTTGCCTTTTAGGTAATCACAGCCATCAGCAAACTCGCTGCGGTTCATAAAACGACATTTGCCGAGTTGTTCTAACTGCTGACGCAGATTCAAGGTATTGAAATAGTTAGTCGCCATTACATGCTCCAATTAATCCGTTTAGTATAAATTCCTGCACCGTTAGCGGTGATTACCCAACCACTATACCTTAAGCAGAGCATTGCTTAAAATGATATATTCGAAATAGAGTGTTGCACTTTATGCAACGAAAGCAACAACGCCAGATATCCAGTAACTAAGATCCAAGATCTTCTTGCCACGGAACCCACGGAAAAATCAAGGCGAGCTAAGATCAAAAAGAGCACTTGTTGATAAAACCCAAGAGCGAAGCTAAGAGTCGCTATTTAGATCTAGCCATTAAATTATTTGCAGGTTTGATCACTATTTTTCCGTGTTCTTCCGTGGATTCCGTGGCAAAACGCTTTTGTCTTATTTCTTTTCGCTCAAGGAAAACGCCGTGGACTTTCGTCATCTTGAATTATTTGTGCATTTAAGTCACAGCCTGCATTTTGGTCATACTGCCGATGCATTAGCGGTTAGCCCTTCTACTTTAAGTCGGGCAATTCAGCGCCTAGAGCAGGAAACCAGCTGTGCTTTATTTATTCGCGACAACCGCACCGTGACCCTCACCTCCGATGGGCTGCGTTTACAGCAGTTTGCGATGCATTGGTTAAGTGAGTGGCAGCAGCTTAAACATACTCTTAAACAAGGGGACAATAGCCTACAAGGACGATTGCGCGTCTATTGCTCAGTAACGGCGAGTTACTTTTTATTGCCCAATATATTAGAGCGCTTTCGCAATCGTTACCCTAATTCAGAAATTCGCTTAGAAACCGGCGATCCTGCCTTAGCTATTGAAAAAATACTAGAAGATGAAAGTGAACTGGCGATTGCAGCGCGCCCTGATGCGCTGCCTGCTAAAGTACATTTTATTAACTTACAAACCGTACCTATGGTATTTATTGCGCCCGCCACGCCCGGCCCTATCACCGACTTATTAGAACAACGGCCGCTAGATTGGCAGAAAATGCCCGTTATTGTGTCTCAACAAGGAGTAGCGCGTAAACGAGCTAATCAGTGGTTTAAAACCAAAGGCATTAATCCAAATATTTATGCAGAAGTGGCCGGCAACGAAGCCATTATTAGTATGGTGGCGCTAGGGTTTGGCATTGGTGTAGTCCCTCGGGTAGTCATTGATCACAGCCCACTGGGTAATAAAGTGCGACTGCTCTCGCCTAGCCCTGCTCTTAAGTCCATTGAAGTGGGCGTGTGCTTACTAAAAAAACGCCTCAACGATCCCTTGATCTTAGCGTTTCAGCATACCGCACTCGATCCCAGTTAAGAGAAAGTCGCTCAATTGTGCTTGCTTATCCTCAGCGCTAAACTTTCATGGCACAATGCTCAGCAAACTCGATGATAATTCCGTTATCGGCGAAATTATGTCGCAATCTTATTTCGTAACCATGCCGATTATAGGCAAAGGAGAGCAGTATGCTAGATCCAAAAAAACTCGAAGATATCGCCAAACAAATTCAAAATAGCATGCCTAGCAGCATTAAAAATATGGGCGAAGAAGCAGAAAAGCGCATCCGTACCGTGTTACAGGCACAATTAGGCAAGCTGGATATGGTGACGCGAGAAGAGTTTGATGTGCAAACCAAGGTGTTGCTACGCACCCGAGAAAAGCTTAACGAAATGGAAGCTAAGCTAATATTGCTAGAAGAGCAGCTTAAGCCTGCTAACGATGATTCAACGCAGTCTTAAGCTAAGTGTGATGAAACAGAGGGAGCCTTAGCTCCCTGCTGTTATAGCTTAAATGAACTCGAAGGCATCGCCTATCAGCTGTTCAGGCACCAAACCTTGTTTTTTAAAGGCTTCGCGCGCCACGCCAGCCATTTCAAAGCGTCCAGCGATATAAACGTCATAATCCGCTAAGCTTGGAAAGTCTTCCATAATCGCTTCATGCACTAATCCGGTGCGTCCCTGCCAGCCCTCACCGGCATTTTGCACTACGGGAATATAGCTCAAGTGTTCATGTTGCTCGGCCCACGCTTTCATTTCTTCGTCGGCATACAAATGCTCATCAAAGCGCACCCCCCAGTATAAAAACACCGGCTGTTGTAAGCCGTCGGCTAACATCTGCTGCAAAATAGAGCGGGTATAAGCAAAGCCTGTACCACCGGCCATTAAGATTACGGGCCGTGGTGATTCAGGACGCAAGTGTGCTTTTCCTGCAGGAAACTGTAATTCAATTTGTCCCTGATCTTGCATGCGCTTTAATACTTGCATGGCATAGGTATTATCAGGAGTAGCACCAATGTGCAGCTCTACTATTCCTTCATCGGTCATATTATTGGCAATCGAAAATGGTCGCTTATCATCCTCAGCCATCACCACCAATACATACTGACCAGGAAGAAAGTCCACGACAACCTCGGGCTTTAATCGCACATACCAGAGGGTTTCTGCCATTTCTTCTAGGGCTTGCACACTACATGTTACGTTCTGCATGACTATCCTTTGTATTCATTCTGTTTAGCACTGGAGTCGAGGATCCCAAGTTGGTCCCATAAATTATCAACTCTTTGTTTAACTTCGTCGCTCATCACGATGGGCCAACCCCACTCGCGTTCTGTCTCACCAGGCCACTTGTTCGTAGCATCCATCCCCATCTTGGAACCTAGGCCAGAGACCGGTGAGGCAAAATCCAAATAATCAATAGGGGTATGCTCTATTAGAGTGGTGTCCCGCGCGGGATCCATGCGGGTAGTAATTGCCCAAATAACATCATTCCAGTCGCGCGCATTCACATCATCATCGCAGACTATGACAAATTTGGTATACATGAACTGGCGTAAAAACGACCAAACACCCAACATTATTTGCTTAGCATGACCGGGGTAACGTTTTTTAATGGTGACCACTGCCATTCGATAGGAGCACCCTTCAGGTGGCAGATAGAAATCAACAATTTCTGGAAACTGCTTTTGCAAAATGGGCACAAATACTTCGTTTAATGCCACGCCTAAAATTGCTGGCTCATCGGGTGGGCGACCAGTATAAGTGGAATGATAAATGGCATCGTGGCGATGCGTAATGCGCTCTACAGTAAACACCGGAAACTCATCTACTTCATTGTAGTAACCGGTGTGATCACCATAGGGGCCTTCGGGCGCCAGTTCATTGGGATATATATAGCCTTCTAAGACAATTTCGGCGCTGGCGGGCACATCTAAGTCATTACCAATGCACTTCACCACTTCGGTGCGACTACCGCGTAATAAGCCCGCAAAGGCATATTCCGACAGGGTATCAGGCACCGGCGTGACTGCGCCTAAGATAGTTGCAGGATCAGCCCCTAAAGCCACTGCGACTGGATAAGGCTGCCCTGGATTAGCTTCTTGCCATTCTTTAAAATCCAGCGCCCCCCCTCGATGGCTCAACCAGCGCATAATAAGCTTATTTTTGCCTAGTAACTGCTGGCGATAAATACCTAGATTTTGGCGCTTTTTATAAGGTCCACGAGTAATGGTTAAGCCCCAAGTCACTAGGGGTGCCACATCGCCAGGCCAGCAATGCTGAATGGGCAGCCGAGTTAAGTCTACTTGCTCGCCTTCTAAAACCACTTCTTGGCAAGGTGCTTTTTTCAACCGCTTAGTAGGCATATTGAGAACTTGCTTAAAAATGGGCAGCTTTTCCATCAGCTCTTTTAAGCCTTTAGGCGGCTCAGGCTCTTTAAGATAAGACAGCCACCGACCCACTTCGCGCAATGCTTGTACATCTTGCTGGCCCATGCCCATTGCCACTCGTTTAGGAGTGCCAAATAAGTTACCCAGCACCGGCATGCTATGACCTTTGGGGTTTTCAAATAACAAAGCGGGACCACCGGCTTTTAGCGTACGATCACAAATCTCGGTCATTTCTAAGTAAGGATCTATCTCATGCTTAATACGCTTGAGTTCGCCTTGAGCTTCAAGCTGCGTAATAAAGTCACGCAAGTCCTTATATTTCATAGGTTTATTCCAAGAGTATTTTTAGTGGCAAGATTATACCCCGTTACTTAGGGCTTGTATCAACAATAAAAAAACCGCGGACCAGCCGCGGTTTCTGAATGCAATATGGTTATTTTTGTTGACGTTTCATCGCATCAAAGAATTCATCGTTAGTTTTGGTCATGGCCAATTTATCTAACAAGAACTCGATACTGTCGCTTTCGCCCATGGGATGCACAATTTTACGTAAAATCCACATTTTTTGCAGCTCATCGGGGGTGGTCAGCAACTCTTCACGACGGGTGCCCGAGCGAGGAATATCAATCGCTGGATAAACGCGCTTTTCGGCAATTTTGCGGGACAGGTGTAATTCCATATTACCGGTACCCTTAAACTCTTCGTAGATAACGTCATCCATCTTAGAGCCGGTTTCTACAAGCGCGGTGGCAATAATCGTTAAGCTGCCGCCTTCTTCTACGTTACGTGCCGCACCAAAGAAGCGCTTAGGACGGTGTAAGGCGTTAGCATCTACACCACCCGTAAGCACCTTGCCAGAAGAAGGTACCACTGTGTTATAGGCACGAGCTAAACGTGTAATAGAGTCAAGCAAAATGACCACGTCTTTTTTATGCTCAACCAGACGCTTGGCTTTTTCTATCACCATATCCGCTACTTGTACGTGACGCTGCGCTGGCTCATCAAAAGTAGAAGCAATCACTTCCCCTTTGACCATACGCTGCATCTCGGTCACTTCCTCAGGGCGCTCATCAATGAGCAATACAATTAACACGCACTCGGGATGATTATAAGAAATGCTCTGGGCGATATTTTGCAGCAGCATGGTTTTACCCGCTTTAGGCGGTGCCACTATTAGCCCACGCTGACCTTTACCAATGGGTGAAGCCAGATCCAATACTCGTGCAGTAATGTCTTCGGTAGAACCGTTACCGCGCTCCATGCGCATCCGCTCGTTGGCGTGTAAGGGGGTTAAGTTCTCGAAGAGGATCTTGTTGCGGGCGTTTTCGGGGCGATCGTAGTTAACTTGATTAATCTTTAGCAGAGCAAAATAACGTTCCCCTTCTTTAGGGGGACGAATTTTACCGGCGATAGTATCACCGGTGCGCAAGTTAAAGCGGCGAATTTGGCTAGGAGAGACATAAATGTCATCGGGGCCAGCCAAGTAAGACGAGTCGGCGCTACGTAAAAAACCAAAGCCGTCCTGCAATATTTCTAACACGCCATCGCCAAAAATATCGGCACCACTTTTGGCATGAGCTTTAAGGATAGCAAAGATGATGTCTTGCTTACGCAGACGGGCTAGGTTTTCTAAGCCCATAGTTTCACCAAGCTTTATCAGCTCAGATACTGGGGTATTCTTGAGTTCAGTAAGATTCATAGTGGTGGGTTTCTATCAACCAAGATATTTAGATAATGACAAAGTCTGCTGGGGTGAGACTTAAAATCGAAGGGCCTTAACGGCACTGAATATAGGGTAGTAAACAAACATTAAATTAACACTAAAAATAGATTCCGTCCAGTAAAAAGCATAAAGGGTGCATTAAGCACCCTTTATTTCGCTATTACAGGTTAGCGTCTAAGAATTCTTTTAATTGAGACTTAGACAGGGCGCCAACTTTAGTCGCGGCTACATCGCCATTTTTAAACAGCAACAAAGTAGGGATACCACGAATACCAAACTTAGGAGGAGTATCGGCATTTTGATCAATGTTCAGCTTAGCAACTGTGACCTTGCCTTCATACTCATTCGCAATCTCGTCCAGAATAGGGGCGATCATTTTACAAGGACCACACCACTCAGCCCAAAAATCTACTAGCACAGGCCCGTTTGCTTTAACCACGTCAGCTTCGAAGCTGGCATCGGTCAGCTGAATAATTTTATCACTCATCTCCAACTCCAATCCGTTATTTATGTCTGATTACACTATGTCCAGACAATTTAGTTAGCCTATTTCAATGGATCCTGTTTATTATTGCAAGCCTAACCTGATATTCTGAACGTTATGAGCAAAACACACTTAACTGACGTAAAATTTGCCCAACTGGATCTGCAGCCTCAAGTTGTCTCCGGTTTGGAAGCAAAAGGATTTCACAACTGCACGCCCATCCAGGCGCTGTCGTTACCCTATTTAATTGTTGGCAAGGATATCGCTGGACAAGCCCAAACCGGTACCGGCAAAACTATCGCCTTTTTAGCGGCCACTTTTAACCACCTACTCATTACTCCGGTACCCGAACATCGCCAGCTCAATCAGCCTAGGGCAATCATCATGGCGCCTACCCGTGAGCTGGCAGTACAAATATTTAATGATGCCGACACCATTAGTGCCAGTACTGGTCTAAAGTTAGGCTTAGCTTACGGTGGCGAAGGCTATGAGCAACAAACCCAAGTCTTAGAGGCTGGCGTCGATATTTTAATTGGTACCACCGGTCGTATTATCGATTTTCTGAAGAAGCAAGTGATCGATATGGGAGCCATTCAAGTCGTGGTTCTTGATGAAGCAGATCGCATGTTTGATCTAGGTTTTATTAAAGACATTCGCTTTTTATTCCGCCGCATGCCGGCCCCTGCTCAGCGTTTAAATATGCTGTTCTCTGCTACTTTATCGCTACGCGTACAAGAGCTGGCCTATGAGCACATGAATAGCCCAGAGCATGTAGAAATAGCGCCCGAGCAAAAAACCGGCATTAGCATTAAAGAAGAGTTGTTTTACCCAGCTCAAGAAGACAAGGTGCTGTTACTGCTCACCTTAATGGAAACCGAGTGGCCCGATAAAGCCATTATTTTCGCCAACACTAAGCACAGTTGTGAAACCGTACAAGCCTGGTTAGCCGCCGATGGCCACCGGGTGGGCTTACTCACAGGGGATGTTCCGCAACGTAAACGCATGACAATTCTTGACGACTTTACTAAAGGCGACTTAGATATTCTGGTGGCTACCGATGTGGCGGCACGAGGTTTACATATTCCCGATGTTTCCCATGTATTTAACTATGATTTACCCGACGACCCGGAAGACTATGTACACCGTATCGGTCGTACCGGTCGCGCGGGTGCTAGTGGCTGTTCCATTAGCTTAGCTTGCGAAGAGTATGTATTTAATTTGCCGGCGATAGAAGATTATATCGAGCACTCTATCCCAGTGAGTAAGTACGATCAGGGTGCTTTGCTCAGTGATGTAACGCCGCCGGCACGCATTCATCACCACCGCGCTCACGCTAATCGTAATCGTCCCTCTTCAGGTCAGCGTCGACCAAGCGGTCCGCCGCGGCGTCGTTCACCTAACCGGAGCTAACTTACTGTGAATAAAGCGGCGCTGTATGCGGCTATCGACTTAGGCTCTAATAGCTTCCATATGTTGGTGGTTCATGAAGTAGCGGGGGCGAGTCGCACCGTCGCCAAAATTAAACGCAAGGTGCGACTGGCCGCGGGGCTACAAGCGGATAATAGCTTAAGCTTGGCTGCTATGGAGCGCGGCTGGCAATGTCTTGAGCTATTTGCTGAGCAACTACAAGATGTGCCCGCTGAGCATATTCGTATCGTTGGTACCGCTACCTTGCGCCTAGCCAGCAATATTGAGGTGTTTTTAAGGAAAGCCGAAACCATTTTAGGTCATCCTATTAAGGTGATCTCGGGTGAGCAAGAAGCTGCCCTTATTTATGAGGGAGTGGCTTGGACCTCATCGGGGACCGGTCGGCGTTTAGTTATCGATATTGGCGGCGCTAGTACCGAGCTAGTGATTGGCGAAGGCGCTTCAGCACAGCTGCTTAATAGCGTGGATATGGGCTGTGTGACTTGGCTAAGCCGTTACTTTGCAGACGACAAGCTTAATCAAGCTAACTTTGAGCAAGCGATTGAAGCTGCTCGACAAGTGTTGACCCCCGTTGCTAGCCACTATCTCAAGTTAGGATGGCAAACCTGTATTGGTGCTTCTGGCACGGTCCAAGCTATTCAAGAGATCATGATTGGCCAAGGGGAAAATGAACACATTACCTTGGCTAAATTGTTGCGCCTGCAACAAGCCGCCATCGCTTGTGGTCAATTAGATAAGTTAGACTTGCCCGGCCTAAAAGCCGATCGCATCAGTGTGTTCCCCTCTGGGCTGGCTATCTTAATTGCGTTATTTGAAATGTTGGCTATCGAGAGCATGACCCTCGCTGGCGGTGCCCTACGTGAAGGCTTGATGTATGGCATGTTAGGAGAGGATGATGCCCAGGGCGATGCCCGCGCGCGCACAGCAGCGAGCCTCATTGCCCGTTATCAGCTTGATCAAGAGCAAGGCGAGCGGGTACGTAATACTGCTTTAAATGCGCTGCACCAGTTAGCTATGCAAGAGTCTGATACTCCGGCTCTGGCCGTGCTAGGCTGGGCAGGTTTATTGTATGAGCTAGGACTGTGCATCGAGTATAAACAAGCGCCCCAACATGCAGCCTATATCTTAAAACATATCGACTTACCTGGATTTACCCCAGCACAGCAACAGCTACTTGCCGCTTTACTACTTAATCAAAGAGATGACTTTAAGCTCGCTCCCTTGCAGCAACAAGGCGCGATTGAGCCCAAACAAGCGATTTTGCTGGCTCGACTATTACGATTGGCAATTATTTTATGCTTGCGGCGCACCCGCGGTACGGTACCTGCATTTACCCTGCAGGCTCAAGGAGAAACACTGATACTACAACTACCCGCTAACTGGAAGCAAACTCATCCACTGCGTATCAGTGAGCTACAACAAGAAGCCCAGCGGCAAACCGAACAAGGCTGGCCACTGGTGATTGAAGAAGTAGTCATAAGTAAAGAGTGAGGAGTGAAAAGAACGAACTAATACTCCGTTTAGAAGGCAGAGTATTGTCCACTTCGCTCTTACGCTTCCCCCTCACAGTATCAGCAATAATAAAGGCGCCAAGAGTCACCTTTATTATTTCAGTTAACTCTGATACTTATTTTTTATCTGCGTGCTTAGCTAGCTGCTCTTCTTTTAACCAAATGGCGACGCGCTTGGCAAAGTAAGTCAAAATACCATCGGCGCCGGCGCGCTTAAAGCACAGCAAGGATTCCATGATAGTTTCTTGCTCTTTTAGCCAGCCATTTTGAATCGCCGCCATGTGCATTGCATACTCGCCACTCACTTGATAGGCAAAGGTCGGAACACCAAACTGATCCTTAACGCGACGCACTACATCCAAATACGGCATACCTGGCTTTACCATGACACTGTCGGCCCCTTCTTGCAGATCAAAGGCCACTTCTTGTAAGGCTTCGTTACTGTTAGCGGGATCCATCTGATAAGTGGCTTTATTAGCGCCTTTCAAATTACCCGCCGAACCCACCGCATCTCTAAAAGGGCCGTAGTAATTAGAGGCGTACTTAGCAGAGTACGCCATAATTTGCGTATTAATATAACCCGCCTCTTCTAGGGCTTGGCGAATAGCACCAATACGTCCATCCATCATATCTGACGGCGCAACAATATCGGCGCCCGCTTCGGCATGGCTTAAAGCCTGCTTCACTAACACTTCGGTAGTAATGTCATTTAAGACATAATTATTGTCATCCAAAATACCATCTTGACCATGCACCGTGAACGGATCTAAAGCCACATCGGTCATCACCCCCAGCTCGGGGAAAGCATCTTTAAGGGCACGAGCTGCTTCTTGGGCTAATCCTTGGGGGTTATAAGCTTCTTCTGCCATCAGGCTTTTTTGATCACTATTAACCACCGGAAATAAAGCCACTAGCGGGATACCCAGTTCAACCAGCTCAGCCGCTTCTTCTAGTAATAAATCAATAGATAAGCGTTCGATGCCCGGCATCGACTCTACAGGTTCACGACGCTGCACCCCAGGTAACACAAATACCGGATAAATTAGATCATCCACCGTTAAGATATGCTCACGCACTAAGCGTCGGCTAAAGTCTTGATTACGAGTACGACGTAGTCGACGGGCATGAAAATCACCAAATATTTGTTGCGTCATGAGAACTCCTAAATGCACTAAATACGGAAAAAGGCACGGCTGGTCGCGGTAGTAGCGGCTATCAGCTGGTCGGGATGTTCGCCCCGACAGGCGGCAATGCGTTGGGCGATATGACCTAAGTTAGCGGGCTCATTGCGTCGCGACTTAGGTTTAATCGGTAAGTCACGGGGTAACAGATAAGGACTGTCGGTTTCTATCATCAAACGATGAGCAGGAATTAAGGATACCAGTTGCTGTAAGGTTTGGCCGCGGCGCTCATCGCAGATCCAGCCAGTAATGCCAATATGCATATCCAGTGCTAAGCAATCTTTAAGCTCGGCTTCGTTACCAGTAAAGCAATGTAATACCGCCGCCGGCAATTTATCTCGCCATGGCGTTAAGATCGCCATAAAGCGCTCATGGGCATCTCGGCAATGCATAAATACCGGCAACTGCAATTCGGCCGCTAACGCGAGTTGCGCTTCAAATACTGCTTCTTGGCTATCTCGTGGTGAAAAATCACGATTAAAATCTAGACCGCACTCCCCAATAGCCACCACTTCGGGCCGAGCAGCTAGCGTACGCAGCTCACTTATACTATGCGCATCAAAGCTTTTGGCATCATGAGGGTGAATACCCGCTGTCGCGTAGCAAAGTTCAGGATTTTCAGCCGCATAGTCTGCCGCTACTTGGCTGGCGTTAACAGTAGTGCCGGTTAAAATCAGCGCAGAAACACCCGCCGCTGTCGCGCGGGTGAGTACCGCATCGCGATCCTCATCAAACTGACGGTCGGTTAAGTTAACACCAATATCAATCATAAAGAAGCGTCCTGCTCCGCCTCGTCGTTTGCATCTTTACGCACATAAAACCGCGCTAAAAACACCCCTATCTCAAATAAAAACCACATCGGAATGGCTAATAAAGTCTGAGAAATAACATCGGGTGGGGTCAATATCATACCCACCACAAATACCCCAACAATGACATAAGAGCGCTTGGCCGCTAAGGCTTTAGGCGTAGTAACACCGGTCCAACAGAGCAAAATAGTGGCAATTGGGATTTCAAAGGCAATACCAAAGGCCACAAACAGCCCTAGTACAAAGTCCAAATAACTGGAAATATCGGTGGCAATAGTGACGCCTACTGGCGTCATCTGATTAAAAAAGCCAAAGGCCAGCGGAAAAACTACATAGTAAGCAAAAGCCGCACCAGCATAAAATAGCAATGCACTAGAAAACACCAAAGGAGCAATCAAGCGCTGCTCATGCTTATATAAGCCTGGCGCGATAAAGGCCCACACTTGGTAGAGCACATAAGGGATAGCAATAAAAAACGACAAAATTAACGTCAACTTCATCGGCGTTAAAAAGGGAGTTGCTACCCCAGTCGCTATCATGCTGCCGCCTTCGGGCATTTGTTTAAGTAACGGCTCGGCTAATATCGAGTAAATATCACTAGCAAAATAAACTAAGGCCAAAAACACCAACAAGATAGCGGAAAAGGCCCGCAGTAAGCGGCTCCTCAACTCCACTAAATGACTCATTAGCGGTTGCTGTGACTGATTCATTCTGATTTATCCTGAGATGAAGGAGAGGGTTGGTCGTCACTGCTTGGCTTAGGTGTCGCCGTTGGACTGGCCGCCGAGCTCGGGGTGTCTTTCTTGGCGTAAGGACGGGTGACCGAGGCCGCCGCGTCTTTAAGCTCATCAATCGACTCTTGTAGCTCGGGGCTTAAACTTTTCATATTAAGCTGCTCGGCTTTTTTAAGATCACGATGCAGCTCTTCCATTTTTAACTCTTGGGATAACTCGTTTTTAACCGAGTTAGCGGTATCGCGTACGGTTTTAAAGAGTCGAGATACGGTTCTGATCGCTACCGGTAACCGCTCTGGTCCCAGTACCAGCAACCCCACGACGGAAATAACCACCAGCTCCCAGAAACCAATATCAAACATAGCTATACTCGATCGTTATCTTTGGTCTTTTCTTGACCCGGTTGATTAATTGGATTGGCTTGCTCTTTTTTATCAGCCAGTGACTCTTGTTTAAAATCTGCGTCTGCAGCCTCTTGCTCTGCTTTAGTTTGAGCAGGCTCGTCATCGCTCATGGCTTTCTTAAAGCCTTTTACTGCCGAGCCTAAATCACCGCCAAGACCACGTAGTTTTTTAGTGCCAAATAGCAGTACTACTATCAATACTACTATTAACAACTGCCATACACTGATTCCACCCATCACATATTTTCCTATACCGTGAATAAAACATTATGATACTCGAGCTGAGCGTTGAAACACCCTAACTAGATCAAGTTATCTTGTAATTTTTCGCCAACCTAACAACCAAGTAAGCAAAGTAAGACACAATCCCGTTAATGCCCACCTTGGCTCGTTCATCGCCAGTAATAAGGTGCTAGCGAGTAGAACAGTGGCTCCCATCGCCAATAAAAAGCGTCCTTTGCTCTGATTTTTATCATGCTGATGAAACTGCTGATATAAGCCCTGCATCTGTCGTTGCTGCAATTTCGCCTGCTGTAGTGCATCGTAAACCAGCTCAGGCAACTCAGGTAGTTTTTCTGCCCAATAAGGGGCTTTTTCTTTAACGGCAGCGATTACTGCTTTATAGCCGACCTGCTTTTGCATCCATTCTTCTAAAAAGGGCTTCGCTGTTTTCCATAAATCTAGCTGCGGATAAAGCTGGCGACCTACCCCTTCTACATACAATAAGGTTTTTTGTAATAATACCAATTGCGGCTGCACTGCCATATTAAACTGTCGGGCAGTATTAAACAGATTCAGTAGTACATGGCCAAAAGAAATCTCTGACAGTGGCTTTTCAAAAATAGGCTCCAAGACGGTACGAATAGCCGACTCAAACTCTTCTACTTTGGTATCAGCGGGCACCCAACCTGACTCTACATGGAGTTCTGCTACCTTGCGATAGTCGCGATTAAAAAACGCAAGAAAGTTATCAGCTAAATACCGTTTGTCATCTTTGTTTAAGGTACCAACAATACCACAGTCAATGCCAATCCACTGCGGATCGTGAGGGCGTTCATAAGAGACAAAAATATTACCTGGATGCATATCGGCATGAAAAAAACTGTCACGAAATACTTGGGTAAAAAAGACTTCTACTCCACGTTCTGCCAACAGCTTCATATCGGTACCATTAGCTTCTAAAGCAGCTATATCAGAAACCGGTATCCCGTAGATGCGCTCCATGACCAAAACATTTTCTCGACAATAACTAGAGTAAATTTCCGGTACATATAAAGTGCGAGAGCCTTCAAAGTTACGACGTAACTGGATAGCGTTGGCCGCTTCCCGCAAGAGATTAAGCTCACCAAATAACGTCTTGCGATACTCTTCTACTACTTCTACCGGCCGCAGCCTGCTGCTACGCTCTGGCACTAATTTTGCCACTAAGACCGCCATGGTATGCATCAAGCTAACATCGGCATCAATGACTTTCTCAATACTTGGGCGAATCACTTTAATGACAATTTCTTCGCCCGTTTTAAGTCTAGCAGTATGCACTTGAGCAATAGACGCCGACGCTAAAGGAGTGACGGCAAAGTCATCAAATAGCTCATCAATACGCGCTTCTAAACTGGCCTCTATTTGTTGCTGGGCAAGATGACCATCAAAAGGAGGTACCTTGTCTTGGAGCATCGCCAGCTCTTCGGCAATATCCGGTGGCAATAGATCGCGACGCGTTGACAACATTTGGCCAAATTTAATAAATACCGGCCCTAGCTCTTCTAGTGCTAAACGAATACGTTGGCCACGAGAGAGATCCGGGTGTTTGTTTTTTAACCAAAATAGACTTTTACGCGCTAGACGCGCCGGTAATATTTGTAGCCGCGCAGGGAGCAGTTCATCTAAACCATAATCAAATAAAGTTCTGGCGATCTGATAGAGGCGTACTAGCTCTCGGAGTTTTTTCATGAATGACGAGCCTTATCGATTAGCCTAGCCAGACGATTTTCTAAGCCCAATAAACGACTGTTCACCTGCCCTACCTCATCAGCAAAATCTGCCAGCTCTAATGGTCCGACAGCTAACCTTGCTTCTTCACGCACATAGTCTCCTAACTGCTGATGCATCGCTATAGCCGTTGAATCTAGGTTCGACTTGAGCTTGCGACCTTGGCGAGTGATTAAATGCGCCATAATATCGCCAGTGTAAGGGACTAATAATGATTCAATATCGACGTCAGGGATTTTCACTAATGAAGAAAAAGCTTGCCACAATTGCGGATCCCCTTCTAGGTCAATGCGCCCATCACGGATATACTGCATTAATAGCCCTTTATCCTTCAACAAGCCCAATGCATTCAAAGACAAGCTTAAATGGCTATCTATTGTGCCCGCATATTGCTGCAAGATGTCGACTCTATCTTGGGCAAACACCAGATAGACAGTGGTCACATCAATAACGGTGAGCTGGAGTACTCGCCCTTGTAAAAGCACCATTAAAGTCGACCGCTCACTGCCTTGTAGCAGCAAGCGGTTAAATGCGAACTCAAGAGAACCATTTAGTAAAGAAGGCAACAAAAGTTTCATTAGAATTTAAATCCACGGTGCAAAGCGACAATGCCATCAGTGAGATTAAAGTACTCAACTTGTTCTAGGCCTGCTTGCTCCATCATCGCTTTTAACGTGTCTTGATCGGGGTGCATACGAATAGACTCTGCTAAATATTGATAACTTTCACTGTCGTTAGCTACTAAGCGGCCTATTTTGGGTAAAATATTAAAAGAATAAAAATCATATAATTTATTCATGATTTCATGCTGTGGCTGAGAAAACTCTAATACCAACAAGCGACCACCTGGCTTTAACACACGCTGCATAGACGCCAACGCTTTATCTTTATCGGTGACATTACGCAAGCCAAAAGCAATGGTAATTAAGTCAAAGTGATTGTCGGGAAATGGCAAGGCTTCTGCATTGGCCTGTACATAGGCAATATTATTACCCAAACCTTGGTTTCTCAGCTTATCTCGGCCGACTTTGAGCATAGAGTCGTTAATGTCAGCCAACACCACCTGCCCCGTTTCTCCGACAATTCGGGAGAACTTAGCGGTTAAATCGCCTGTGCCACCAGCCAAGTCTAATACCTTTTGGCCTTTGCGTACTCCAGAGCAATCAATAGTAAAGCGCTTCCATAAGCGATGGATACCAAACGACATAAGATCGTTCATCACATCGTACTTAGCAGCCACCGAGTGAAAAACACCAGCGACCATCTGCTCTTTTTCGTTTGCTTCTACCGTCTTATAACCAAAGTGAGTCGTCGACTTATCCTGCTCTGACATGCTGAAGGCACCTATTAAATCAATGTATGTGGATGTATTACAACTATGTGGCGTCGACTAACGAGTCGCCACTAGGCTAGACGTTAGCTGCATGCCAAGGTAGGTAAACATAATACAGCAAACCACATTAAGGCACACATTAGACACGGCTTTTAACCACTCACTTTGCGCAAGTAGTAGTACGGTATCAAGAGAAAAAGAAGAAAAAGTGGTCAGTGCTCCCAAGGTACCCACCATCAGTAAAGGCCGCCATGTATGAGAGCTTAATATTTGCTGCTGCACTAACACCACCACCACGCCCATGATTAATGAGCCGAGCAAGTTAACGGTTAAAGTACCATAAGGAAAAGTGCGACCAAGCCAGCGCGCGATAAGCTCAGTTAAGCTAAAGCGTAATGTGGAACCAAGAGCGCCGCCTAAAGCAACAAAGAGCAGGGTTTTCATCTGATATCACATTGATAAACCATGGCTTTAGTTTACGCTGCACTAAGATAAAATCCTACCTTAAGCATTAAGTATCGCGGATTTGGCTTAATAGCAAAACTAAACAAAGTAGAGTAAGCGCAGGGCAAGAGAACTTGCCCTGAAGAAGAGAAGTTATTTAGCTAGACGCTCACGCTTAGTTTTTACTGACTCACCTGCTACACCAAAGTCTTGAGTCGCGATATCTTGCAATAAAATGCGTACGGTTTCTGGCTTCACATCCAGCGCTTTAACACAGGCATCCGTTACTTCTTTGATCAGCGCTTCTTTTTGTTCGTTTGAACGGCCTTCAATAAGTGCAATATTTAAAATTGGCATTATTTATCCTTAGTTATAAAACGAGCCGCTATTACAGTAAAAAATGTGAGCTGAGTCAAACTTATCAAGCACAGTTGCAAGCCATCTGCTTATAGACTATAGCTACCATCGGTATCGGGACAGGATCTGCCCACAGCGAAATGCGAGCACCACGTTCGCCTACCACAGATGGTCTCTGTCTTGGCTGGTCCTTTCACTCTTTACGCTTTGCCCTTCCCATTCCTACAGACGTAAAAAAGCCCTTCACATTGGTGAAGGGCTTTTTGAATTTGGCGCCTGGCAGTGACCTACTTTCACATGGCATCT
>JAAYRH010000046.1 GCA_012518835.1 Aeromonadales bacterium | reverse complement strand
CTGGACGCCAGATTTAGAGTGATACCTACCTTAAGTAAAAAAACACTTACCGTGATGGCGTGGCATATTATCCCCGTCACCCTGTTCTCAATAGTGTTTGTGGTGGTAGGCGTGTCGTTTCGTACCGGCTGGTTATATTAAGTAAGTGCACGTAAGAATGACTCGCTCTTTTTTGAACAATCAAAGCTTTAGAACTACTCTTAAAACAATTAGTTTCCATTATTGAGTCCCACCTTACACTGCCATCAGCAAAGGAAATGACGATGACCGTTCTTTTGAAATTTAAGTCACACTTTCGATTCTGGCCCTTAGCGGCTGCTTTATTATTGCCTAACTTGGCCTTCGCCGGAGGTAAAGCCACTATTACCACTACCACGCCACCTATGGAGATAGAAGGTCAATCTACAAAGGGAGGAGCTGATAAGCTCACTCTGACCTGGCGCGATACCCACACACTGCGTTTGGACTTTGGCGACCCTAATCATTATCTGGTGATGCGCGATGGTAAAGCTTATTCAGTAAGCCTAGACGAAGACGGTGCCCAAGTGATGGATATGGCGGGCATGAGCGCCATGATCCAAGCGATGAATCCTAATAACCCCAATGATGAAAATCCGTTTGGAAAAATTGAATCAATTAAAGCCACTAACGAGCACAAAACGGTAGCAGGAATTAAAGGCACGGTTTATCAAATGACGTGGAATACCTCAGATAAAAAGGGTCCTGAGGCTGAACAGGCGGTACTTACCAAAGATCCTTTGGTAGTAGAAATGACTCAAGCTTATTTTAATTCTATGAGCGCTATCATTGGAGCGGCACATACTCAAGCATTTCAAGACCGTTTACCCAAAGGTACGGGTGGCGTGCTACAAATTGGCGATGATTTTACGGTGGAGTCAATAACAAAAGCCAACCCAGAAGCCGGCCTTTTTGAACTACCGGCAAAGCCCATGGACTTTCAGAGTCTGCTTGGTGGCATGAGCCCGTAATCACTCATCTAACACCAATAAGCGACTTAAATACAAAAGCCGAGCAGATGCTCGGCTTTTCTTATTTTATAGTGTAAAGCGCAGGGCTTCACTAACAGCAGTAAACTTTTAGTGCTGGTGTCCACCTTCACCATGGGCGTGGCCATGTTCAAGCTCTTCTTTAGTAGCGGCACGTACGCTAACCACTTCTAAATCAAAGATTAGTGTTAAGCCTGCTAACGGATGATTCATATCAATGTCAGCCATAAACTTACCGGCTTTAATTACAGTCACCTGACGCTCACCTTGTTCAGTGTGTACCGTGGCTATCATGCCGGGCTTCCACTGTTTAGCGCCATGCAAATGCTTTATGGGTACGCGTTGGGTTAAATCCGCTTTACGCTCGCCATAGGCATTTTCTGGCGCTAAAGTAATACTAAAGCTTTCACCTTCTTCTTTGCCAGTCAACGCTTCTTCTATACCTTCTAGCATTCCGTTATGACCATGCAAATAGGCCAATGGCGTATTACCAACATTCGTATCTAGCATTTGGCCTTCTTCATTTTTCAAGGTGTAGTTAAATTGCACTACAGTATCGTTGGTAACTTGCATTAGTTATCCTAATTCTGGTTAATAAAAAGAAAGAAATAGTAGCAGATGCCCAGCACAATGGTAAAAGATTGCGCTTATTATCTGCTAAGTAACGCCTTAAAACTGATGTGGATTATGTCGCAAGCTTGCTTTTAAAACTTAAGACAACTTCGCCACGAAACCCACTGAATCCACGGAAAATTCAAGATCTAAACGAACAAATACGGGGTAAGATCTTAGATAAGATAAGTTCTTTCCTTATTGCGCTTCGTCCGTGGCTTTTGTGGGTTGTGTGGCAAAAAAGCGTTAAGGATTCGTTTTTATTTGTTACTTAGTAGCAACACAAAACCACGCCTGTTACGCCGAATTACTTATCAGTATCCAAGCTCGCTTAGCGTGATTAAGCGAATACAAAGGCGATAGCAGCCGTTAGCTGCAGTGCGGCAAATTGAGGCAGTCGATGGTTTGGGATACACTAAACCATAAGTTACGCCCGTCGAGATCCCCTACCCTATGTCAGATTCCCAAGAAAATATGCGTATTATAAAAAAATATCCCAACCGTCGTCTGTATGACAGTTACACCAGTAGTCACGTGACCTTGGCGGATATTCGTCAATTGGTACAAGAAGAAGTGGTGTTTCAAGTAGTGGATGCAAAAAGCGGAGAAGATATCACCCGTAGTATTTTGCTACAGATTATTTTAGAAGCAGAAAGTGATGGTAACCCTATTTTTACCAGCGGGATGCTAAGCAATATTATTCGCTTTTACGGCCCTTTTCAGGGAGTGCTGGGGAGCTATTTAGATGAAAGTATTCAATCGGTGATCGATATTCAAGCACAAACCGGCGCGCAGTCTTCTCAAGCATGGGCGGAGTTTATGCAAGGTCAAGTACCGATGATGCAAGACATGATGCGCCAGTACGTTGAACAATCACGTGCTTTGTACATGAATACGCAAAATATGTTTGGCTTATTTAATGCTTTTAGCCCCACGGCCACTCATAAACCCGATCCTGTTGCGCCTTCTAGCTCACCTGCAGACGATGACCAACAAAAAGGCGATAAAGAATAACCTTTATCGCCTTTTAGCACGCTTAATGCGTTTTATTCATTAACGTTTTTTACGGCTTAGCTCCTTTACGAGCTCCTTTGTTATTTTTGCCGCTCTGCGCGACTGGCGCTTTGCTTGGCGAAGCAGCGTCTGCGACGTTAGTGGCTTCACTCACTTCTTTTGCAGCAGGAGTGACCGCTACTTTAACGTTTTCGCTGGCCTGTGTGGCGGCAGCTTCGGTTTTTGTCGCCGCCGCAGCGCTCGGTGTAGAAGCCTTCTCATCTGCTATAACATTTTTTACTGCATCACTCACTTGTTGAGGCGCTGGCTTAGCCGCTGAGCTGGCGGCGTTGCTTGCTTGAGGCGCTGCTTTTTCGCCCTCAGCTATCGCTTGCTTTAGCTCTTCACGAGCCGGCTCAGCAGGCTCAATCTCTGAACTAGCAGGTTTATCGCTAGCACTGGCTGCTTTATGATCCGCAGTCTTAGAGGCAGCGCCACCATTTTTACTCACCACGGCATTAGCATCGCTCATGCTTTGCTCGAGCGAGCGACTCGCCTGCTCGGCGATTTGCTGAGTTTGCTCTGCCGTCTGCTTAACTACTTGATGAGTGAGCTTCACAGCTTGTTGGCTACCCGCATGAGCTTGCTGATAAGTATTATTCATGGTGGTCAGCATCGACTTCAACATTGTGGCAACCGGCTCAGCATTGCTAGGCACTTCATCGGCTATCTGTTGCAGGGTATCACGCAACTGCTGGTGCGCCTGAGTCAGTTGCTGCTGCGTTAGCTCACTTACTTGCTGATGCGCTCCCATCAAAGTGGCTAGCACCGCACAGTTAAAGCTGAGCTGATGGCTTAATAGTGTACCTGGATTAAAAAAAGTATTTTGCAGCTCAAAAAGCTGTTTAAAGTAATTAGCTTGATGTTGTTGTAGCTGCGTTGCTACCTCTTGTTGTACTTGGCTCAGCTTAGGTGCTTCCACCCATAACCTACTAATTAGGTTAAAAGGATACTGCTGAACAGTCGACTGTTGAGAAAGACTAAAGGATGACATTTCTACCTCCTGATAATATGAGTAGCGTTAAAGAGCTCGCCCTAAATAGAGTTATATCAGGACGCTAGATCGCTGGTTGTTTAGCATTAGCTCCACTCGCTACCATGCACTGCAAAACAAAGTAAAACTCATCATAACGGTTCACTATAAGTGCTACTTTCCTACCATAAAGGCTAGTATAAGCCACTATATTAGCCATGATTTACGTTTATGTAATATACACTAGCACACACTTTTCGTACTTAAACTTGTTCTCTAACTGGCTCAATTGCTGCCATGCAAAATGAAATATATAAATAGTGACTGAAAAGACAAAGGGTTAGCTGGGCGAGCACAGAGAAATAAAGCAGACATAAAAAAGGCGATAAAGAAAGTTCTTTATCGCCAACAGCTAATCGAGATAGATCTTGGTTAGCTTAGTATTAAGCGCTGATTACCGCTTAATTTATTTTTAGCAGGTTTGCTCTAATTAAGCTTTAGCGCCAGTACGGCTAGCTTTTGCATCGCTATTAGCTTTAGCTGCTTGAGCAACTACCGCTTCGCTAGCAGCTTTAGTTTGCTCAGCTACGGTGTTAGCGGTAGCAGTGGCTTGGCTGATATTTTTTTCTGCAGCTTCAATGGCTTCACGGGCCGCTTTTTCTGACTGCTCTGCAGCTTGCTTAATTGCTTGATCGGCAATATCAGCAGCATTTTTGGTAGCAGCTTGTGTTTTCTCATAAGCCTCGTTAGCACTGGCGATAGCGTTTTTCAGTACAGATACGGCAGCCTCGGCGCCAACGGGGGCTTGCCCAATTAACTGCTCCAGTGCTTCGTTAAACTGCTGACGATTACTAGACGCTTGCTGCTCGGCAAACTGACTTACTTGCTGCTGGCTTTCAGTTAACACTGCAACTACTTCGCGGTTAAAGTTTAACTGGCGCTCTAATAAAGCGCTGGGGCTAAAGAAAGCACTTTGCAGTTCAAAGAAATCTTTAACATCACGCACGGCAAACAACTGTTTAGTGTAGTCATTTTGTGCGGTGTGCAGTTCGGTTAATGTGTCTTGCTGCAGTTTGCCAAGCTTAGTGGCACCAGCAAACAAATTGTTGGCTAAACCTTGTACTAGGTTTAGGTTGTTCTGTTGTACCGCTTGTAATTTAGTAAAATCAAATAGTGACATCTTTATCTCCTGAGAGTGAGGGCTAGCTTCCAAGCACGCCAAACAAGAAATGTCTCATTACTCTACTTCCCTGTCTGCGGCGTACACCACATATACTGCACCGCACAAAGATGCATTGCAAGCTTATTTTTGTGCGCCGCACAAAGATGGTAATTTCTTAGAAGAAGCTCACACAAACTGCACCACTACGCTCTTTTCGGTTCTGACATCTGCTCGTCATAAGTAAGCAGGCTGTCAAGTACCCGACCACGATACTGCTGCTTTTATCTCGACAGAGCACGCTAACGCCACCCTTCTTTATGGCTGTGCAAAAAGTAGCAGAGCACTTCGTTTATATAAAAGAGATAAGTTAATTGTTCACAAAATTGTAATCAAAAACTGTATCAAATGTTTATTTCGTCATATTATTGTTACTATAGCTGCGGCTCATGTCTAAGAGCAGGAGCGCTCTAAATGTAGAACAGCAGCAGTTAGGTAACAATTATTGTCGCTGGGTTATATTCACTCTCAAATAAAACTTATAAAAACAACTGGTTACATTAAAAACAAGACATCGACAGGTTTCGGCAAAGCCGCCAAGGTTTTCCGCATTATAAAAATGATTTCCAAAAACATGTTGATCGTCACAGTTTTTTTTGTATCATCAGGGTATGGGTTGCGGGGTTGTTAACTGCTCTCACTAAGCAGATGTCCCGCCATCGACCATAAATAATCAACAATGGTGCCGAGAGCACCTCAAATGAATGGATACAGATTATGGCTAAAATGAAAGCAATCGACGCAGTCGCCAAGATCCTTGAGTTGGAAGGTGTAAATAAAGCATTTGGTGTGCCCGGCGCCGCTATTAACCCTTTTTACGCAGCACTTCGCGGTTTAGGCTCTATTGATCACGTACTGGCTCGCCACGTTGAAGGTGCCTCACACATGGCCGAAGGCTATACCCGTGCCAACCCAGGTAACATTGGGGTGTGTATTGGTACTTCTGGCCCTGCCGGTACCGACATGATCACCGGTTTATACTCAGCTTCTGCTGATTCTATTCCAATTTTGTGTATTACCGGTCAAGCACCTCGTGCTCGTATGCACAAAGAAGATTTCCAAGCCGTCGACATTGAGTCTATTGCTAAGCCAGTAACTAAGTGGGCTGTAACCGTAATGGAAGCCGCTCAGTTGCCAGGCACTTTCCAAAAAGCATTCCATATCATGCGCTCAGGCCGCCCAGGTCCTGTACTGATCGATATGCCTTTTGATGTCCAGATGGAAGAAATTGACTTCGATCCAGAAGCGTATCAGTCCCTGACTCCTTATAAGCCTCAAGCTAACCGCATTCAGATTGAAAAAGCACTGACCATGCTAAATGAGTCAGATAAACCACTGTTAGTATCTGGTGGTGGTGTTATTAACGCTGACGCTTCTGCACAGCTGACTGAGTTTGCCGAGCTGGTAAACGTTCCTGTTGTTCCGACTCTGATGGGTTGGGGCACTATTCCTGACGATCACAAACTGATGGCAGGTATGTGTGGTCTGCAAACCTCACACCGCTACGGTAATGCGACTGTTCTTGCTTCTGACTTTATACTTGGTATTGGTAACCGTTGGGCTAACCGTCACACCGGTTCAGTAGACGTTTACACCAAAGGCCGCAAGTTTGTCCACGTTGACATTGAGCCGACACAAATTGGTCGCGTATTTAACCCCGACCTAGGTATTACTTCTGACGCCGGTGCTGCACTGGACTTGTTCATTGAAGTAGCTAAAGAGTGGAAAGCCGCAGGCAAACTAAAAGATCGCAGTGCTTGGGTTGCTGAGTGTCAAGAGCGTAAGCGCACCATGCAGCGTAAGACTCACTTCGACAACACGCCAATTAAACCACAGCGTGTCTACGAAGAAATGAACAAAGCGTTTGGCCGCGATACCACTTATGTATCCACCATTGGTTTGTCACAAATTGCTGCGGCGCAGTTCCTGCACGTCTATGAGCCACGCAACTGGATCAACTGTGGTCAAGCTGGCCCCTTAGGTTGGACCATCTCTGCTGCTCTGGGTGTATGTGCTGCCGATAAGAATAAAAAAGTAGTGGCGCTGTCAGGCGACTATGACTTCCAGTTCATGATTGAAGAGCTGGCCGTAGGCGCACAGTTTAAACTGCCCTACATCCACGTACTGGTTAACAACTCCTACTTAGGATTGATCCGCCAAGCACAGCGTGGCTTTGACATGGACTTCTGTGTTCAGCTGTCATTTGAAAACATCAACTCTCCTGAGTTAGGCGAGTACGGTGTTGACCACAAGAAAGTGGTTGAAGGCCTAGGCTGTAAAGCACTGCGCGTATTCAAGCCAGAAGATATTGCACCAGCACTAGAAGAAGCTAAGAAGCTGATGGCTGAACACCAAGTGCCTGTGGTTGTAGAAATTATTCTAGAGCGTGTCACTAACATCTCTATGGGTGTAGAAATTGACGCCGTTAATGAGTTTGAAGAATTAGCCGAAAAAGGCCTCGACGCCCCAACCGCTATCTCTTTGCTCGATTAAGTTAGCTACCTAAAAAACCAAGCCCAGCCGTTACTTGCTGGGCTTGTTCTTGCCCCCAACTAATTTAAGGACATCGTTATGCCAAAACTAGCTGCCAACTTGTCTATGTTGTTTACCGAAGTGGACTTTATGGACCGCTTTGAAGCTGCCGCTAAGGCAGGCTTTAAGGGTGTAGAATATTTGTTCCCTTATGCGGAAACAGCACAAGACATTAAAGCCAAATTAGACGCCAATGGTCTGACTCAGGTGCTATTTAACCTGCCAGCCGGTGACTGGGACGGCGGCGAGCGCGGCATTGCTTGCCATCCTGACCGTGTTGAAGAGTTTCAGGCCGGTGTTGATAAGGCCATTGAGTACGCCAAAGTACTCGGCAACAACCAAGTGAATTGCTTGGCGGGTATTCAGCCAGAAGGCGTTTCTTACGACGAAGCTGAAGCCACGTTTGTAGCTAACCTTAAGTTTGCTGCCGATAAGCTAGAAGCGGCAGGTATCAAGCTGGTAATGGAAGCCATTAACACTATCGATATCCCAGGTTTCTTCCTAAACAACACCACTCAGGCACAGTCTATTCGTGCGCTAGTGAGCAGCTCTAACTTGTACCTGCAGTATGACATTTACCACATGCAGATCATGGAAGGCGACCTCGCTCGTACTATTAAAAACAACCTCACCAACATTAACCACGTACAGCTGGCGGACAACCCCGGCCGTAACGAGCCTGGTACGGGTGAAATCAACTACCACTTCTTGTTCAAGTACTTGGACGAAGTAGGCTATGACGGTTGGATCGGTTGTGAGTACAAACCAGCAACTACCACCGAAGCTGGTTTGACCTGGTTGAAAGACTATAACCTAGGTTAATAAACCAAGGTTAGGGCCTAATATAAGTAGTGGCTGCACTAGGCAGCCATTCATTTGGATTGTTTAAGATAAGTGAGTATGCCGATTAAATCGCATGTTCATTTATTCCAAAAACTAAGAAGGAATACAGCATGAAAATAGGTTTCATTGGTACCGGTATCATGGGTAAGCCCATGGCTGAGAATCTGCAAAAAGCAGGTCACACTCTTTATTTCTCTGAGCACTACAACAAAGCACCTGCTGAGTTGCTGGGCGACAACGGTATTGCACTAGCTACGCCAAAAGCAGTAGCTGAAGCAGCTGAAGTAATTATCACCATGGTACCGGATACTCCTCAGGTAGAAGACGTTATCTTTGGTGAAAACGGCATCGCTGAAGGTCTGTCTGCAGGTAAAATCGTAGTAGATATGTCTTCAATCTCACCGATTGCTACTAAAGACATCGCTAAGCGTGTTAACGAAACTGGTGCAGACTTCCTAGACGCACCTGTATCCGGCGGTGAAGTAGGTGCGATTAACGCAACCTTAACCATCATGGTAGGTGGTGAGCAGTCGGTATTTGATAAAGTTAACCCACTGTTCGAAGTCATGGGTAAGAACATTACTCTAGTAGGCGGTAACGGTGACGGTCAAACCACTAAAGTAGCTAACCAAATCATTGTTGCACTCAACATTGAAGCGGTTGCTGAAGCGCTGGTATTTGCCTCTAAAGCCGGTGCTGATCCTGCCAAAGTACGCGAAGCGCTAATGGGCGGTTTTGCTTCTTCTAAGATCCTAGAAGTGCACGGCGAGCGTATGGTTAAAGGTACCTTTGACCCAGGCTTCCGTATTGCTCTACACCAGAAAGACTTGAACTTGGCACTGACCGGTGCACGTGAACTGGGTGTTTCTCTACCCAACACTGCCGGTGCACAAGAGCTGTTCAATACTTGTAATGCCCTAGGCGGCCAGAACTGGGACCACTCAGGTCTAGTTAAAGCGCTGGAGCATTTGGCTAACCACAATATTCGTGGTGAGTAAGCCTTTACTTGTTCGCAGCGCGCATTAAGCACTGCGAGCTCGTTAAATCGGGGCAGGCATTGATAGCAATGGACTTTCACTCAGGGGGCTTTGTGTTAGATCTACATTATCAATTGTGCTGCCCCACCCCGCTTTTATTCTAAATTATAGACAGCCGTTTTTTCAGGAGTATTGCAATGGATATCCACCCCAAGGAGTTGTTACAGCAGTTATTTGACAGCGCCGTTGCGGCAGCACTGCCTAAAGGTAACTTGGCCGAATACCTGCCTAAGGATACTCGTCAAAAAGCCGTTGTTATTGGTGCTGGTAAAGCCGCAGCCTCTATGGCCGCCGAGCTAGAAGCCATTTGGGAAGGTGAGCTCACCGGCCTTGTGGTGACTCGCTACGAGCACGGTGCTCACTGTGAGCGTATTGAAGTCATTGAAGCCGCCCACCCGGTCCCCGATGATGCGGGTGAGCGCGTAGGTCGTCGAATGCTTGAGCTCGTCACTGGCCTAGGCGAAGACGATGTAGTGATTTGCTTGCTGTCTGGCGGTGGCTCTTCTTTATTAAGCCTACCCGCTCCGGGCTTGGCACTATCAGACAAACAAGCTATTAACAAAGCCTTGCTTAGATCCGGTGCCGCTATCGATGAAATGAACTGCGTGCGCAAGCATTTATCAGCTATTAAAGGCGGTCGCTTAGCGGCAGCTACTTATCCGGCCCGCTTAATTGCGCTAGGTATCTCTGATGTGCCCGGCGACGAGCCCACGGTAATTGCCTCTGGCCCTACGGTGGCCGATCCGACTACTTCTGCGCAGGCGCTTTCTATTCTTGAGCACTACCATATTGAAGTCAGCCCACAGGTGCGTACTTGGTTAGAAAGCCCCGAGTCAGAAACCGTTAAACCCGGTGATGAGCGCCTCAGCAAGTCTGAATTTCATATGGTAGCGACACCTCAAGATGCGATTGATGCCGGTGCTGCTAAAGCCCGTGAATTAAATATCACGCCGCTGGTGCTAGGAGACGGTATTGAAGGTGAAGCCCGTGAAGTGGCTAAAGTGCACGCCGCCATTGCTAAGCAGATTTTAAAATGTGGTCAGCCTATTCCCGCACCGTGCGTCATTATCTCAGGCGGTGAAACCACCGTAACCATTAAAGGCGAAGGCCGTGGTGGTCGTAATAGTGAGTTTATGCTGAGCCTATTCAATGAGCTCAAAGGCCAAGCCGGTGTTTATGCGCTAGCCGCCGATACTGACGGCATCGATGGCATCGAAGATAATGCCGGCGCCATAATTTGGCCCGAGCTGTATGACGAAGCTAAAAAGCGGGGCTTAGATGCTGAGAAATACTTAGCAAATAACGACAGCTATAACTTCTTCTCGCAGTTAAATGCCTTAGTAGAAACCGGGCCAACCCGTACTAACGTCAACGACTTTAGAGCAATTTTGGTGCTGCCAAAATAAGTTAAATATCATGCGATTTGTTGGCCGCTGCTTCCTTAAGTCTGCGGCCTTTTTTATACCCGCTTTTACTCTTCTAGCCTACCGTTTTACCTTACTTGCTTTTTGCCATCATACTTATCTTGGCGAGCGTCTATTTTGGGTATATAGTGCGCTTTTTTTGCTCGAAGTGCAGTTTGCTTTCCACTATACTTGCGCGCTTTAAAATAGCTGCCCTACCTTCTAGTTTAACTGAGTAAGAGGATATAACTGCGGTGATCAAGACGCCTTACTATCTCATCGATAAAGCCGCCCTCTTGGGCAACATGGAAAAAATTGCCTATGTGCGCAAACACTCTGGCGCCAAAGCGTTGCTGGCCTTAAAGTGCTTTGCCACTTGGTCAGTGTTTGATCTTATGAGCCAGTATATGGACGGTACGACTTCGTCTTCTCTTAATGAAGTAAAACTAGGGAAGCTAAAATTTGGCGGCGAAACCCACGCCTATAGCGTGGCGTATGCCGATGATGAAATAGCCGAAGTGTTAGCCCACAGCGACAAAATTATCTTTAATTCCATCAGTCAGCTCACTCGCTTTGCCGATGCCGCTCAGCATCAGGTACGGGGTTTGCGCCTGAACCCTGGGGTATCAAGCTCAGAGTTTATTATTGCCGATCCTGCTCGTCCTTTTAGCCGACTTGGTGAGTGGGATCAAGAAAAAGTGGCCGAAGTGATTGAGCAGATCTCAGGGTTTATGATCCATAACAACTGCGAAAATAATGACTTCGCCCTGTTTGATGACATGCTCAACAAAATCGAAGCTCAGTTTTCTGACTTACTCAGCCACCCTAATATCAGCTGGGTGAGCTTAGGTGGCGGCATTCACTTTACCGGTGAGGGTTATCCACTGGATGCCTTTTGCGCACGTTTAACAGCATTTTCTGAACGCTATGGAGTACAGGTCTATCTTGAACCAGGAGAAGCAGCCATTACGAACAGCTGTTCGCTGGAAGTCACTGTGCTTGATACGTTATATAACGGTAAACAGTTAGCGATTGTTGATAGCTCTATTGAAGCCCACATGCTCGATCTGCTGATTTACCGCGAGTCGGCAAAAATGATACCCAGCCAAGGTGAGCTAGAATACATGGTATGCGGCAAGTCTTGCTTAGCCGGTGATATTTTTGGCACCTTTACTTTTGAGCAGCCGCTTAAAGTGGGTGATCGCTTATCTTTTATAGATGCAGCAGGTTATACCATGGTGAAAAAGAATTGGTTTAATGGCGTGAACATGCCCGCCATCGCCTTACGTCAGCTCGATGGCACGATAGAGCTGGTTAAGGAGTTTAGCTTCGAAGACTTTGTAGACAGCCTCTCCTGAGGCATTCACCCCAAGCTCGCTGCTCAGCAGCGATTAAAGGATATATATTGATGAAAAGAAACGTTCTAATTATTGGTGCCGGTGGTGTTGCCCAAGTTGTTGCCCATAAGTGCGCACAACATAATGACGTACTAGGTAACATTCACATCGCCTCGCGCACAGTTGAAAAATGTCAGAATATTATCGACAGTGTACGAGAAAAAGGCAGTTTAAAAACTGCCGGTGAATTGCAAGCACACGCCTTGGATGCGCTCGATGTTGAAGCTACCAAGGCGTTAATTGACAAAACACAGACGCAAATGGTGATCAATGTTGGTTCTCCTTTCATTAATATGTCGGTATTAGAGGCCTGTATAGAAATGGGCGTCGCCTACCTTGATACTGCGATTCATGAAGATCCAGATAAAATCTGTGAAAACCCGCCCTGGTACGCTAACTACGAATGGCAACGCAAACAGCGTTGTGCCGATAACGGCATTACCGCCATTCTTGGGGTGGGCTTTGATCCGGGTATGGTGAATGCCTACGCCGCCGCTGCAGTAAAAGAAGACTATTTTGACAGTGTCGACTCTATCGACATTATCGACATTAACGCGGGTAGCCACGGCCACTATTTTGCTACTAACTTTGATCCTGAGATTAATTTTCGTGAGTTTACCGGTCGCGTTTGGTCATGGCAAAACAGCGAGTGGGTGCAAAATAAGATGTTTGAAGTAAAACGCACCGACGACTTACCCGTAGTAGGTAACCAAACCAGTTATATGACCGGCCACGACGAGATCCATTCTTTGTCAAAAAACTTAGATGTGCCTAATATTCGTTTTTGGATGGGTTTTGGTGAACACTACATTAATGTCTTTACCGTGCTTAATAATCTCGGCCTGCTGTCTGAGCAACCAATTAAAACCGCCGAAGGTCTAGAAGTAGTGCCGTTGAAAGTCGTTAAAGCAGTGTTACCTGATCCTTCTTCTCTGGCACCCAATTACACTGGAAAAACTTGTATTGGTGATTTAGTAAAAGGTAAAAAAGATGGTCAAGATAAAGAAATCTTTATCTATAACATCAGCGATCATGAAGAAGCTTATGCAGAAATGGGTAGCCAAGGGATTTCTTATACCGCAGGCGTCCCCCCCGTTGCCGCTGCCATCTTAATCGCGACCGGTGAGTGGGATGTGCAGCGCATGGTGAACGTAGAAGAGCTACCTCACCGCCCCTTCATTAACCTACTAAATGATATAGGCATGCCAACGCGCATTAAAGACGACCAAGGCGATCGCCTCCTTAGTTTTTAATAACGGCATTTAAGCAGGCAGCCTAAAGCAATAAGGCCAGTCAAAAGACTGGCCTTATTTTATAGAGCGCGCCCGCAAACCTGTTACTCTTATCATTACGGCGCTTTGCCCCCCATGGCTTGGGTTACTTCCCGTGCAGCGGCCATCACTAACTCGCTCAACTGCGGTAAACGCTCGCGCTTAACTCGCACTGCCGGCCCAGAAATAGAAATTGCCGCCACTGCTTCACCATATTCGTTATAAATATTTGCCGCTATGCAGCGCAAGCCTTCAAACTGCTCTTCATCGTCTAGAGAATAGCCTTGGTGCTTGATCAACTGTAACTCTTGCTCCAAACGTACCAGCTCCGTCAAAGTATTCGGCGTATAAGCCACCATATCGGTATCTTGGATTAATGCCATGGCTTCTGGCAACGGCAGCACGGCTAATAATGCTTTGCCTACGCCAGAGGCGTGTAATGGTGAGCTGCTACCTAACGAGACGACCATGCGCATGGTTTGCGGTGATTCCACTTGCCCCACGTAAACCACTCTATCTTGCTCTAAAATAGCGAGGTTGGAAGTTTCGCCTGTTTCGGCTACTAATCGTTTCATAAAGGGCCGTGACTGCGCGACAACATCGCGCTTTTTTAAGTAGGCATTGCCAATGGCAAAGGCATTAACCCCAATACTCCACAACCCTTCATCGACATCAACAAACTCATGGCTGCGCAAGCTATTAAGCAAACGGTGCGTGGTCGACGGCGCCAAGCTTAAGCTGGCTGCCACTTCAGTAAGCGATAGTCCAATATCGGAGTCAGCTAAGCACTCTAGCAGCAATAAGGCGCGAGAAAGAGACTGTACTTGGCTCGTCTTCGGAACGGTTTTTTGATGTTTAATTACTTCGGTCATGAATACGCTACGATCAGTAGAGACTGTGGTCTTATTGTATTAACAATTGTCCTCAAAGTCTTATTTGAATGCTAAACCAGAAAAGGAGTAGAAGAGAGGCGCTACCCAGCTGCGCTCATTAAGTAAGGAGTAGATAGTGAAGCGTGAAGAGGAAATACCAAGTCTGCAGGTGGGGTGATTACCCCTTACCCTTCACTTTTTACGCTTCACATAAATTGCAGACAAAAAAAACCAGTCGTTAGACTGGTTTTTTAATTGGTCGGCGTTGCAGGATTCGAACCTGCGACCCTCTGGTCCCAAACCAGATGCGCTACCAAGCTGCGCTAAACGCCGAAGTATTACTGTATTCTTTAACTATCAATCGGGTCGCACCCTCTGGTCCGCTTAATCCCAAAACACGAGATGCGCTACCAAGCTGCGCTAAACGCCGTATTTTTGTATTTCTCTTGCTGTTTAAGTCAGTAAACTAACTTATTAAATTGGTCGGCGTTGCAGGATTCGAACCTGCGACCCTCTGGTCCCAAACCAGATGCGCTACCAAGCTGCGCTAAACGCCGAAGTATTACTGTATTCTTTAACTATCAATCGGGTCGCACCCTCTGGCCCGCTTAATCCCAAAACACGAGATGCGCTACCAAGCTGCGCTAAACGCCGAAATTATTCTTTTTCATTACGTCTATCTTGTATTGCATCCCGTTAAGATGCAATTACAATTTTTGAAGTAGTGGTGCGAAGGGGGGGACTTGAACCCCCACACCCGAAGGCACTAACACCTGAAGCTAGCGCGTCTACCAATTCCGCCACCCTCGCAATTTTTACTACTTCCAGACCTTAGCCTGAAATCTGGGGTGACCGACGGGGCTCGAACCCGCGACAACCGGAATCACAATCCGGGACTCTACCAACTGAGCTACGGTCACCATTTTTAACTGACGCCTAGTATACTAGACTTTATCCAAATTACTAGATGGCGCGCCCGACAGGATTCGAACCTGTGACCTCTGCCTCCGGAGGGCAGCGCTCTATCCAGCTGAGCTACGGGCGCTCACATTTGGACGCTGCGAATAGTAAAACCCCGCCCCTGACTTGTCCAGCCCTTTTTCATAATAAAGTGTCGAGTGCTGCTTTTACCAGCAGAGTGTTGTTTTTTTTAGCTCTCACCCTCATTAGCCCTTATATGAGCAATTGACATACAACAGAAAAGACCTAAAATCCTCAAAAATGAATGAACGTTCATTCATGAAACTTAGTTGTGTAGATTAATGGTAATTTCATGTCTAATAAACGCGAACGCATTTTAAGTGCTGCAGAAGTCCTGATCGCCAGCAAAGGCTTTCATGGCATGTCGATGCAGCAGGTAGCGAAGCACGCTAATGTTGCGACCGGTACTATCTATCGTTATTTTGCAGACAAAGAAACCATGCTGCGCAGTGCGCATGTAGAACGACTTAGTGAAGTGGCCATAGCCATTGTGGCGGGAGTAGATGCCTCAAAACCTTGCTATGACCAATTTAGTAAGCTGTGGCGCAATACTCTGCATTATTTACGAGCAAACCCCGACAGCCTTTGTTATCGGGTGCAATACGAAGCCTCACCGCTGTTTAACCGAGAGGAAGAACAGCAAATAGATGAGCGCTATTTTAAGACAGTACTGGAATTTTTTGAGTGTGGGCGAGCCCAAGGCGTGTTTAGAGATATTCCCGCCCAATTACTGGGCTTTATCGCTTTAGAAAACCTAATGCTGCTCACGCAAAAATGTACTAAAGGGTGCATTGAGCTTGATGATGAGCTGTACCAGCAGTTACTCGATGCTAGCTGGAATGCCATTTTAAAACGTTAATTTCAAACCAAAAAAGTCGCGGGAGTCACCTAATGAAAAAATGGACTTTGTCCATGTTGTTGCTGGTAGTCATCATCTTCGGCAGCGTCATCGGTTTCAATTTATTTAAACAAAAAATGATGGGCGAGTACTTTGCCAATATGCCTACCCCTAGTCATGCAGTCACAGTCGAAGAAGTTGTGGCTCAGGATTGGACACCCCATATTGCCGCCATTGGCTTTATCGAGCCTATTCAGGGGATATCTGTAAGCACGGAAGGCTCAGGCATAGTACGTAAAATCAACTTTGAATCCGGTCAACAAGTAAAAGCCGGCGAGGTGCTGCTAGAAATTGATGCCGATGTAGAAAAAGCTAATTTGCGCAGTGCGCAGGGCCGCTTACCTTCCATCAAGGCTAACTTAGATCGAATGCGTCAACTTTACTCCCGCGGTTCGGTTTCTAAAGGTCAGCTAGATGAAGCTCAAGCCAACTATCAAGAGCTACAGGGTCAAGTAGATTCATTAAAAGCTGCTATTGAGCGTCGTACTATTCGCGCGCCTTTCGATGGCATCATGGGTATTCGTAATGCCTATCTGGGACAGTACTTAAATGCGGGTGATGATATTGCACGCTTAGAAGATATTAGCCAGTTCCGTATTCGTTTTACGATCCCACAAACTCGCATCGCCGACATTATGATTGGTCAGCCGCTCAGTATCTTCGTTGATGCTTATGCCGATACGCCCTTTGAAGGGCAAGTTACCGCCATTGAGCCACAAATTAATCACGACTCCGGCGTAGTGCAGGTAGAGGCCAGCATTCCTAATAAAGACGGTAAGTTACGCTCAGGCATGTTTGCCAAGCTAGACGTAAAACTACCGACGCAGTCTGAACAAATTCTTATTCCTCAGCATGCGATTAACTTTACTCTTTACGGCCAAACCGTTTATGTAGTGGAAGAGCAACAGCCTGAAGCAGGTGAAGAGCCAATAGAAGATAAAGAAGAAGGCGAGAAAGTGCTGGTAGCGAAACAGCGGGTGATTGAAGTCGCCGAGCGTGAAGAAGAATATGCGCGTGTGGTAAAAGGGCTTAAGCCTGGCGAAACCATAGTGACCTCAGGCCAAGTGCGTCTGTCGAACGGTAGTCATGTTAAACCGGTAGAAGATGATTCACTCGATAAGCCTGAGTCAGCACCCCAGCTGTAAGCGGAGAATCTGATGCGTTTTACTGATATTTTTATTAAACGGCCTGTGTTGGCCGTTTCGATCAGCTTGCTGATCGTCTTATTGGGGCTGCAATCGCTGCTTAATATGCAAGTGCGAGAATACCCCGATATGACCAACACTGTGATCACGGTGAACACCGGTTACTTTGGTGCCAGCGCCGACTTGATCCAAGGTTTTATCACTCAACCCCTTGAGCAAGCCATTGCTCAGGCCGACAATATCGACTACATGAGCTCGAGCAGTAGTAACGGTAGCTCTGATATTACCGTGCAAATGAAGCTCAACACCGATCCTAACGGGGCGCTGGCCGATATCTTGGCCCGGGTTAACTCGGTGCGCTCGCAACTGCCTCGAGAAGCTGAAGACCCTAGTCTAGAAATGACCACCGGCTCTTCTACTTCAATCTTATATATCGCCTTTAGCAGTGAGGAGCTTAGCGCTTCTCAGATTAACGACTACTTAGAGCGAGTGATCCGACCACAGTTTTACTCGGTGGACGGGGTCGCTAAAATCAACCTATTTGGTGGCTCTAAATTTGCGCTACGTATCTGGCTTGACCCGTTACGTATGGCTGCTCATAATTTAACCGCAGCTGAAGTTCAGGCCGTATTGCAGTCGAATAACTATCAGGCTGCAGCAGGGCAATCTACGGGCTACTATACGGTGTATAACAGTGAAATTAACACCCAAATAGAAAGCCCTGAAGAGCTAGAGTCTCTCGTGGTGGCTAGCCGCGATAATAGCGTGGTGCGCCTGCGCGATATTGCCGATGTATCACTAGAAAAAAGCCACGATACTGTACGCGCTTTAGCTGATGGTGAGTCCGCAGTAGTGATTGGTGTGGATCCTACTCCTTCTGCTAACCCGCTAGAAGTGGCCGATAACGTGCGTAAGCTGTTACCTGAGCTAGAGCGCGATATGCCAGATACCATTAGCATGAAGCTGCTCTATGACGCTACCGACGCCATTAATGAGTCGATTAATGAAGTCGCTAAAACCATCATTGAAGCTTCTCTGATTGTGATATTAGTGATCACGCTGTTCTTAGGCTCGTTTCGCGCTGCGTTAGTACCGATTGTGACTATTCCACTGTCGCTGATCGGGGTGTCGATATTAATGACCATGTTTGGTTTTACTATCAACCTGATGACGCTGCTAGCCATGGTACTGGCCATCGGTCTGGTAGTGGATGACGCCATCGTAGTAGTAGAAAACGTCGACCGTCATATTAAAGCCGGTGAAGAACCCTTTAGAGCCGCTATTATTGGTACTCGCGAAATCGCGGTGCCAGTGATTACTATGACCATTACGCTCGCGGCGGTCTATGCACCGATTGCCTTAATGAGCGGGGTAACGGGCTCGCTATTTAAAGAGTTTGCTTTAACTCTAGCAGGGGCGGTGTTTGTCTCTGGTATTGTGGCACTGACACTGTCGCCAATGATGTGCTCTAAGCTATTACAACCGCACACTAATCCTAACCGCTTCGAAAAAGCCGTCGAAAATACTTTGGGCAAAGTGACTCGTGGCTATACCCGCATGTTAGATGCAGTATTGGCCAAGCGAGCGGTAGTAATCGCTTTTGCGGTATTGGTGTTTGCCTCTATGCCGGTGTTATTTAGTTTTATTCCTAGCGAACTTGCGCCTAATGAAGATAAAGGCGGCTTCATGATATTAGCCAAGGCGCCTAACACCGCCAACCTTGATTACATAGAAAACAATATGCTCAAGGCGGTTGATGTGCTGAAGAAAGATGATGCCCTCGCCACCTCGTTAACTATTGCTGGGGTGCCCACCCCTAACCAAGGGCTGGGGGTCGCGGTCCTGAAGCCGTGGAGTGAGCGTGACGGTCAAAAGTCAGTTATCGATCGTTTAACGCCCCAGCTACAAGGCCTCCCCTCAGTAGCGATTAGTGCTTTTGAGTTCCCAGAATTACCCGGTGCCTCGGGCGGGTTACCCGTACAGTTTGTATTAACCACACCTGGCGAGTTTGAAGGCTTATTTGAAGTCGCAAGCGATGCCTTAGAAAAAGTCAGTAATAGCCCGCTGTTTGTGCACAGTGAGCTGGATTTGGCCTTTGACTCGGGCACTATGAATATTAAAATCAATCGTGATAAAGCCGGCGCGTATGGCGTAACCATGCAAGACATTGCCACCACTCTCTCTACTATGATGAGCGATGGTTATGTGAACCGCGTGGATTTGGATGGTCGCAGCTACGAAGTGATCCCGCAGGTCTATCGTAAAGACCGCCTCAACCCTGACTCCATTAAGGATTACTATGTACGCTCACTCAGCGGCGACATGGTGCCTTTATCTAATATGGTGTCTATTACTATGGAAGGAAAGCCGCGAGCCCTGTCTCACTATAACCAGCTCAATTCAGCTACCATTGGTGGGGTGCTAACGCCTGGGGTCTCGATGGGCGATGCTATTAACTTCTTAGAACAAGACGTGGCTGGCAACCTACCTAAAGGCTATGGCCACGACTACTTAGGTGAAGCTCGCCAGTTTGTTACGGAAGGTAGCGCGCTTTATATGACCTTCTTGCTGGCGCTGTTTATCATCTATCTGGTGTTGGCATCGCAGTTTGAAAGTCTACGCGATCCGCTGGTGATCATGGTGTCGGTACCGCTTGCTATCTCGGGTGCCTTAATTGCACTGGCATGGGGCTTGGCAACCATGAATATCTATACTCAGGTGGGGCTGATTACCTTAGTAGGTATTATTACCAAACACGGTATTTTAATGTGTGAGGTGGCCAAAGAAGAGCAGCTGGCCGGCGCTAGCCGCAGCGATGCCATTCGCACCGCGGCGCGCATCCGGTTAAGAGCCATTCTCATGACTACTGCCGCCATGGTAGCTGGCTTACTGCCGCTGATGTTTGCAGTAGGTGCCGGTGCTATCTCGCGCTTTGGTATGGGCATCGTGATTGTATCGGGCTTAAGTATAGGTACCTTGTTTACCTTGTTCGTATTACCCGTTATCTATACCTTCTTAGCCTCGCAGCATAATCAAATTCCTGAATTTGATGAAAGCATAGCGCCTAAGACCTTAGAAAATCACTAAGAGATATTTCTCTTAACATGCGATAAAAGGGCTGCTCTGCAGCCCTTTTTCTTTTATAAGGGTAGATAGCCATTCACCCTCGCTAAGGAGTGACTGATGTTGTGGGTATTAATATTAGGCGTAGCGTTAACACTGGTATTGTTAGTGAGCCAAGGGCGTTCTTATAACGAGATAGAACATCGTCTTAAACAGCTTGCTGCACAAAATCAGCAATTAAAAGAACGAGTCGATACGCTAGAAGCGTTGGTATTAGAAAAAGAAAAGCGCCGCCCTTTTGATGAGCTTAAATAGTGGCCAACTCGCACAACCACTGGGTTTGTCATCAATAGTCGGACAGAGTAAAGTGGAGTTATCTGCGCTTGACGCTCCTTTATCACCATTTACTTCTCCCTAAGGAGTTTTAATGACACACGCCTCACGCCTTAGCGCCCTTCGTCACAGTATGGGTGAGCACCATTTAGACGCTTTTATTATTCCTCATGATGACGAGCATTTAGGTGAATATATTCCAGCCTATGCCGAGCGACTCCATTGGATAAGCGGCTTTACGGGCTCGGCGGGCGTGGCAGTGGTGTTGGCAGATACGGCGGCGCTTTTTGTCGATGGCCGCTATACCGTACAAGTACGCCAGCAATGCGATGACCGCCTGTTTGAGTACCATCATCTGGTAACTGAGCCCTATTTAGACTGGCTGTTAAGCCAGTTAGGCGCAAATGCCAAAGTAGGTTTTGATCCTAAATTACATAGTCAACGCTGGTATCAAAATGCACTTGCTAAGCTAGCAGAGCAAAAAGTCGTGCTACAACCGGTCGCAGATAACCTCATTGATCTGCACTGGCACGATCGGCCACAACCCCAATCGCATTCCGCGTTCTTGCTTAGCCAAGATTACAGTGGCCAACACAGCGAGGCTAAACGTAATCGCTTAGCCGCCGACCTGCAAGCTGAACAAATAGACGCCCAGCTATTAACTCAAGCCGAGCCCATTAACTGGTTGCTCAATATTCGAGGTCGCGATATTCCGTGCTTGCCAGTGGTATTAAGCTTTGCTCTATTACATCAAGACGCCAGCGTGCAGTTATTTGCCGATCCCGCTAAATTTAGCGAGCTAGACTTAGCCGCTCATAGTGGCCATAACGTGACTTTATGGCCGCTAGAACACTTAGCTGGCGAACTGGTTACCCTCGGCAAGCAAGGTGCTCGTGTGCAACTTGATCCTAGCACTGCTAATGCCTGGTGCGCACTTACCCTCAGTGAAGCGGGAGCCGAGCTGGTATATGCCGACGACCCTTGCATGCTGCCTAAAGCCTGCAAAAACCCAGTAGAAGTGAATGGCAGTCGGGCGGCGCATCTACGTGATGGGATCGCCATGTGTCGCTTTTTCGCTTGGTTAGATAGGCGGCTTACTCAACCCCAGCCCGAGCTAGAAGATGAAGGCTCGCTGGCCGATAAGCTAACGCAATTTCGTGCTGAGCACCCTGAGTTTATTGAGCCCAGTTTTAGCACTATTTCCGCGTTAGGCCCTAATGCGGCTATGTGCCACTACAACCACCTGAACACTACCCCTCGCTCCCTTGGCCAAGATGGCGTGTATTTAGTGGATTCAGGCGGCCAATATCTGGATGGCACTACCGATATTACCCGCACCCTTGCGGTGGGCCAAGTAGATGCCGAGGTAAGTAAATTATTTACTCTGGTACTACGAGGGCATATAGATTTAGCCATGGCGCGCTTTCCTGCAGGTACTGGGGGCCTACAATTAGACGCACTAGCTCGTATGCCGTTATGGCAGCAAGGCTATAATTTTGATCATGGCACCGGCCATGGCGTAGGGCATTATTTAAGTGTGCACGAAGGTCCGCAACGTATTTCACCAAAAGGCAGTATGGTAGCGCTCACCACCGGCATGATAGTGTCTAATGAACCAGGCTATTATCGGGAGGGCGGTTTTGGCATCCGCTGTGAAAACTTACAAGTCGTCACACCAGCGGCAGTCAATGGAGATATCCCTGTTTTTGAGTTTGAAACGCTAACCTTAGTTCCTTTTGATCATCATCTTATCGCCACCGAATGGCTTGAGCCTAAACATATCGACTGGCTTAACCATTATCATAATCAGGTATGGGAAAAAATTAGCCCCCACTTGAAAGGTGAAGACTTAGCCTGGCTAGAACAAGCCACTCGCCCTTTGTAAGCCCCTTGGTGGACGAACCCTTATTAATCGGATTAATGTATGCCATCAGCTACTGATTACCGAGCACTGTTACAGCGCTTGCCAACCTTGGCTATCGACGCCGAGCAAGTGCAAATACTGCACTCGGCACACAGCTTTAAACAGCGCTTATTAAGCTTAATTAGTGCCGCTCAACACCGCATTTACTTGGTTGCACTGTATTTACAAGACGATGAAGCTGGCCGAGAAGTACTCACGGCGCTATACGAAGCAAAACAAGCGAATCCCCAGTTAGATATTCGATTGTTTGTCGACTTTCATCGTGCCCAACGTGGCTTAATTGGCCATAAAGGCCAAGGTGGCAATCATAAAATGTACCAAGCGTTTGCCGCTCGCTATCCTCACCCGATAGCAATTTACGGGGTGCCGGTAAAAGGTCGCGAAGTATTGGGTGTCTTACATTTAAAAGGCTTTGTATTTGATGACACCCTGCTCTACTCCGGTGCCAGCCTCAACGATATTTATCTGCACCAACAAGAGCGCTATCGTTTTGACCGTTACCATCAATTAACGGATGCCGCGCTGGCCGATACTATGGTGGACTATATGACGCGGTTATTTATGGATAACCCCGCAGTGCCACCGCTCAATGCGGGCCCTATTCCAAGCGCGCGCAAGCTACGCAATGTGATCCGACAATTTAAACAACAGATAAAACAAACTCAGTATCAGTTTGAAGATACTCAGCGCCATGCAGGTCAGGTGTCGGTCACCCCACTGGCTGGCTTAGGCAAAAGAGGCAATCAGCTGAATAAAGCCATCCGCACCGCGGTGCGCAGTGCGCAGCAGCAGTTATTTGTGTGTACGCCCTATTTTAATTTACCTAAGCCACTCGCCAAAGACATTCGCAGCTTATTAAAAAAAGGCGTCACCGTTACTTTGGTGATCGGCGATAAAACCGCTAATGACTTTTATATTCCGCCCGAGCAGCCGTTTCGCACCATAGGCGGCTTGCCTTACTTGTACGAAGCTAACCTACGCCGCTTTGCTCGCACTCATCAAACCGCTATTTATCAAGGCAAGCTAAATATTATGATCTGGCAACATGAGCATCACTCTTATCATCTAAAAGGCCTGCTAGTAGATAACGATTTAGCGATGATCACTGGTAATAACTTAAACCCCCGCGCTTGGGGTCTGGATCTAGAAAATGGCTTATTACTACAAGATCCCGAATTATTACTACAGGCGCGCTTTGAGAAAGAAAAGTATCATATTCTTGAGCATTGTCAGCGTATCGAACACTTTTCAGAAATTGATGAAGTAGCAGACTACCCGGTGCCGGTGCAAAAGCTATTAAAGCGGGTGCAACGTACCCGCGCTAACGTGCTGCTAAAGAGACTACTGTAACCACAGCTGTAAGCTCTCAGCGCTAAGCCATCAGTTAAGAACTAACACTTAACCCATCGGGTTAGGTGTTTTTTGTTTAGCTGACCGCTTAAAGCTGAAGGCTTGCTGCTGTCCCTGCTGCCTTTTTTAGTTTGGCTTTGCTATTCTCTGTATATATCCACAGGGTGGGGCTGTTATGAATCTGGATCAGATGTCCCTGAGCCATCTCAAAGGCGTAGGCGAGAAAATGCTAGAAAAGCTGCAGCGTTTGCAGCTCGCTACCGTGCAAGACTTGCTCTTTCACTTACCCTTGCGTTACGAAGATCGCACGCAAATTTATCCTATCGCCCAACTGATGCCTGGGATGCAGGTCTCGCTATTGGCTGAGGTGGTTGATAGTCACATTAGTTATGGTCGCAAACGCATGTTGCTGTGTCGTATTCGTGATGCCAGCGGTAGCCTCACATTGCGCTTTTTTAATTTTGGCGCCATGCAAACTAATAACTTAACCGCCGGCACCGCCATTTGGGTATTTGGTGAAGTGCGACCCGGTCAGCACGGCCTAGAAATTATTCATCCTGAATATCGCTTACAACACGCAGAGCAGCCACCGGCAGTTGAAACCCACCTCACGCCGATATATAGCACCACCGAAGGGTTGCGCCAAATCACCTTGCGCCAACTTGTTCAACAGGCGCTTGCCCTATTAAGCCAACACCCCTTAACAGAGTGGCTCCCTCAAGGATCACACACCCTAAGTCTAGAGCAAGCCGTACAACTCTTACATCGCCCGTTGGCCGTCGACAGTGAAGCCTTAATTCTGGGAAAACATCCCGCTCAACAACGCTTAATTATGGAAGAGCTATTAGCGCATAATTTATCAGTGTTACAAGTGCGCGAACAAGGCCAAGCTCACCACGCTCGTGCTTTGCGCTATCCCGAAGCACTAATTAATGACTTTCTTGCCCAGTTGCCCTTTACTCCCACCAGCGCTCAGCAACGAGTAGCGGCAGAAATTAACGCCGACTTACAAAATAACTTACCAATGATGCGCTTAGTACAAGGAGATGTCGGTTCAGGTAAAACCTTGGTCGCGGCCTTAGCGGCGCTACAAGTGATTGGCAATCAAGGCCAGGTAGCGCTCATGGCCCCCACCGAATTATTAGCCGAGCAACATGCTAATAACTTTGCCGCCTGGCTCAACCCGCTGGGCATTAAAGTGGGCTGGCTGGCAGGTAAAGTCAAAGGCAAAGCGCGAACTGAACAATTAGAACGCCTCGCTAGTGGCGAATTAGGCATGATAGTAGGCACGCATGCGCTCTTTCAGGAGCAAGTGAAGTTTAATGCTCTCGAGCTGGTAGTTATCGACGAGCAGCATCGCTTTGGCGTACATCAACGCTTAGCGCTACGCGAAAAAGGCAGTGAAGGCGATGTCTACCCTCATCAATTAATTATGACCGCCACCCCTATTCCGCGTACCTTGGCCATGACCGCCTACGCCGACCTAGATACCTCTGTCATCGACGAACTTCCCCCAGGGCGTACTCCGGTCACCACCGTGGCCATGCCCGACACTCGCCGCGCCGAGATAATAGCGCGAGTGCGAGAAGTCTGTCGCGAGCAAGGCCGCCAAGCTTATTGGGTATGTACGCTGATTGAGGAGTCTGAAGTATTAGAGTGCCAAGCAGCAGAAGATACCGCCACCGAGCTGACCGCTCAGTTACCAGAGCTCAATATCGGCTTAGTACATGGCCGAATGAAAGCCGAGCAAAAGCAAGCCGTTATGGCGGACTTTAAAGACGGAAAACTGGATTTATTAGTAGCCACTACCGTGATTGAGGTTGGCGTAGATGTACCCAATGCCTCTTTAATGATTATCGAAAACCCCGAACGGCTGGGGCTGGCGCAATTGCACCAATTACGTGGTCGGGTGGGCCGCGGCGCCGTAGCCTCCCACTGTGTGTTGCTCTATCACGCTCCGTTAAGCAAAACCGCCAGTCAACGTTTGGGAGTATTAAGAGATACTAACGACGGCTTTATTATTGCCCAAAAAGACTTAGAAATTCGCGGTCCAGGGGAGCTATTAGGGACTCGCCAAACCGGACTGGCCAACCTAAAAGTGGCTGATTTAGTTCGTGATCAATATTTACTGCCCGACGTGCAGCGCCTTGCCCGTGAGGTGATGGATAATCAGCCTCAAGCCGTAGGGCCGCTTATTCAGCGCTGGTTAGGAGAGCGGGATCACTACGGCGCAGTATAAAATCCTAGCGGACAGCGCTAAGCTAGTCACGGCAAAATAAGCAACGCTCACCGTTATTTGGGTTTTATAGGGATAGAATATGAAAAAGCTGGCCAAATGGGTATTAGGGTTAATAGTAATATTGCTGCTGGCGGGCTGGTTATTACTGAGTATCTTTGATGCTAACCAACTGAAGAAACCAGTATTAAATTGGCTAAACGAGCACACTGAGCTCGATATTACCATTGGTAACTTAGAGTTTAACCCGCTGCACCCCTATACCTTACTTGCCGAAGACGTACAGTTAGGAACTTGGTTTAAAGCGCGCCAACTGTATGTGGCTGTAGCTAGTTTATCGGGCCAACTGCACTTAAAAACCCTCGACATTATTGATGGTGAGCTGTTATTAGATAACACCGCTGAGTTTGCTTTACCCGAGCCGTTTTCTACTATTACTGTTGATGAACTCACCACCAAAAACTTTCAATTGTACTGGCAAGATTGGCAAGTGAAAGGGGCGACCCTTACCCTAACTGACTGGCAGCCACGAGTGAACCAACAGTGGCAGTGGAGCAGTGATGTTAAACTTACAGGCCAAGCTCAGCTACTATCCCATCCCGAGCTAGCCTTAGCGCAACTAAGCTTTAATGGCCAGCTAAAACAACAGCAACTACAGCTAGATCGCCTACAAAGCCGTCTGTTTGATGGACTGCTAGACACTGGGCTCACCCTCGATATCCCCCATAAAACACTTAGCTTAACTGCGCCACAGTTTAGCCATAATCAGCTGCAATTTGAGCAAGCACCTACTTTGGATGCCGACTGGCAGTTACTACTAGAGAGGGGCCAATTTAATGAAGTAACGGTAAGTAGCCCACACTTTAGCACCAATAATGTAAGTGGTGAGTTGCGCTACTTAGACTGGCGCGCTGGCCAAGCTCCCGATGGCCGAGGAGTATGGCAAGCCGACGAGGCGGTTTTTGACTGGCTGCGTCTTGATAGTCATCAAGGGGAGTGGCTCAGTAGTCCAGAGCAATTAATGCTGTCATTCACCGGTCGTGCTTATGAAGGCGAAGTCACCAGCGAGTTACGTTGGCACCCTCAGCAAGGGCGGTTAGATATTGATAACCTGCAACTGCTAGGCAATAAACTATATTGGCATGACGATATCAACTGGCCCCTACCCGAGCTACGGCTGCATCGATTAAATATTAAAGATGCCGAGTTATTATCTCTCGATGAAACCTTGCCGCTCTCCATCTTCGGCGGCGATGTTTTTGCCATGGATATCGCGTGGTCAGCAGGTATCTGGCGCCCCTTAACTGAGCAAGCGCAGCTGCAAGTCAAATGGAATGAACTGGCCTTTGATAGTTTAATTGCCCGTCATGGCCAAGCTAGTGCTCGGCTTAACGATACCCAGCTTTTACTAGACTCTTTTAATAGTGAAGCGCTGGACGGTCAGCTCGAACTCAGTGGCCAACTTGGCCTAACACGGCCCTATCATAGCCAGCTGTCTTTTAATGGCGAGGAACTGGCCCTGCGCCCGCTAAGCCGTTGGCTGGACGGAGAACGCGCTTTCTCTGGTAATTTCAGTCTCGCGGGTGCACTTAGCGGCGCTCTTACCGAGCCCGCTGGCTGGCAAGGCGAGCTTAACTTTACCGGTCAAGATATTTTCATTGAGAACATGGCCATCGATGACTGGCTAAAGCGACGCTTGCAAGAAGACTATAAGCAAGAAAAAACTGTCGACCCCACGCTGGCCGCCCTCGACTTAGCCAGTGGCGATGGCTTTATTTATAAGGCTCAGTTAAGCGGAGCTGTAGTGGATGGGCACTGGCAACTGAGCAAAAGCGCACTGCAAAGTGTACGGCACTTATTAGCCATTAAGGGTGAGGTGGACTTTACGGGTGGCTGGCAGCTGGCATTAGGAGTGATTAACGATCAGCGCTGTCGAGAGTTAGCGATTAACTTAAGCCAGCGCTGGCGCGCGCCTACGCTAGCGATTCATCAGCCACCCCTAGGCCAACCTTGCACCCCTTGGTATCACGGAGAAATAACTTACCCCGAGGCCGGTTTACCTGGCTCGCTAATAGAAGCGGTGCGAACTTTGCAACCGATCGCGGAGTAAGTTTAGTGAGGCAGAATCACATAGTGGCCATTAAAAATGGCCGCTTCTTGATCGCCACTGCTTAATATCACCTCAAGATCGACTCGTACTCGCTGGCCCGTGTGTAATGGCAATAACTGCTCTCGTAGCCGACCACTCACTTCGGCGGTAGGTAAATTCCAGACCGGCGTTTTATATTTAATACTGCCACTGCCCTGCACTATATCGCCACTGAGGCCAAACTCCTGCATTTGTAACCAAATTAGCCCCCAGCCCGTTAGCACGCATTGGCTATAAATACTGCCGGCAAACATTGACTCGTGCATATTCAGATTAGCGGTTAAATTGCCTTTGGTTTTTAAGCGTGAACCCGTGTATTGAATAACCCGAATACCCATTTTTTCACTGATGGGAATATGCTGATGCCATTGGCTTTGCAATTCATCACATAGCTCGGGGCGGTGGCGAATTTGGTGAATAGAGGTAAGCGCTTTAATCATCTGCCGATGGGGGATTTTGCCAAAACTAATCGGCCCCTCGCCCACCACCGTAAAACCACAGCGACTATAAAACGCTACCGCTTCTTCTCGTGCATTCATTACTAGCCGACGTGCTCCTTGCTCGCGGGCTTCTTGCTCTAGAGCTTGCACCATACGAGTACCTAGCCCCATAGCGCGACACTCGGGGATCACCGCCATAAAGCGGATTTGTGCTTCATCACCGCTCACATATAGGCGCCCTACGGCCACATAATTACCGTCTTTATCGACCATCACCCGATGAAAGGCGTATTCATCAAACTCATCACGCTCTGCCCCCTTAGGCTGCTGCCAAGGCTTACGTAATAACTGCCAACGTAAGTGATAATAAGCGTCGAGCTCCGCGTCCGTTTGCGGTGTGACCACTCGGTACATGGTCTACTCCTATCTGGTTGTGGGATAAAAAAAGATTCATCAGAGCTGCCTCTGAGATAGGCGTTAGCTAAACAGGTGGGGCCTGTAGCCAGAAGGTCACTGGGCCATCATTAACTAGGCTTACTTGCATATCGGCAGCAAATTGCCCCGCTTCGGTCGGCACACCTTGCTGCTTGGCGGCAGAGATAAAGTATTCATACCAGTACTCTGCTTCTTTTGGGGCTGCCCCTTTAGAAAAGCCTGGCCGCAGGCCGCTACTGGTATCGGCAGCCAAGGTAAACTGCGACACTACTAATAAACTGCCGCCAACTTGGGCGACATTGAGGTTCATTTTGCCCTCAGTGTCACTAAATACCCGATAACCTAACACCTTGCGCAGCAGCTTATCGGCACTGGCTTTATTATCGCCTGCTTCAACGCCGAGTAACACCAACAAGCCATTATCGATGGCTCCCACGGCTTGGTTACCAACCGACACCCTGGCCGAGCTCACCCGTTGGATCAAGGCTATCATGATTAGTCATCCTCTTCTGTGTCGTCATCTTCTTTATCAAAAAGCTTACCCTTTAAGCGTTCATATTCTCCTAAACCAGCCGTAATTTCAGCTCCTAATAAAGCAATCATCCAGCTTAAATAAACCCACACAAAGATAATGGGAATGGTAGCAAGGGCGCCATAAATGGCTTCGTAAGAAGGAAACTTAACGATATAAAAGGCAAAGCCTTTTTTAGCAATCTCAAATAATGAGCCCGCCACCAGCGCGCCAATAATAGCGTGGGTAAAACGCACTCGCATATTAGGCACCACCATGTAAAACACCACAAACATGGCAATAGAAAGAATAAAGGGCAGCAAAGACAGCAAGTGGGTGCCGATACCTAATACGTCCCCTTGAAATAACTTAATGGTAGTTACATAAGAAGTAAGCGCTAAGCTGGCACCGACAAAAATAGGCCCTAAGGTTAAGATCATCCAGTAGGTAGCAAAAGCCACCGACATGCGCCGTTTTTTAGTGACTCGCCAAATATAGTTAAAGTTCTGGTCAATGGCGGAAATGAGCAGCATCGCCGTCACCGTTAACGCGGCTACCCCAATGGCAGTAGTTTTAGAGGCATTATCGACAAAGCTTTGTAGGTTTTCTTGAACCACATTGCCAGCAGTGGGTACAAAATTACTAAAGATAAAGTCTTGGATGGCGATGCGTAACTCTTCAAACATTGGAAACGCCGACATCATGGCAAACACCACTGCTAACATCGGCACCAGTGACAATAAGGTAATATAAGCCAAGTAGCCGGCAGTCACTTTTAAGCGATCATCTTGGATGCGCTTTAGCATAAAGAGACTAAAGTCCCAGCCGTGTTCACGAATAAACTGCACCCGATGTGCTACCCGCGCCATAATCTGACTCATAACCACCCCATTCATTAATTTAAGAAGGTCTATTGTTACAAATTAACTTACCTTAGTGCCAGCCGGATATAATTTAACCCTTCAGCTTAACTCACAAATTTAGGCCAATTAAATAAAAAGGGCGCTCTAAATAGAGCGCCCTTAGGGAGTTATTGGTTACGATTAATAATTAACGGCCGGCGCGCTTACGCTCAGTTTCAGTTAGACCACGTTTGCGAATTCGCAAATGATGGGGAGTGACTTCTACTAACTCATCATCACTAATAAACTCGAGTGCTTGCTCTAGCGTCATCTTAATCGGTGGGACTAACGTCAATGCTTCATCGGTACCCGAGGCGCGTACGTTTGTCAGCTGCTTACCTTTAATACAGTTAACCGTTAGGTCGTTAGCGCGGTTATGAATTCCAATCACCATGCCTTCGTACACTTCGGTAGCGTGATCAATAAACATACGACCGCGCTCTTGTAAGTTATACAAAGAATAGGCTGAGGCTTTACCCTTAGCATTCGAAATCAAGACCCCGTTAGTACGCACACCAATTTCACCGCCTTTATGGGGACCATAATGGTCAAAGCTGTGGTTCATTAACCCTGAGCCTGAGGTCAGCGTCATAAATTCGGTTTGAAAACCAATTAAGCCACGAGCAGGAATAGTAAAGTCGATACGTACCCGACCTTTACCATCGGGAACCATGTCGGTCATTTCGGCCTTACGCTCGCCCAGCTTCTCCATAATGGCGCCTTGATTTACTTCTTCGATATCGATAGTCAGGTTTTCGAAAGGCTCTAATTTTACGCCATCTTCTTCCCGCAAAATAACCTCGGGACGAGACACTGCTAGCTCAAAGCCTTCACGACGCATGTTTTCAATTAAGATACCTAAGTGCAGCTCACCACGGCCTGATACACGAAACTTATCAGCATCGCTCATTTGCTCTACGCGCAGTGCCACGTTATGCACTAGCTCAGAAGTTAAGCGCTCCATAATGTTGCGTGAGGTTACATACTTGCCGTCTAAACCGGCAAAAGGAGAGTTATTCACCTGAAAGGTCATGGTCACGGTCGGCTCATCTACCGACAAGGGCGGCAGTGCCTCTACGGCGCTTTGTGCACACACGGTATCAGAGATTTTTAGCTCACCTAAACCGGTAATCGCCACAATATCGCCAGCCGTACCTTCCTTAACTTCGGTGCGCAACAGACCTAGGTAGCCCATCACTTGACCCACTTTACCGTTACGGGTTTTACCGTCAGCACCAATAATAGTAACCTGCTGGTTCGGTTTTACGGTACCGCGTTTAATACGGCCTACACCAATCACGCCTACATAAGATGAGTAATCTAGCTGGGAGATTTGCATCTGTAGCGGGCCTTCTGGATCGGCATCAGGCACCGGTACTTGATCCACTATGGTTTGAAACAGGGTGGTCATGTCTTCTTCTGGCTGGTCTGCATCCAAGGTGGCCCAACCGTTAATGCCGGAAGCATAAATAACTTGGAAGTCGAGCTGGTCGTCAGAAGCGCCTAAGTTATCAAACAAATCAAAAATTTGATCTAATACCCAGTCTGGACGAGCACCCGGCTTGTCTATCTTATTGATAACCACAATCGGCTTTAGGCCCTGCGAAAACGCCTTTTGTGTTACAAAACGCGTTTGTGGCATGGGGCCTTCTTGCGCATCTACCAACAGGAGAACCGAGTCTACCATCGACATCACGCGCTCAACTTCACCACCAAAGTCGGCGTGACCTGGAGTATCAACGATGTTGATGCGATATTCTTGCTTATCGGGAGACGTCCAGCGAATAGCGGTATTTTTGGCAAGAATAGTAATGCCGCGCTCCCGCTCTATGTCGTTGGAGTCCATCACGCGATCTTCAGCTTCACCACGAGTTTCTAAAGTGCCTGACTGCTGAAGCAGTTTGTCTACCAAGGTAGTCTTCCCATGGTCGACGTGAGCTATGATTGCGATATTACGTAAATTCTCTAACATTCCTGCCTCAAAATACCGGGAGTGGATAATAAATCGACGGTCATTTTACTCGTACACCTCGAATCTACCTAGCAGTATTAAAAATTACTCGCTAAGCAGCTTTCCAAGTGGTATCTAATGCCCCATTATATCGTTCTGCGCCAGCGCCAAAGCGCCAGCTAATTTGCTTGTGCCTATCTTTAGATAGGCAGTAGTGAAAAGAGGTTCCCTTTATCGGGATAAACACCATTATGACAAGTGTTTGCCTTGCTGGCACAAATTTCGCTTATATACCGCTATATATTATTGTTACGGGCTATCACTGGTAACGGCTACATACGCTCGCCAACCATTTAATAATGACTATTGGAGGTCGAAATTCATGTCAGTAGACAAGGTAATGGACATGATCCAGGAGCACGGGGTCAAATTTGTCGATCTGCGTTTTACCGATATTAAAGGCAAAGAGCAACATATCAGCTTTCCAGCCAGCCAAGTCAACGAGGACTTTTTTGAAGAAGGCAAAATGTTTGATGGCTCCTCCATGGTCGCTTGGAAAACCATTCATGAGTCCGATATGGTGTTAATGCCCGATCCTAGCTCTGCGGTCCTCGACCCCTTCACCGAAGACGTAACGCTTAATATGTGTTGCGACATTCTTGAGCCCAACACCATGCAAGGTTACGACCGGGATCCGCGCTCCATTGCCCGCCGTGCTGAAGCATACCTGAAAGCCACTGGCATTGCTGATACGGTATTAATTGGCCCTGAGCCTGAGTTCTTCTTATTTGACGATGTCCGCTTTCATACCGATATGTCCGGCAGCTTCTTTAAGATTGACGATGTAGAGGCCAAATGGAACTCGGGTCGTGAATATGCCGACGGCAACAAAGGCCATCGCCCCGGCGTAAAAGGCGGTTACTTTCCCGTCGCCCCTATCGACTCTTCCCAAGATATTCGTGCTGCTATGTGTTTAATCATGGAAGAAATGGGTCTAGTAGTAGAAGCTCATCATCATGAAGTCGCCACCGCCGGTCAAAACGAAATTGCCTGTAAATTTAATACCCTGACCTTAAAAGCCGACGAAATCCAAATTTATAAATATGTGGTGCATAACGTAGCTCACGCCTTTAATAAAACCGCGACCTTTATGCCCAAGCCGCTGGTAGGTGATAATGGCTCGGGTATGCATGTCCACCAGTCGTTAGCCAAAAACGGTGAAAACCTATTTGCCGGTGACTTATATGGTGGCCTATCAGAAATGGCGCTGTTCTATATTGGCGGCATTATTAAGCACGCCCGCGCGCTAAACGCCATTACTAACCCGGCGACTAACTCTTATAAGCGCTTAGTGCCCGGGTTTGAAGCTCCCGTGATGTTAGCTTATTCAGCACGCAACCGCTCGGCGTCAATTCGTATTCCGTTAGTTAACTCTCCTAAAGCTCGCCGCGTAGAAACCCGCTTTCCTGATCCCGCCGCTAACCCCTATTTATGTTTTGCGGCGCTGTTAATGGCAGGCCTCGACGGTATTCAAAATAAGACTCACCCTGGCGATGCCATGGATAAGGACTTATATGACTTACCCGCCGAAGAAGCCGCAGATATACCCACCGTAGCCACTTCATTGGATAACGCGCTGGATTGCTTAGATGAGGATCGGGAATTTTTAACCCGTGGTGGGGTATTTAGCGATGAGTTTATTGATGCTTACATCAAGCACAAACGTGCTGAAGCGCAAATTATCAATATGGCGACTCACCCCCTAGAGTACGATCTCTACTATTCAGTTTAATATTGTGCCGGCGCTCAGGTTTAGTTCCCATTAAACGCTCAGAATAACGCTCTACTCTGAGCTTTCTATAAACCTCTGACTAGCTCCATGAAGGATAAAGAAGTCTACCCCAACTATCACATAACAGGGACGTTATGTGTTTTAGCGCCACAAGGACGTAAAACCACGCCTGTTACGCCGAGATACTTAATATTTATCCTAAAACCTCATGGCGGGTCGAGGGAAACACATTCAGTATTTTATGTACTAAATAAATAGAGCACAGCGTCAGCAAAATCGCCACCGTCATCGAGCTCATTCGATATAGAGCGCTGTAAACTAAGTCGTGTTCAGGCGAAATATACTGGCCGAATAAAATACCTACCGTCGTTAAGCCGGCAAAGCCTACTCCTGGTAATCCTTCCTTCACATGTATTCTGGCAAATATCATGACGCACAACCAAAAAGACAAGGCCAGCAATAGTAGGTTGTGATAATAAGTATAAAGAAACAGCTGGGTTAATAAGCTAAGTCCACAGCCAAGTAAGGTACCAATACAGCGCTGTTTCCCCGATTGTACTGCCCCCACAAAACTCATAGGAAATAACACCAAAATAGTGGCTACTTGCGCCGACAAAGAGTCCACCAAATCAAAGGTTTGAAACACTATAAAACTAAAGGTAGCGACAATGGCGCCTAATAATGCTTGATGGCGGATCACGTTATCACTCTTTTCGGGCAAGGCGCGCGCCGCCACCGGTTCCTTATTTGGCAACAACGTATAGGCAATATAAGCCAAAGATACTGACAGCACCGACGCCAGAATATTACTGGCTGCCATATCCACTAAATCAAACTGTTGATAACTCGAAAAGTGCAGCATAATACTTAAGCTCACACAGCCAGAAGCACCAAATAACATCATCGGGCCTTTGGCCATCAGCATAAAACGGCTTAAAAACAAGCAAAATACCACCACAATAAATACCGGTGGCCAATGGTTGAGCAAGCTCGGTAATATCATGATTTCTAATGAAGTGAGCACCGATGAACCAATAAACTGTAAGGCAACAAAGCGATTCAACATCGGCACCATGCCTAATAGCAGCATAGGGTAGACGGTAAAAAACACCCCAAAGTCCCAGTTCATCATCTTAGAGATGACTAACCCAGCCCCACTGGCAAAGGCGACGCGCAAACACACCCGCAGCCGATCCGCCGTTAATTCCATAACACATGCCTTAGAGATTAATAAAGATAACGTAGCACACTCACTAAACGCACTTGCAGTGCGGCCAAACCATGTAATAACCAATTATCTACTGGGTACAACTGGACGGTAGCCTTTGCACCGGTGGCCAATGCTGGCCAAGCTTCATCCAGCTCTATATGCGTGCGTAGTCGCTGGGCATCGCGCACCCAACGATCAGAGTTAATGGGCTGTGCTAATAAGCCATCAGCCGCTTGTTGGCCCGCTCTTACGCCGCTATCGATACTACTCACATGGCCAGAAAATACTTGACCTGGCAGCGCATCAAAGACAATGGCGACCGGTGTATTTACTTGCACATGACGCAGGCTTTTCTCCCGTAAATCAGCACTCACCCAAGCTTCATTAGAAATCAGTGCTAATAATGGCTGGCCAGCGGTAGCATGCTGCCCTTGGCGAAGTTGTAAGTTACCAATACGGCCATCGCTTTCGGCAATCACTTCGGTGCGCGCTAAATCTAAGCGTGCTTGGCGCAGGGCCACCTCGGCTTGCTCAATGGCAATGCCCGCACCAGTCAGGGTTTGTTTGACCTCTTGGTGACGAGCGCCCGCCACCGCCTGCATCTCTTTGGCCAAGCTAACCTTGGTATTTGCTTGCTCTAGTTGTTGCTGCGACATATGTCCTTGGCGGTATAAACGGGCAATACGATTAGCTTCTCGTGACTGCTCGGTCATTTCTAATTCAGCCTTGTGAGCTTCTGCGGCAACTTCTTCGATCACCGCTTGCGCTTGTTGCTGGTCACTGCGCGCTTGCCCTAGCATTAATTCGGCACGGGTTACCGCCAGTAGATAATCGCTATCATCTAGCTTAAACAATACTTGGCCAGCTGTGACCTCTTGGTTGTTGGTCACATATACCTGACTTACCTGCCCAGAGACTCGTGCCGACACCGGCACTACATAACGTTGGATGCGCGCTTCGGGCGTCATCGGCATATAGTTATCAGCAATCACAAAATAGGTAAATAAAATAAGAAACGTAACCAGTGCTACTTTTACCCAGCGCGTGAAACTTTGTTCTGCCGTCATGGCTACCTCAGTTAAATATTAATCTTGCTCGGCACACAGCCGCTGTAAATTATGATTTAGATGCGCGACGACCTGCTCAAACTGTTGCACTTCTGCCTCACTTAAGCCGGCTAGGATCTGACTTCGCGTTTGCTCTAATACGGCTTGCATCTCATTGAGCATACTGTGAGCAGCAGCGGTAAGATGCACGGTTTTACTGCGTCGGTCATTAGCATAAGGACGACGCTCTATCAGACCCGCTGCTTCTAGGCCATCTAGAGTACGAACCATAGAAGGACTTTCTACACCGACCTGCTTAGCGAGCTGATACTGCTGTAGTCCTTCTTCTTGCTGTAAGT
>JAAYRH010000045.1 GCA_012518835.1 Aeromonadales bacterium | reverse complement strand
CCGTGGGTTCCGTGGCGGATATATTTAAGGTTTAGTTGTTAATTCTTATTAGGCGCAGTCGTATTAAATGAGTGCAAAGGATAACGCTGCGCGCTATTGCACGGCTAAAGCCGCACCTACAGGTGGATGAGATGATAAAAATCTGAAAGAGATACCAAAACTTAGTGTCTTTCACAGCTCTTGCTTATCTCGTCCCTAGCTCTAGTTCATCCCTTTCATAGATCTTACTCATCCCATCCCTCGCTCTTACTTTTAGCTTGATGCTGGGCGCTTGATGCTACTTTTAGCCCACTCCCTTCTCTGGTGAGAGATTGTCGCTAAGTGTATACTGGCCCACACTCTGGGCGCACTTTTTAACACAAGGGAATAGGCCGTTATGATCCCAAGGATAGATCTGCAGCAGCAGATAGACCCTACCTACTTTGCATTTCTTGATGCGTTAGCCGCCAGCGGCTTTCGTGGCGATATAGAACGCAGTTATGCCAGTCGACTCTCGATGGCTACCGATAACAGTGTGTATCAATGTTTGCCCGAGGCGGTGGTCTTTCCGCGGACCACTCAAGATTTGGGGGTGATGTTTAGCCTTGCCAATAAAGCGCCTTATCAAGAGATAAAATTTACCCCTCGGGGTGGTGGTACCGGTACTAACGGCCAATCCCTTAACAGTAATATTGTCATCGACACCTCGCGCTACATGCACCAGCTCTTAAGCGTCAATCCTGAGCAGCGCCAAGTGCGAGTGCATACCGGTATGGTAAAAGATCGGCTCAACCAGCTGGTGAAACCTTACGACTTGTTTTTTTCACCCGACTTATCTACCAGTAATCGCGCCACTATTGGCGGTATGATCAACACCGATGCCTCCGGGCAGGGCTCTTTGGTGTACGGTAAAACTTCCGATCATGTACTGGGCGTGACCGCGGTGCTTGTCGACGGCACCATTATAGAAACCGGTCCTGTTAGTGGTGAAGCACTGGATGCCAAGTTAGAAGAAGACAGCCGTGAAGCCGAGCTATATCGCAGCGTCTATTACAGTGTCACCGAGCACGCCGATGAAATTACCAAGCGCTTTCCTAAGTTAAACCGCTTTTTAACTGGTTACGACTTAAAGCACGTCTATGATAAAGCCAGCCACACCCTAGATTTAACGCGCATTCTGTGTGGCTCCGAAGGCTCTTTGGCGTTTATTGCAGAAGCTTTATTAGATTTAACGCCGATCCCCACCTATCGCACCTTAGTTAATGTGAAATACGACAGCTTCCAATCGGCGCTGCGCAATGCGCCGCTGATGGTAGAAGCTAAAGCATTATCCGTAGAAACGGTGGACTCCAAAGTGTTGGGGCTGGCGCGCGAAGACATTGTTTGGCACTCAGTGAGTCACTTAATTGAAGATGTGCCCGGCAAAGTCATGGATGGCTTAAATATTGTTGAATATGCAGATCATGACGCTGACGCTCAACAACAAAAAGTCACCGCCTTATGTACTCAGCTCGACGGCTTAATAGCACGTGGCGAGGCGGGGGTAATCGGCTATCAAGTGTGTGATGACTTGCCCTCGCTTAATCGCATTTATGGCATGCGTAAAAAGGCCGTTGGTTTATTAGGTAACACTAAGGGTCGTAAAAAACCCATCGCCTTTGTGGAAGACACCGCCGTCCCCCCAGAGCATTTAGCAGATTATATAGTCGAGTTTCGGGCGCTGCTTGATAAGCACCAGCTTAACTATGGCATGTTTGGTCATGTGGATGCGGGTGTGCTGCACGTGCGGCCAGCACTGGATATGAACGATCCCGAGCAGGAAGTTATGCTGCGCAAGATCTCCGATCAGGTGAATGAGCTAACCGCTAAATACGGTGGCCTGATGTGGGGCGAGCACGGTAAAGGCTATCGCTCTGAATACAGTCCAACTTTTTTTGGTGAAGTACTGTTTACCGAGCTGCGCCGTATTAAATCGGCTTTCGATCCTTTCAACCGTTTAAACCCCGGTAAGATTTGTACGCCACTAGAAAGCTTAGATGAGCTAGTGTCCGTCGATGGCACTAAACGTGGCTTTTTTGATCGACAAATCCCGGTCAATGTACGCGATAGTTACACTCCTACCATGGATTGTAATGGCAACGGCTTGTGCTTTGATTTTGATGTTAACTCGCCCATGTGCCCATCTATGAAGCTGACTGCCGATCGTCGTCATTCTCCTAAAGGGCGCGCCGGCTTAACCCGCGAATGGCTACGTCAATTGTCTGCTCAAGGCTTTGATCCACTGGCCGAAGAAGCGGCAATTATGAGCCGAGGCACTAGTGTAAAAGCGCTAGTAGAGCGGGTAAAGTTCACTTGGCAAAAGCGTCGTGGCGATTATGACTTTTCTCATGAAGTCAAAGAGGCCATGGACGGTTGTCTAGCCTGTAAAGCCTGCTCCAGTCAGTGTCCGGTTAAAGTGGATGTGCCGACTTTTAGAGCGCGCTTTTTACAGCTATATCATCAGCGCTACCAAAGGCCGCCGCAAGATTATTTAGTGTCGTGGGTAGAAAGTTATACCCCGTGGATGGCCAAAATACCGCAGTTTATTAATCCAGTGATGAATAACACCCTAGTGAAAAAAACGACTAGCAGCCTGTTAGGTATGGTCGATATGCCCCAAGTGAGTCACCCTAGTTTAACTAAACTGCTCGAGAGCAATAGTTTAGGTCGCTTTGATATGGCTGAGCTAGCAGCGTTAAGTGATGAACAAAAAGCGAAAACCCTGCTTATTGTGCAAGATCCTTTTACCTCTTTTTATGATGCTAATGTGGTATTTGATCTGGTGCAATTAGCGCAGCGCTTAGGTTTTCATCCTGTGGTGTTGCCCTTTAAGCCCAACGGTAAGCCGGCCCACGTAAAAGGCTTTTTACGCCGCTTTGCTGCCATGGCCGCCGATAGCGCGCAGTTTTTAAATCACTTAGCACGACTAAATATTCCTTTAGTCGGCGTCGATCCTTCGTTAGTGCTGTGTTATCGCGATGAGTATCGCAAGATATTAGGGCCAGCACGGGGCGACTTTGAAGTGTTGCTGCCTCAAGAATGGTTGCTACAGCAATTAGATAAGCTGCCTAAGCAAGCGGTGAGTGGTGAGCCATGGCACTTGTTTGCCCACTGCACCGAAAAAACCGCTTTACCTGCCACCCATCAAGACTGGAGCACTATCTTTAGTCATTTAGGTGCTGAGCTTAAGCCGGTACCGGTGGGTTGTTGTGGTATGGCAGGGACTTATGGTCATGAAAAAAGCCACGCCGACGGCTCTAAGCAGCTATATGCCATGAGCTGGGCTGAACCGTTACAACAACGCCCGCTCGAGCGCTGCTTAGCGACCGGCTTTTCTTGTCGCAGCCAGGTTAAACGCATTGAAGGGCAGGGCATTAAACACCCAGTACAAGCACTGCTCACGCTGTTAGCGTAAGTGCAGGAGCTGAAGTAAGAGTTTAAGATATGATTGAAGGGTGAAGGGTGAAGGGTGAAGGGCTAAGAGGAAGCACTGGCCCGAGTGCGTGGCTGTTACTCATAAAGATCGCTGTAACTATATTTTTGTGTTCTGCTGTGGTTGTCGTCCACTTCACTCATCACTCTTACTTATTACAAGATTCCTCATCTTCAACTGCAAAGGAGCAAACATGGGACTAATTTTAGGATTAATTATTGGCGGCTTGGCTGGTTGGATCGCCGGCAACTTAATGAAAGGCCAAGGGTTTGGCATTTTAGGTAATATCGTCGTAGGTCTAATTGGCGGCTTTTTAGGAGGTATCGTCTTTAGATTATTAGGACTGGGTACTACTAACTTAATTGGTTCACTAGTGGTGTCAGTCGTAGGTGCTGTACTGCTAATAGTGATAATACGCAAAATTAAACGCTAGCAAAACTGTCATTTCCTAGTATAAAAACACCGTCGCTAACGTGGCGGTATTTTTTTAAGTCATCATTAAGGCTGTGTCAGATGAGAGCCAGATCGCAAAACGTCACGATAAACGGCTAAATAGGCAAGATGGGGGTTTCAATAGGGGCTAAATTGTTGATGGCTCATTTTTTGTGCGATTTCATCGTCAATTGTTAATAAAAGCTAATTAATGCTGGACAATCAATGTTAATTAGCAGAGAATGCCGCATCAGCCCAGTTGGGCATGACCTTTTGTGATGTGGGTCCCGATGAAATGTAAGCCATAATAACGGCAATCATCGACATAACCCGCCTATTCGGCATGCTACGTGATGATTTATCTAGTCTAGTAATAGCGCAGATAAATACGTTGAAACCCTGGGTTTATGTAGCTGCCATAATATGTGCGTTGAAGCGGGTTATATTGCGTTAATTAGGATTAACGACGCAAATCACGTCCGCGCCAAACGACGCGACCTTAAACAAGGTTGCCCGTCCCCTTCATTTGGGCGCGACGACACAAGTCTGGCAGATCGACATCCATGATGAGCACAACTAATGCCCTCTATTATTAAGAGCGGCCTAGTTACCATGGCGGTGTTGAGACAAAAATGGCCAGTTAAGCCTTGTGAATCTTAGTGTTATACACACTCTGCAAAGGGATGCCCTCACTTAGTGAGAATAGGTTGTCCCTGGCCCTTTACTGTATCAGTCCGCCGACATTTTATTTATTCGGAACTGTTAAATGACAAATACTAATACCGTAGATGCTACTACTGACTTGGCCTTCACTGACTTAGGTTTAGCGCCTGAAGTGCTGAAAGCATTAGCTGATGCTGGCTATGAGAAACCCTCTCCTATTCAAGCACAAGCGATCCCTACTTTGTTAGCTGGCCGCGATGTCTTGGGCTTAGCCCAAACCGGCACCGGTAAAACCGCCGCCTTTGCTTTGCCTGCGCTAAGCACTTTAACCGGCGGTAGCTCAACTCCTCAAATGCTAGTACTAGCACCGACTCGCGAACTGGCGATCCAGGTTGCAGAGTCTTTTGAAGGTTATGCTAAATATCGTAAAGACATTCGTATTATGTCTATCTATGGTGGTCAAGCTTATGACACCCAAATTCGCGCCCTTAAGCGTGGTGTAGACGTAGTAGTAGGTACGCCAGGCCGTGTTATGGACCACATGCGCCGCGGTACCCTAAAACTAGACAATCTAAAAATTCTAGTGTTGGACGAAGCCGATGAAATGCTGCGTATGGGCTTTATCGATGACGTAGAGTGGATTTTAGAGCAAACGCCAGCCACTCGCCAAATTGCTTTGTTCTCGGCCACTATGCCACCCGCCATTCAGCGTGTTGCGCAAAAGTATTTAAAAGACCCACAAGAAGTACGCATCGCAAACAAAACTCGTACTAACTCCAGCATTCGTCAGCGTTACTGGTTTGTACGTGGTATGAATAAGCACGAAGGTCTGTGCCGCTTGGTAGAAACCGAAGACATGGACGCCATGTTAGTGTTTGTGCGTACTCGTAAAGACGCCGAAGACTTGGCCGAGATGATGAGCCGCGAAGGTCACGCTTGTGAAGCCTTGCACGGTGATATTCCGCAGAAACTGCGTGAAAAAGTCATTGAGCGTCTCAAAAATGGCCGCTTAAATATCCTAGTTGCCACCGACGTAGTGGCTCGTGGTTTAGACGTAGAGCGTATTAGCCACGTCGTTAACTTTGATATGCCCCACGACAACGAGTCGTATGTGCACCGTATTGGTCGTACCGGCCGTGCTGGCCGTGAGGGTGACGCTATCTTGTTTGTAACCGGTCGTGAAAAGCGCGGTCTGTACAATCTTGAGCGCCACACGCGTCAGCCTATCGAAGAAATGCAAATGCCTTCGGCAGACGAAATTAACAAAATTCGTGCCGAGCGCTTTAAAAAGCGCCTGCGTATCAGCGTAGAAGCCGATGAAAAATCATTAGCACCCTTTGCTGAAATGATCCGCTCTTTGCAAGAAGAAGGTATCGACAGCGCCGAGCTAGCTACTGGTTTAGCGCGCTTGTTACAAGGCGACCGTCCATTATTTATGGAAGACCGTCCACAGGCCGCTCGTCGCCCTGATGTACGTGAGCGCAGCAACGATCGCAATAGCGACCGTCCACGCGGCCCACGCGCTAACAGTCGTGACAGCGTAGCCATGGAAACCTTTCGTGTTGAAGTAGGGCGTGTGCATGGCGTTAAACCAGGTCACCTTGTAGGTGCCATTGCCAACGAAGCCGATTTAGAGTCGCGCTACATTGGTCAAATCCAGATCCACGACGACTTCTCAACCGTTGATCTGCCACAAGGCATGACGTCAGAAGTACAAAAAGTACTGCAAAACGTACGCGTGTGTCAGCGTCCATTAAACTTGGCCAAGTACGAAGGCGGCCCCTTGCCCCGTCGTAGCTTTCGCCCCAACGATGACCGCAAAGCGCGTCCTCGTCGTAACGACAAGCGTTTAAACGGCTAATCCCCGCTAACGCTGCATAAAAGGCCTGCCGAGTAATCGGCAGGCCTTTTTTATTGGCTAACAGCTAAGAGATAGCGCCGAGCGCCAAGCACCAAGGGCCAATATAAAGCAAAGCAATGTTGAATGCTGAATTTTAAATGTTGAATGAACAACAAAAACAAGATCTTAAGATCAAAACCTTTTTGCCACGGAACCCACGGAATCCACAGAAAAATAAAGATAAAACCTGAATAAAGCATTTTTTATGGGTAAGGGCTAAAAGTAGCTGTTTTTGGTAGGCGAACGCTTGCTCTCGCATTTCGTCGCAGACGTAACTAAATCTAAAACACTTTTGCAACGAAACCCGCGAAACCCACGAAAAAATCAAGATGAGATCTAAAAAGATCATTTAATGGTAAGGATTTAAAGACAACGCCGAGCGCCCGGCGCTATTATTCTAGTGTCTTACCTAGCTCTCGCTTATCTCGTCCCTAGCTCTAGCTCATCTCTTTCCTAGCTCTCGCTTATCTCGTCCCTAGCTCTAGCTCATCTCTTTCCTAGCTCTCGCTTATCTCGTCCCTAGCTCTAGCTCATCTCTTTCCTAGCTCT
>JAAYRH010000044.1 GCA_012518835.1 Aeromonadales bacterium | reverse complement strand
GGAAAAATAATCCCAGTCTTGTACATAATCGGACAATAAGCCTGCCGATAAGCCAAAACGCGTGTGGTTAGCAAGTGTCAGGGCGTCGGGTAAGTGGCGATAGCGGATCACTTGTAATAAAGGACCAAAATACTCTTCATCGGGTAGCTCACTAATGTCCGTTACCTCAACAATACCTGGCGACACTAAGCCGGTATTGGGGCTTAACGACTTGAGCATTAATAACGACTGTCCGCCTAAGGCTAATAAGTGCGCCTGAGCGGCAATCATGGCTTTGGCGGCATCGGCTGAAATAAGTGATCCCATAAAGGGCGCAGGCTCAGCATCAAAAGCTCCTACCTTGATGGTTTTAGTGACCGCGATCAAACGCGCCAGCAAGCGATCGCCAATCTTGCCTTTGGGTAATAGTAACCGTCGCGCGCAAGTGCAACGCTGGCCACTAGTAATAAATGCCGACTGAATAATGGTATACACAGCGGCATCAATATCAGCTACCTCCCCTACTACCAGCGGATTATTGCCGCCCATTTCTAGCGCCAGTATTTTATGGGGCTGACCTGCTAACTGGCGATGTAATAGCTGACCGGTGCGAGATGACCCAGTAAAAAATAAGCCATCTAAGCCCGGGTGCTCGGCGAGCAACTTGCCGGTGTCGGCGCCCCCTTGTACCAGATTTATCACCCCTGCCGGTAAGCCAGCCAGATCCCATAACTCCAGCATTTTTTCAGCCACATTAGGCGTTAACTCTGAAGGTTTAAATACCACGGTATTACCCGCTAATAGTGCCGGAATAATATGGCCGTTCGGCAAGTGTCCGGGTAGATTATAAGGCCCAAATACACCTACTACACCATGGGGGCGATGACGTAACACTCGTCGGCCACCTTGTTCGGCATTAACTTCGCTAGGAGTGCGTTCTTGATAGGCTCGCTCCGATAAAGCAATTTTACCGATCATCGCCGCTACTTCGGTGCGACTTTCCCATAACGGTTTACCAGTTTCTTTGCCAATAAGGCGCGCCATGCTTTCTTGTTGCTCGCTTAACAGCTCACCATAACGTTTAATGAGTACTAATCGATCACTCACCTCGCGCTCAGACCAGGCCGCAGCGGCCTGCTGGGCGGCCGTTACGGCAGCATTCACTTGACTGGCACTGGCCGCCGCGCCCTGCCACAGCACTTCATTAGTTGCTGGCTGATATGAGCTCATTGGCTCTGCTTCACCGGCCAACCATTGGCCGTTGATATACAAAACTGGTTTAGTGTGTTGCAGATGATCCGTCATTGGTTTGCACCTCCACTAGCCGTAAGCGGTCTGCGTTAGTGACTTTTAATAATGTCGCCACTGACGGTGAGACGATGACCTCGGCGGTTGTTTGGTTAATACTGACCGTGCCGATTAAGGCTCTAAAATCCCTAAAGTGGGTATTACTTAATAAATAAGTTTGACCATTTACCGGCTCGCCTATTTTCACGCTAAAGCAGCGGCTATTACGCACCGATTGTATTTGATTTAATGCACACTCGACGCTGGGGCCAGCATCAAAAATATCCACATAGCCGCGCCAGCTAAAACCTTCTTCAGTTAATAAGCGTAGTGCAGGTTGGCTGTACTCATGGGCGTGGCCAATAACTGCTCGCGCTTCTTTAGATAATAAATTAACGTAAATAGGAAATTTAGGCATTAAATCGGCAATAAACCCCTGTCGACCAATCCCACTTAAGTAATCGACGGTAGGAAAATCCATGGTAAAAAAGTGTTCTTGTAGCCAGCGCCAAAACGGACTTTTACCCTGCTCATCACTCACGCCCCTAAGCTCGGCTAAAATACGCTGATCAAATAACTCGGCAAACTCGGCTAAAAATAGAAACCGACTCTTAGACAATAAACGGCCATTTAGCCCTTTGCGAGCCGAGGTGCGTAAATATAAAGTACATAGCTCCGTCACGCCGGTGTAGTCATTGGTGAGGGTCAGGGTTTCTACTACGTTATAAATACCCAACCGTGCCGAGCTGTGTACTTGTTTGCCTAACAGGTAATTATAAAACGGTGCCGACATACCCACCGCTGCATCAATAGCACAGGTGCCTACCACTTCGCCGCTTTGAGTATCTTCGGCTACAAAAAAGTAGAGTCCCTCTTGCTTATGCGCCGCACGATTGGCGAACGCCGCCACCGAGCGGTCTATTTTATCTTGTAGTAATTGGTCATTCACCGGTAAAGAAGTAAAACCGTGGCCACTTTCTATCGCGAATTGTTTAAGGGTAGGAAAATCAGCTTGGGTTATAGGACGGATCACCAACATGCTGCACTCCTTGTTTAATAAGGCGTGATAAGCGAGGCACTTAGGCCTCGCTATGGGTGATAATAGTTAAATTTAGCCTTGTACGACCTTGGCTACCGCGCGCTCAAAGCGCGCTAGGCCTTCAGTAACATCTTCGTGGCTGATCACCAACGAAGGCGCAAAGCGGATCACGTTAGCGCCGGCTACCAGCACCATTAGCTGCTCGTCTAATGCCGCTTGTAAAAAGTCTTTGGCGCGATCTTTAAACTGTTCATTAAGCACACAGCCTAACAGCAAGCCCTTGCCGCGCACTTGCTCAAAGCATTGGTACTTTTCATTAATGGCGGCGATGCCATCACGAAACCATGCTTCGCGCTCTTTAACGCCGTGCAATATCGCACTGGTATTAATCATATCAAAAGCCGCCTCGGCTACCGCACAAGCCAATGGATTACCGCCATAGGTTGAACCATGAGTGCCCGGCGTCAGGACTTTGGCAATCTCACTGGTCGTCAGCATGGCACCAATCGGGAAACCGCCACCTAGCGATTTAGCGCTGGTTAAAATATCGGGAGTAACGCCTAAGTCCATATAAGCAAACAAGGCACCAGTACGACCGACGCCGGTTTGTACCTCATCAAAAATTAATAAGGCATTATGCTTATCACACAACTCACGCACCGCTTTTACATATTCAGGCTCGGGACTGATCACGCCGCCTTCCCCTTGTAATGGCTCCATCACCACGGCACAGGTACGCTGTGACATTATCGCAGCAAGAGCCTCGATGTCGTTGTAGTCTACATGGGAAATCTGACCGGGCTTTGGCCCAAAACCGTCAGAATAAATGGCTTGACCACCCACGGTCACCGTAAAGAAAGTACGGCCATGAAAGCCTTGGTTGAAGGCAATAATCTGGTTTTTTTCTTCGCCATAATGATCGAGCGCATAACGACGCGCCAGTTTAAAGGCAGCTTCGTTGGCTTCGGCGCCAGAGTTACAAAAATAAGCCTTGTCGGCAAAAGTGGCATCCACCATCTTGCTCGCCAAGCGCAACGCCGGCTCATTAGTAAAGACATTACTGACATGCCAAAGCTTTTCGCTTTGCTCTTTAAGCACCCCTACTAGGGCGGGATGGCAGTGGCCTAAGCAGTTAACGGCAATGCCACCCGCAAAGTCGATGTATTCGCGATTTTCCTGGTCCCACAGTCGCGCCCCTTGGCCGCGCACGGGGATCACCTGAGCGGGCGCGTAGTTGGGTACCATAACCTGATCGAATAGCTCGCGAGTGACGGCCATACCAGACATGCTTTACTCCTTTAAATAACTCGGCGTTAGCGCCGATGACAATAAACTAACAATCTCGTTTTATGTTATGACAAATATTTGCTTAGCTGTCACTGATAAACCACTTATCGACGCCAACTTTTACTCATATTTTCTAGAGCTGAGTTAAAAAGCTCCGTAATAACTGATGTCCGCCTTCAGTTAAAATACTTTCGGGATGAAACTGCACACTGTGTAACGCCAGCGTCTTATGCTGCAAACCCATAATTTCATCCGGCTGGCCATCGGCGGTTTCGGACCAAGCGGTAACCTCAAAGCAACTCGGTAAACTGGCGGCTTCAACAATCAGCGAGTGATAACGGGTGACTTGCAGCGGATCCGGCACGTCGGCAAATAGCCCTTGACTGTGATGGCGAATAGCCGAGGTTTTACCGTGCATCACTTGTCGTGCTCGTACTACCTTACCACCAAAGGCTTGGACGATGGCCTGATGCCCTAAACACACCCCTAATATCGGCAGTATTCCCGCAAACTCCTTAATGGCTGCTAACGAAATACCTGCCTCATTAGGCGTACACGGCCCCGGTGAGATCACTAAGCCTTGCGGACGTAAATCGGCAATTTCCGCCAAGCTAATCTCATCGTTACGGCGCACTACCACCTCTTGCCCTAACTCTCCAAAATACTGCACTAGGTTGTAGGTAAAAGAGTCGTAATTATCGATCATCAGCAGCATTTTGAGATTAACCCTTTGATTTTATAGAGAGTAGCGTTGCATAAATCGGTTTGATGCCTGCTTATCTACCCGTATGTCGGACTATACACTTGCACGTTATCAATATCTTGCGCTAAACCACGCTCGCTTTCCGGCGCTCGGGCGATGATGGGAATTAACTTATCACTTTCGCGATATACCCCCACGCGCTCACCGGTAAAGGCACGGTTAATGGCCTGACTGATCTGGGTAATATCCACACCCGCACGCCGGGCCGCCACTTCATCGACCACCGGCCGTAGTACCGGTGTTTTATCGCGCCAGTCATCTTGAATAGCAATGGCACCACCATCTTCGGCCATAATGATTTTCGCTTGCTCGGCCAGATCACGCAATACTGCCGGATCCGGTCCGCTAAAGGCGGCTTCTATCTTTTTGCCGCCACCACGGCCCAGCATAAACTTCCAGGCTTTAATGGCCGCTAACGGATGACGCTCTGAGAGCTCTGCCTGCAAGTCTTCAACTAAGTCGGCGATAATCTTAGGATCGTCCACATCAATCAGTAGCTGCCCATAACTGCTGTTAGGATCTTCTGGGCTGTAGGTCAGCATAAAGCGCAAGCCCCCCTGCCCAACAAAGCTACTCACATGGGTTACACCCTCGCGCCCTTGCACATACTCTGACATTTTGGCCAGCTCGGCGGCAGTTTCTTTAATATCTGAACCTTGGGGCAGATACATATCAACCACAAACTGTGGCCGTGCCGACTCAGGCATAAAGCCTGGCTGTACCCAGCCAAAACCAATAATGGCACTGGCTAATAGCGCTAGCATAATACCGCCACTGATCAGACGACGACGTAGCGCAAGATTAAGCAAAGCACGATAGCGTACTAAAATACCCGACGGCTTTTCTGGCTCATCGGCACCTCGTACTTTTACTTTTAGTAAAGTCACACACAGCAGGGGCGTTAAGGTCACAGCAAATAGCCAGCTGAGTAACATGGAATACATGATCACCCAAAACAGTGAGCCAGCATATTCACCCATGTCAGTAGGTGATAAACCGATGGCGCTAAAGGCCAAAATACCCACTAGGGTACCGCCTAACAGCGGCCATTGGGTGCCTTTAACCACTTCTGCCGCTGCTGATTCAGCACGCTCGCCTTTTTGCATGCGCACCAATATACCGTCGGTGAATTGCTCATTGTATTACGCAAACAGTTTTTTGGTGATTTAGACTTAATGCTGATCTTGGCCATTATTGGCTCGCGTGCCCTCCCTGCTCGTCAAGCACGCGCCATGACTTATGAAGAGTTTTTAACCGATAACAATAAAAACCGCACCCAACACCCAATTAATATTCAGTCAGTAGCTGAGTGCAGCGGTATTGCTCGCGAAACTGTGCGTAGAAAAGTTAATAAACTGATAGAGCTGGGCTTTGTCGAGCGCGATACTAGCGGCATGTTAAAAATTACTGCTCAAGCCACTAACGAGCTAGTGCCCTCTACCGAAGCCAGTTTGCAATATTTAGTGGCGTTAGGTGCTAGCAGTGACGCCGCTACTAAAAAGTCCAACGAATCTTTATAACCACAGAAAGCTATTGTCCAAAACGCGCCAGCTGCATTTCTTGCAGCCGGCTTAACGAGCGGCGAAACGAAAAAGCCAAGGTGCCTTTGGTATATAACTCCGTTAAGGGCACAGCGGCGTCGACATACAAAGGAATGTTGCGGTCATAGCATTCATCGACTAACGCAATAAAACGGCGCACTCCATCGTCGGCAAACGACAGTTCAGGTAAGTCTCGATCGCCGGCCGCAACTTGTAAAATACCGTCTTCGGTGCCCCGAGCGATCGACATTTGAATTTTACCGCCGGTGAGCTTGGGCACTTCGCTCAACATTAAGTAACGAAACTGATCGCATAATTCAATAAAGTCCGCCGACGCTAACGGCTGCTCGCATAGGTCGTTATAACGACACCAAAGTATTTGCTCACTGCGCTTAACCACCTTAATTTCTCGATGCCCCAGTGATAGCGGCTTGGTAGTGATTTGATTATCTTGGGTTTGACTGATTAGCTCATTAAACGCGCTGGCTATAGCCTCGGGCTGATTTACCCAATAACGGGGATGGGCACGACCGGGGTGTAAGCGATGATCTTGACCGCCATCGACCCTTAACACTTCTAAATGCTGATTCATGGCATCAATGGCCGGTAATAATCGCTCGCGGTTAAAACCGTTTTCATAAAGTTGCTCTGGCGCCTGGTTAGAAGTAGTCACAATCACTAGGCCTTCGGCAAATAATTGTTGTATTAAGCGACTCAACAGCATCACATCGCCAATATCGCTAATAAATAACTCGTCTAAACACAGTACCCGTACTTTTCTGGCCAACTCTTTTGCCAAAATGGTCAGTGGATCTGCTTGCCCGGTTAGTTGAAACAAACGACGGTGTACCCAACGCATAAAATGATGGAAGTGCAGGCGCTGCGCCGGTACCGATAGGCTGGCAAAAAAACGGTCCATAAGCCAAGTTTTTCCTCGCCCTACCGGCCCCCATAAATACACCCCTGGTATTTCAGGCTCACCAGCTTGCAGCTGTTGATAACAACGTTCTAAGCTTTGGGCTGCGGCTTGTTGAGCGGGATCGGGTTTAAAGCCGGCCTCGAGTGCGGCTTGATAGGCCATATAAGGAGAAAGTGCCAAGATATACCCTCAATAGGTGGTGATCATGACACTATTAAGCCAGAGTTTGGCAATGATGAATACGTGAACTGCTGCTTCTGTGGCCTAGATAACAAAACAGCCCGCCTCACATAGTGAGACGGGCTGTGACCCAAAGTGGGCTGATGATCAGGCAAGTGCTTTTACAAGCTCCAGCACATCTAGCTCAAGACCGTCGAGATCCGCATCCCAGTTAGGACCAATACGAACTCCGTCTTCCGACATATCTTCAACCCAGACTTCTAAAAACTCAGCTAAGGTAATTTCAAATGGAACATATTCGGTCCACTCGTCGATACATTGGGCTTTTGCTTCAGATTCGCTAGACCACACCGGCATAACTTCGGTATCTTCAAACTCAGATGACTCACAAACCACCCACTCGTCGCCAAAACTTAGCCCCCACATTACTTGGTTGGCGGCTACTTCGTCGAGAAAGCGTTGATACTGTTGTTGATGCTGTTCGCTCATGTCATTCCCCTTTGGGTTAATAAAGGGGAAGATACCACAAATAAGAGGATACTTAATCAAATCCTCATCATAGTTATTAAAAAAGGAGCAAAGATATGCAACTCGCTGCTAAAGATCAGGTCGCCAGCTTTGATGTCGACGCGCAATATACCTTTACCCCTCGTTGTCCTAATGAACTGCCGGTGCCCGAAGGCGACACTATTGCCGAGGAACTTAACCGCCAAGCCCAGTTTGCGCGCATTAGATTGGGCTCTAAAGATGCCCACTCACCTCAGGCAATTTGGGTCAGTAATGAACAGCAGCCTCCCTTTAGTGAGGTAGACGGCGATAATGTGGATATTCGCTGGCCTAGCCATGCAGTACCGGGCACCAAAGGCTTTGAGTTTTTAGCCGATCTACCCCATCCCAGTGCCTATGACTTTTTTGTGTGGAAAGGCGTCGAGCTAGACATGCATCCTTACGGCGCCTGTTATCACGACTTAGCCGAGCGATTAAGTACCGGTGTGATTGAGTATTTACGCGCCGAGCACATTAGTACGGTATTAATAGGCGGCTTAGCCACCGATTATTGTGTGCGCCACACCGGCTTGCAGCTGCTTAAGGCGGGATTTTCGGTGATTATCAACCGCGCCGCGACCCGAGGCGTAGCCAAAGACACCACCGACGCCGCGCTTGCTGAGCTGAGCGCTCACGGCGCCTATCTTATTGATAATTGCAGCCAATTGGAGCAAGCCCATGACTGAGCCTGTGATACGCTCACTACTTGATACCGATCTTTATAAATACACCATGATGCAAGCGGTCTTGCATCAGCATCCTGCGGCAGAAGTGGAATATCATTTTCGCAGCCGTAATCCCAATCTCGACTTTACCGAATGCCTAGCAGCTATAAAACAAGAGATTACCCATTTATGTCAGCTGCGTTTAACCGAAGAAGAGTTAGCTTACTTAAGCCAGTTGGAATATATAAAGTCCGACTTTATTCACTTTTTACGACTGTTTCAGTTAGATGAACGCTTTATTGAGGTGCACTGTGAGCAAGGTCAGCTAGAGCTAGTGATTAAGGGGCCATGGCTACATACTATTTTATTTGAAGTGCCCTTACTGGCGATTATTAGTGAGGTATATTGTCGTCACCATAATCCTGAGCCCGACTGGCCAGCCGCTAAAGCTCGCTTGCAAGATAAAATTGCGCTGGTTAAGGAACACCCTCACCCTGAGGAGTTTCGTTTTTCTGACTTTGGTACCCGTCGTCGTTACTCGCGCCAATGGCAAGAAGAGGTGGTGCGCACCTTAGCCGCTGAATTACCGGTGCAATTTTCCGGCACTAGCAACCTCGACTTAGCGCGGCGTTTGAACCTTAAAGCCGTCGGTACTATGGCCCATGAATTTATGCAGGCCTTTCAGGCGCTGGGCCCACGGCTCATCGACAGTCAAAGCATGGCGCTAGAAGCCTGGGTACATGAATACCGAGGCATGTTAGGCATTGCCCTCACCGATGTGGTGGGGATGGATGCCTTTATTCGAGATTTTGATCTCTACTTTGCCAAGCTATTCGATGGATTACGCCAAGACTCAGGTGATCCAGTAGTGTGGACCGAAAAAGCATTAGCTCATTATCAACGCTTAAAGATAGATCCTCGCAGCAAAACACTCGTCTATAGTGATGGTTTAACCATGCACAGTGCACTGGATTTATATGAGCGTTTTCGCGAGCGCTGTAAACCTGCCTTTGGTATTGGCACTCATTTAACCAATGATTTAATGCCGCACAACCCCATTAATATCGTGCTAAAAATGACACGCTGTAATGGGCAGGCAGTGGCTAAACTCTCCGACAGCCCAGGTAAAGCCATGTGTGATGATGCGGGTTATTTAGACTACTTAGCTCAGGTATTTGGTGTGGAGCTGGCGGCCGCTGATAAAGCGAATGCCCAACAATCCCACTCTTAATCGAATCATTTATTAAGGAGTTTAAAGATGAGTGAGCTTGCTAAACAAGAATGTATCGCCTGCCATGCGGGCGCCCCCGTGGTGGATGAGCAAGAACAAGCGCGTCTATTACAATTCTTGCCCCAGTGGCATCGGCTTAGCCGTGGCGGTGTGCAACAGCTAGAGCGAGAATTTACTTTTAAAAACTTTAAACAAGCTTGGGATTTTACTAATCAAGTGGCTGAGCTGGCAGAGCAAGAGCAGCATCATCCAGCATTATTATTAGAGTGGGGGAAAGTTACCGTCACTTGGTGGACCCATGCCATTAAGGGCTTACACCATAATGATTTTATTATGGCGGCTAAAACGGATTCGCTGCTTACTCCTTAATAGAAAAACGCCGATCTCACCACTGCGTGGGCAAGATCGGCGTTAAGAAACATCGCCGTTATATTAACTGACTTAGTTAGCCGTTAGCGCACGACCATCGGTGGTAGTAATAACCAAGTTACCCTCGGTAGTCAGCGCTAATTGCTCGCTGTTACCTAAAATATCCAGCATAGTCTGCTCTTGCTTCATCGCCGCCTCGTCACACATCATCATGGTGCTGGCCACTTCAGATATTTCTAGCTTATCGCCCTGTAGCTGGTAGCTACCGGTAAAATTATTACAAAAAGCGCGACCATAAACTCGGCCATCATCACCAAAGTTTAGGCTTCCCACGGCGGCTTCTTCTTCTGTGGCTTCTCCTTGTGCCACTACCTCGGTTTTCTTACCATCCAGTTCGATAAGCTGCCACTCGCTGCCCATTAATAGTGCTTCTGGAGCAGAGGTACACTCAGGGTAGGCTTTACCTTCTACGGTTAACTGTGCCGTATCACCTTTAGACCAAAACTCGGTGCTTTCATCATCGGCCACTTGATAGCGAGCGCCGTCTGCAGATTTTACTTGCTGCAACTCGTAGGTGGTATCGGCTAGAGTTATTGTCGCTTTCTCTCCGGCAAACTCACCGGTGATCCTTTGCTCACCACACTGCATGAGGACACTTCTTGCTTCTTCATTTGCCGCCATGGGCTCTGTATCTTGCTGAGGGTTACAGCCGCTTAATACCAACAACGCCGCCGACGATAACATTAATGTGGTTAATTTTTTCATGTACTACCTCTAACCATTATTAGAATTTATTATTCACTATCATAAATGCATTTTGCTACAAAAATATAGTTTAAGGTAAAAGGATCCTTAAAGTCTTCTTTTTACCTTTAACCGCGTCATGGCGTGTCATTCATTAAAAAAGCGCTCTTAGGCGCTTTTATTAACTCTCTCTTTAAATGCCAAACACTAACTTAATCAAAGCAGCAAACAGGGCAAGTACGATAACGCCGCCCAGATAGAGCGCCGCAAACCACAGCCATCTTTTTTTAAGATTAGAAGCGGACATTATTTAATAACCTTCTTCAAAGTCTTCCACCTTACCGGAGAAAATACGGTATCCCCATAAGGTATATGCACCAATCAGCGGCAAGAATATCAATACTCCCGGCAATAAAAACGCCATACTCGAGTCAGGTGCGCTGGCCTGCATAAAGGTAAGCTGATGCGGAATAATATAAGGAAACAGGCTAACCACTAAGCCAGAAAAGCCCATGACAAACAAACCCGCAGCTAACCAAAAGGGGCGAGTTTCATGAGGCTCACCGTCGAGGTCTCGATATAATAACCAGCCAAAAGCCGCACTGAGCAAGGGGAGTGGCGCCAGCCAAATATAGTTATATCCTTCAAGCCAACGGGCTCGCACTTCAGCGTTACTTAGCAAAGTCCACATACTCACCATGGCTAAAATAACCATCATCGCCACCACTAGCCTGCGTCCTAAGTGCGCCGCGCGACGCATAATATCACCGCGGCTTTTTAGCACTAAGTAGCAACAAGCCAACAAGGCATAAGCCACCATGAGCGAAAGGCCAGTAAAAATACCAAACGGACTTAACCATTGTAATGCGGTTTGCTCGCCGGCCTCTACGCCCTGCACTACTGCCCCTAAAATCGCGCCTTGGCAAAAGGTGGCCACCGCCGAGCCTAAAGAAAAAGACAGATCCCATAGTTTTTTAGAACGGGTCGATTTAAAGCGATATTCAAAGGCTACACCGCGAAAAATAAGCCCGATCAACATTAAAATAATAGGAATGTATAAGGTTGACAGGATCCCCGCATAAGCCGCAGGAAAAGCGGCAAATAATACCACCCCACCAAACACCAGCCAGGTTTCATTACCGTCCCATACATGAGAGATAGAGCGCATCATATGATCCCGCTCATTTTCACTCTTAAACCAGGGGTACAAGATGCCTAAGCCAAGATCGAAACCATCTAGTACCACGTACATTAAGACCGCAAAACCCAGTAATAAATAGTAAAATAGTGCCAGCTCCATCTTAGTTCTCCACTACGTCGTGTTGCAGTTTCTTTACCCATTCCAAAGCAAAGCTGGGCGCATTAATATCCACCATATTCTGCTCTAAGTCGGCCATGCTGGGAGGCCCTTTACGCACTAGCTTAGCCATAAAGAACAGATACACTAGCAACAAGATACTGTAGGTTAACACGAACAAAGTCAGTGAAAACAATACCCGCTCTGCCGGCAGTGGCGAGACCACTTCCATGGTACGCACTAAGCCTGTCACTAACCACGGCTGGCGACCCACTTCGGCTACATACCAACCAAATAAGGTGGCAATCACTCCGGCGGGGATCATTAAATTCATCAGCAGCAAAAAGGATTTACTCTGAAAAGCACCTTGCTTATGACGACGAGCCCATAGCCCCCACGCTGCAGCTAAAATCATTAACATACCAATACCGACCATGATGCGAAAAGAAAAGAACACGATAGGTACATATGGTCGGTCTTCAGGAGCTACCGACTTAAGCCCTTGTAAGGTCCCTTCTTTTTCATGATTCAATATCAAAGAAGCGCCATAGGGGATCTTTACTTCAAAATGGTTGGTTTCTGCTTTCATGTC
>JAAYRH010000043.1 GCA_012518835.1 Aeromonadales bacterium | reverse complement strand
GCCGGCAACCAGTATGCTAAGCAAATTATGGAGTCGTGGGCAGCAGCCGAGTGGTTCTTAGAGCGTGCACCGCTGGCCGATAAAATCACTATGACGGTGTTTAAAGTGCCAGGCGAAACCAACACCGATGACTTGTCACCGGCGCAAGATGCCTGGTCACGTCCTGACATTCCACTGCATGCCCAAGCGATGCTAAAAAATGCTCGTCCTGGTATTGAGCCAGACGAAGATGGTGTGATTGGCCCGATCAAAGCCATGGATAAGCTGAAAGAAAAAGGCTTCCCGTTGGTTTATGTGGGGGACGTAGTGGGTACTGGTTCAAGCCGTAAGTCTGCTACTAACTCAGTGCTATGGCACATGGGTGATGATATTCCGTTTGTGCCTAACAAGCGTGCCGGCGGTATTTGTATTGGTAATAACATTGCGCCAATCTTCTTTAACACCATGGAAGATGCTGGTGCTTTGCCTATCGAATGTAATGTTAGCCAGTTAAATACCGGTGATGTTATCGATATTTATCCTTATGAAGGTAAAATCTGCCGTCATAACACCGATGAAGTACTAAGCACCTTTAAGCTCAAAACCGACGTCTTATTAGATGAAGTGCGTGCCGGTGGTCGTATTCCGTTAATTATCGGCCGTGGTTTAACGGACAAAGCCCGCGAAGCACTAGGACTAGAGCCTTCTACGGTATTTAAGCGCCCGGTGCCCGTGGCTGAGTCTACTAAAGGCTTTACTTTGGCACAGAAAATGGTTGGTAAAGCGTGCGGCGTAGCCGGTGTGCGTCCTAACCAGTACTGTGAGCCAAAAATGACCACCGTCGGTTCGCAAGACACCACAGGCCCTATGACTCGTGATGAGCTAAAAGACTTAGCGTGTCTTGGCTTTTCTGCCGATTTAACTATGCAGTCGTTCTGTCATACCTCGGCCTACCCTAAGCCGATTGATGTGAACACTCACCACACGCTGCCCGACTTTATTATGAACCGCGGCGGTGTTTCACTGCGCCCAGGCGATGGGGTGATTCACTCTTGGTTAAACCGCATGTTGCTGCCCGATACGGTTGGTACCGGTGGTGACTCTCATACGCGTTTCCCGATTGGGATTTCTTTCCCTGCAGGTTCAGGCTTAGTCGCTTTTGCTGCTGCCACCGGTGTAATGCCGCTGGATATGCCAGAGTCGGTATTAGTACGCTTTAAGGGTGAAATGCAGCCCGGTATCACCTTGCGCGACTTGGTACATGCGATTCCTTACTACGGCATTCAAAATGGTCTGCTAACCGTGGCCAAAGAAGGGAAAATCAACGAGTTCTCCGGTCGTATAGTGGAAATCGAAGGGTTGCCACAACTTAAAGTAGAACAAGCGTTTGAGCTAGCCGATGCGACTGCCGAGCGCTCTGCTGCGGGTTGTACTATCAAGTTGGACAAAGAGCCGATTGCTGAATACCTAACTTCTAACATTGTGATGTTGAAGTGGATGATTGCCGAAGGTTATGGCGATCAGCGCACCATTGAGCGTCGTATTAAAGGCATGGAAGAGTGGCTAGCTAACCCAGAGTTGATGGAAGCCGACGCCGATGCTGAATACGCTCATGTGTTAGAAATCGACATGAGTGAAATCAAAGAGCCAATTCTGTGTGCACCTAACGATCCTGATGATGCGCGCTTGCTGTCGGATGTAACCGGTGAAGTCATCGAAGAAGTCTTTATCGGCTCGTGCATGACCAACATTGGCCATTTCCGCGCTGCCGGTAAGTTGCTAGATCAGTTTAAAGGCCAGCTGCCAACGCGCTTGTGGGTAGCACCACCCACTAAGATGGACCGCGATCAGCTTACTGATGAAGGTTACTACGGTATCTTTGGTCGGGTTGGCGCGCGAATCGAAACCCCAGGTTGTTCACTGTGTATGGGTAACCAAGCCCGCGTAGCAGATAACAGCACGGTAGTGTCTACCTCAACTCGTAACTTCCCGAACCGACTAGGTAAGGGCGCTAACGTTTATTTGGCGTCTGCCGAGTTAGCCGCAGTAGCTGCTATTCATGGTAAGTTGCCCACGGTTGAAGAGTATCAGGAATACGCGAAACAGTTGAACGCCACCGCGGCCGATACCTATCGCTATCTGAACTTTGACGAGCTACCAAACTACGTAGAAAAAGCCGACACGGTGATTTTTCAACAAGCAGTATAATGCTTACATAATAAGCAATATTAAAAGCCAGCCTTCGGGCTGGCTTTTTTATTGCGCTAAATTCGCCGTATTTTCTGCCCCCTAATAGTATTTTTCCTTACTTATTCCCACTATTTTTAGAGAAATACTGAACTTTATTAAAAAAATGAAAATACCCATTGATCTGAAGTGCGCTTTAAATGAGAATGACTCGCCTTTACATTACCTTTTGGTTTCCCATATTTAGGAGAGTAGAAATGCCTTCACCCAAGACCACTCAGCTTGCTGGCTTAATATCTATGATATTAGCCAATGCTGCATTAGTGGCCCCAGCTCACTCAAAAACTCAAACCTTTGATACCGTCGTGGTCAGTGCCTCCGGATTTGAACAGGATATGAAAGATGCTCCTGCTAGTATTACGGTAGTTACACGTGAAGAGTTGGAAAATAAAAAAACCGCTAGTATTGCCGAGGCGTTAAGGGATATCGAAGGCGTAGATGTGGGGGGAGCGGTAGGTAAAACTGGTGGCATGAATATCAGTATGCGCGGTATGCCTAGCGACTACACGTTAATTCTTATTGATGGTCGCCGTCAAAATGCCGCTGGTAGCGTGACGCCTAATGGCTTTGGTGAAACCGCCACTAGCTTTATGCCACCCGTATCAGCTATTGAGCGTATAGAAGTGATCCGCGGCCCTATGTCTACTCTGTATGGCTCAGATGCTATGGGGGGCATTATTAACATCATCACTCGTAAAGTAGCTAAAGAATGGGGTGGCTCGCTTAATTTAGAAACAACGCTGCAACAGCATAGTGACTTTGGCAATAGTAATGAAACGAGTATTTATGCCAGCGGCCCCTTAATTGAAGATACGCTGGGATTGCAGGTTCGTGGCAAGCTATTTAACCGCAATGCGTCTGATCTTACCTTTACTAATGCTAATGGCGAGGTGGAGAGTGTAAGTAAACGTGGCCCGAGCCCAGTTGAAGGTGAAAACTACAATATTGGCTCTCGATTAACCTTCACGCCTAATGATGACCATGAGCTGTGGCTAGATGGAGAAGTCGCACGGCAGCGTTATAACAACGATGATAGCCAGCTGGGAACCTTAGATAAGCCAGGTGGCGTGGCTAAAGGCTATTCTGACGAATTACGCTTTGAGCGCGAACAGATAGCGATTGGTCATAAAGGCCACTTCAGCCTTGGCACGCTTGAGTCTAGTTTAATGCAAAATACTACTAAAACGAAAGGACGTACCATTCCAGGAGATAAGGCAGGAGATGCTTTCCCTGGGTTTCCAAACATGATTGTGGGGGCACCACGAGAGCTAGAAACCACTAACTGGGTCGTGGACAGTAAGTTCTCTACCGAGTTGGGTGAGAGCCACTTTATGACTTTAGGTGGTCAATATTGGGACGCAGAAATGACCGACGGTTTAGCTGATGAAAAGTTTAAGCAAACCACGTGGGCGATATTTGCTGAGGACGAATGGTCACTGACAGACGATCTGCTTTTAACGTTAGGTGCTCGTCATGATCATCATGATGCATTTGGTGGACACGTCAGCCCTCGCGCTTATTTGGTATGGAATACCACCGATAATTGGACTTTGAAAGGCGGCGTGAGTCAAGGTTACAAGACACCGAGCTTGAACGATCTTCATGATGGTATCAATGGTGTCACTGGACAAGGCGAAATCATTACGATTGGTAATCCCGATCTAGAACCTGAGTCCAGCACTAGTACCGAAATTGGTGCGCATTATGATAACTTGGCGGGTTTTACGGCTGGGGTGACTTTATTCCATAACCAGTTTAAAGATAAATTAGCTTCTGGGCCCGATATAACTATAACGGGTCGGCCAAATATTCCAGACGGAATCTACTCACAAAAAATAAACATT
>JAAYRH010000042.1 GCA_012518835.1 Aeromonadales bacterium | reverse complement strand
GGGACGAGATGACCAAGGTCTGGACGAGATGACCAAGGTCGGGACGAGATGACCAAGGTCGGGACGAGATGACCAAGGTCTGGACGAGATGACCAAGGTCGGGACGAGATGACCAAGGTCGGGACGAGATGACCAAGGTCTGGACGAGATGACCAAGGTCTGGACGAGATAACACAGATCTGTGTCTTCCTCAGTTCTTGCTTATCCCTTCCCTAGCTCTTGCTTATCCCTTCCCTAGTTCTTGCTTATCTCTTTCCAAGCTCTTTCTTATATCTTTCCTAGCTCTTGCCCATCCCATTCACTTAAAACAACTGCCCTTGGGGGCTAGGCGCTAGGCCGGGGAAAGCCGGTAATGGCTGGTGCAAGGCGCTGGCGATATCGGCGGCTAATTGTGGGGCTTGTTGGTTATCTGCGGTATGAATAAATACATACACTGACTTACCTTCACTTAGCCAATGATTAATACGCGGGATCCACGGCTGCCAATAGGGAGGATTATAGTCGGGATCAGGATGACCAATAAAACGGATCATCGGGGCGTTGCCGGTACTAATAATATGCACCGGTACGTTTGGTTTCTTTTGCTGTGCATCGGCTAATGCCGGTGTGGAGGGCGGCGCAGAAAATACCGCGCGCGAGTCCATGATAATACGGTTGGCATTATGGGTGATTAATAACCGATTAAGATCGCGTTCAACGTCGCCTTTGGCAAAAAAGGCAGGATGGCGAACTTCTACGCCACAAGTGAGATCGCTGGGTAAGGCGTCAAGTAGCTTAGCTAACCCTGGTAGTTGCTCTGGTCCAGAGCGTGCCGGCAGTTGTAATAACAACATGCCGAGCTTGGCGCGCAGCGGTGCTAAGTGCTCAATAAAAGACTGTGTTTCGCTGAGTTTGTCGGCTAGCAATCCTTGATGGCTAATGCTTGCCGGAAACTTTAGCGTAAATTTAAAATGCTTGGGTGTTTGTTCATTCCAACGCACTAAGCTCGCAGTAGTAGGCACGCCATATAAGCTAGTATTACCTTCTACTGAGTTAAACACTTGCGCATAATCAATAAGGTGCTCGGTAGTTTTAAGACTGCGTCGTAATAACTGACCCGGCCAAGCGGGATGAGACCACTGACTCAAGCCAATATATAACGACATAGACACTCCTTATTCGGTGCGAGCCATAAATTTATCAAGTATTAATAACTCTTGTTGCCAAGCTGTTCGGGAGTTATTTGTTAGTATTCTAGCATCACATAAAGCTCGACTCAGTGCTATTATGGCTGGTTGTTTGTTAGCCCCCTGCAATTAAGAGTCTTATGTCTGCAACATATTTAGCCGATCAATCTTTATCCCGTGCCTTATTTAGCATGACTTGGCCCATGCTGTTTGGCGTAGTGGCGCTCATGAGTTTTCAGCTAGTAGATAGTGTGTTTATTAGTATGTTGGGGATGCAGCCACTGGCGGCGTTAGGGTTTACGCTCCCCATGCAGCAATTGTTAATTGGCGTACAAATCGGCATTGGCATCGCTTCTACTGCGCTAATTTCTCGTGCTATAGGAGCAGGAAAGCCCGAACGAGCTAAACAGCTGGGCGGCTTAGTCGTCATTGTTGGTTGTTGTGTGTCTTTGGTGTTGTGCGCTCTTATTTGGCTGCTACGTATTCCGCTGCTCACCGCGCTAGGCGCCGATGTTGAGTTATTGCCCTACACCGAAAGCTACTGGCTACCTTGGTTAGCCAGTGCTTGGCTAGGGGCTTTTTTGTATTTTGCCAACAGTATTTCACGGGCCCATGGTGATACTCGTTTACCTGGATTAATGATGGTAGTGACCAGCGTTATTAACGTGCTACTTGATCCATTATTTATTTTTACCTTTGGCTGGGGCTTGCCCGGCGCCGCTTACGCCACTGTGGTGGCCTGTATGGTGGGCTCAGTGATTATGTATGCCCGAATTATAAAGCGCCATTGGTTGGCTTTTGAGCCAAGTAAGCTGCCAATAAGAGCGGCTTTGCGTGATATTGTTAATATCAGTATTCCAGCGATGCTTAGCCAACTGATGCCAGGTGCTGCGGCCTTATTGGCCACGCGGTTAGTGGCAGGCTTTGGTGGTGCGGCTATTGCTGCTTGGACGTTAGGCAGTCGGTTGGAGTTTTTTTCGATAGTGATTGTACTGGCGCTAACCATGGCACTGCCGCCAATGGTGGGCCGTCTGTTAGGTGCTCAACAGCTAGCGCGAGTACGAAGCTTAGTGAATATCGCTGTGCGCTTTGTGATTGGTTTACAAGTCTTCGTCGCCGTCTTTTGGTTGGCTAGCCGTGGAGTATTAGCGCCAACACTGGCTCCAGATAGCCAAACTGAAGCCTACTTAATGAGTTATATGCTGTGGGTGCCAATGAGTTATGCCGCCCTTGGGGTATGTATGCTAATGGTGTCGGTATGTAATGCACTGGGGCTACCGCTGCGGGCGGTATGGATTTCGGTATTACGCTTATTTGTCTGCTATTTACCGGCCATTTGGCTGGGGGCGATCTGGGCGGGGATGAGTGGTTTATATATCGGGGTATTGTTGGGGAATCTGGCTGCCGGTTTATTATCTTGGCAGCTTTATCGGCGCGGCTTGCTGCATCTGCAACAAGCCGCACACCTTACTATCAGCACTAAGCCCAGCACCTAAGCTTAGGATATCGATACTTTGCTCTTAGCTTAGCGCTCGGCCTTGACTGATAGCGCATCAAACCCGCGCTGTAAGTCAGCTTGTATATCGGCCACTTCTTCTAAGCCTACGGCAATCCGGATCAAGCTGTCTTTAATGCCCGCCTGCGCGCGCTCTTGAGGTTCAAGGCGGCCATGAGTGGTGGTGGCGGGGTGGGTAATGGTGGTTTTAGTGTCTCCTAGGTTGGCGGTAATAGAGATCATGCGGGTGGCGTCAATAAAGCGCCACGCCTGCGCTTGATCACCGGCCACTTCAAAGCTCAATACGGCGCCAAAACCGCTTTGTTGCTGTTTAGCCAATGCATGCTGAGGGTGACTGCTAAGGCCGGTGTAATAGACTTTTTCCACTTTATCTTGTTGCTCAAGCCACTCAGCTAACTGTTGGGCGTTTTGACAATGGGCGTTCATGCGCAGGCGCAAGGTTTCTAGGCCTTTTAAAAATACCCATGCATTAAAGGGGCTCATAGTCGGGCCGGCGGTGCGCAAAAAGCCCACCACTTCGGTCATTAACTCGGCGCTGCCCAGCACGGCACCGCCCATACAGCGGCCCTGACCATCGATATATTTAGTCGCAGAGTGGATCACAATATCGGCGCCTAAGGCGAGGGGCTTTTGTAGTACCGGTGTGCAAAAGCAGTTATCCACTACCAGCAGCGCATCAGCGGCGTGAGCAATCTCACTTAAGGCACGAATATCGGCTAGCTCTGCTAACGGATTAGAAGGGGACTCTACAAATAACAGTTTGGTATTTTTATTGCAGGCGGCTTGCCATGCAGCCAGATCATTAATGGGCACATAGGTAATGTTAATACCAAAGCGGGCACAGTATTTATCAAATAAGCTAACAGACGCGCCAAAGATGCTGCGGGAGACTAAGATCTCGTCGCCTAAGCTGCATAGGCTCATCACGGTGGCTAAAATCGCTGACATACCTGAGGCGGTGGCCACGCACTTTTCTGCGCCTTCTAGTGCAGCTAGGCGTTCTTCAAAGGTACGCACCGTGGGGTTGGTATAACGAGAATAGACATTGCCCGCTCGCTCGCCAGCAAAACTGGCTGCCGCCTCGGCGGCACTGCGAAACACATAGCTGGAGGTGGTGAAAATGGCTTCACTGTGCTCTGCTTCAAAACTACGATACTGCCCCGAGCGTACGGCGAGCGTATCAAATCCTGCCTCGCTAAGTTCACTATTTAATCGACCTGCTTGCCAATCTGACGTCATGACTTATACACCTTTTTACATTAAATAATTAAGTAGAGCTCCGCCCAGCGTCGGCGTTAAGAGGAAGTGCCGCTAATATAGCTGACGGTTCGCCAAGATAATGCTGACTGGGTTTAATATGTTGGTCGGGCGCTAGTGATACGAGAAATTGTACCACCCTGATACTTGATGTTAATGGGAGGAAAGATTTATTTTATTTATCTTTAAAACAAACACTAAGCAGTATGATTTTACCGAGCTTGATGTTTTCCATTATACTAGCGCGCTATTGCTGACAAATTCATGCTGTGCAGTGGTTTTCTGTACGGCTTTATCATAGGAAAAATTCATGCGCACTCATTATTGCGGGCAGCTTAATGCGGCTCTGGTTGGCCAGAACGTTACCTTAAGTGGTTGGGTTCATCGTCGTCGTGATTTAGGCGGGCTTATTTTTATCGATATGCGCGATCGAGACGGCATAGTACAGGTATTTTTTGATCCTGATAAAGCCGAAGCCTACGATAAAGCCGCCACCTTGCGTGCGGAATTTTGTATACAGCTAACAGGTGAAGTGCGTGCCCGCCCCGAGTCGCAAGTCAATAAAGACATGGCTACCGGTGCCGTGGAGATTTTTGCACATGAGCTGACCATTATTAATAAGTCAGAAGCGTTGCCGTTGGATCATAATCAAAATAACTCAGAAGAGCAGCGCCTTAAGTACCGCTACTTAGACTTGCGCCGCCCCGAGCAAGCGCGATTTTTAAAGACCCGTGCCAAGGTGACCAGCAAAGTGCGCCGTTTTATGGACGATCATGGTTTCTTAGATATAGAAACGCCGATGCTGACCAAAGCCACCCCAGAAGGAGCGCGAGATTACTTAGTGCCTAGCCGCGTTCATAAAGGCTATTTTTACGCACTGCCCCAGTCACCGCAGTTATTTAAGCAGCTATTAATGATGAGCGGTTTTGATCGCTACTATCAAATTGTAAAGTGCTTTCGTGATGAAGACTTGCGCGCCGACCGTCAGCCCGAATTTACCCAGATAGACGTAGAAACCTCCTTTATGAGTGCCGAACAGGTACGAGAAATCATGGAGCAGTTAGTCACTGAATTATGGCAAGACGTGGCGGGGGTCGACTTAGGAGCTTTTCCGGTGATGACCTATGCCGAAGCCATGCGTCGTTTTGGCTCCGATAAGCCAGATCTGCGGATTGCTACTGAGCTAGTGGATATTGCCGACTTAGTAAAAGACATCGACTTTAAAGTGTTTTTGGCCCAGCCAATGACGCTAAAGGCCGAGTGGCGGCGTTAAAAGTACCGGGTGGCGCAGCGTTATCGCGTAAGCAAATTGATGAATATGGCAAATTTGTCGGTATTTACGGTGCCAAGGGCTTGGCATGGTTAAAAGTGAACGAAGCTGCTAACGGGCTGGAGGGCGTACAATCGCCGATTGCTAAGTTTTTAACCGAAGATATTGTTGCTGAGTTGCTGGCGCGCACTGGTGCTACCGATGGCGATGCGATTTTCTTTGGTGCTGACTCTGGCAAAGTAGTTAGTGATGCTATGGGCGCGCTGCGCTTGAAGCTGGGTAAAGATTTAGACTTATTTGAAGACAGCTGGAAGCCACTGTGGATAGTGGACTTCCCGATGTTTGAAGAAGAAGATAACCGTCTATACGCCATGCATCATCCCTTTACTGCTGCTAAAGAAGTAACGGCTGAGCAGCTAGCCGAGGCGCCGTTAACCGCACTGGCAAATGCTTATGACATGGTAATTAATGGCTACGAAGTGGGTGGTGGCTCGGTGCGTATTCATAATGGCGAGATGCAAGCCACGGTATTTCGCTTATTGGGTATTGAGGCCCAAGAGCAACAAGAGAAATTTGGCTTCTTGTTAGAAGCGCTGAAGTACGGTGCGCCACCTCATGCCGGTTTGGCCTTTGGTTTAGACCGCTTGGTGATGCTGTTAAGTGGTACCGATAATATTCGCGATGTTATTGCGTTTCCAAAAACGACTACCGCGTCGTGCTTGCTGACCGATGCGCCGAGCTTGGCGAATCCAGAGTCATTAGCAGAGTTAGCGATTCGTACCGACTTGCCTACGGCGAAGCCGGCAGCGTCGGAAAAATAAGCATGAGCTATAAGCACCCAGAATCAGTGTTGATCTTGATCCACACTCACGATCAGGTGTTATTGCTGCAACGCCAAGACAATACCGATTTTTGGCAGTCGGTGACTGGCAGCCTAGAAGTCGGAGAAACCCGCATGCAGGCTGCCGAGCGTGAGCTGGCAGAAGAGACCGGTATTGTGCTGGGTGAGGGCGTGCAGTTAATTGAAACTGGACGACGGGTGCGCTTTGAAATTTACCCTCGGTGGCGGCATCGCTATCGCCCAGGGGTGACCCATAACTGGGAATATGAATTTTATTTATCTCTACCAACGCCACAAACAGTGGTGTTGACTGAGCATATAGCACAGCGCTGGCTGCCGTTTGCCGAGGCAAAAGAGCAAGCCAGCTCTTGGACAAATAAATTGGCGATCGAGCGATTGATCGCGGCACAAGATACGTTGGGAGACAGTACTGATGGCAGGTCATAGTAAATGGTCCAATATCAAACACCGTAAAGCCGCACAGGATGCTAAACGCGGTAAAATCTTCACTAAGCTTATTCGTGAGCTGACCACCGCTGCGCGCGAAGGGGGCGGTGATGCCACTACTAACCCTCGCTTGCGTGCGGCAGTAGACAAGGCGCTGTCGAATAACATGACGCGCGATACCATTGACCGCGCGGTTAAGCGTGGCTCGGGTGAGTTGGAAGGTGCTGAGTTAGAAACCGTGATTTATGAAGGCTATGGTCCGGCAGGCACCGCAGTGATGGTGGAATGTATGACCGATAACCGTAACCGTACGGTGTCGGAAGTGCGTCATGCGTTTTCTAAAAATGGCGGCAACTTAGGCACCGATGGCTCAGTGGCTTATTTGTTTGAGAAAAAGGGCGTGATCAGCTACCAAGATGTCGATGAAGAAACCATGATGGAAGCGGCGCTAGAAGCCGGTGCCGACGATGTTGAAGTGCACGATGATGGCGCTATTGATGTGTACACCCAGTGGGAAGACTTTGGCAGCGTAAAAGATGCACTAGATGCTACTGGGTTAGTATCTGTCAACGCAGAAGTAACCATGATCCCATCAACTTATGCCGAGCTTGATGAAGAAACCGCGCCGAAGTTTATGAAATTGATCGATATGTTAGAAGATGCCGACGATGTGCAAGAGGTTTATCACAATGCGGATATTTCTGACGAATTAGCGGCGCAGCTATAAGCCTTAAAGCTAGAAGCCTGAAGTAAGTAGCAGGATGAGAAAGTCGGTAATACGAAAGCGAGCCTGCGCTCGCTTTCATCGGCGCTATCGTTCTCGTTGGCTTGCTTAGGGCTTAGCGCTTAATGCTTACTGCTATCACTGATGACCATTATTTTAGGTATCGATCCTGGCTCGCGCATTACCGGTTACGGTGTGGTGCGCCAGCAAGGCAATAAAATCCATTATCTCGGCTCGGGCTGTATTCGCATGACCGATAAAGAGCTGGCACCGCGGTTAAAGAAAATTTATGACGGTGTCAGTGAAATTATTTTGCAATTTCAGCCCGACTTATTCGCCATTGAGCAGGTATTTATGGCGAAAAACCCCGACTCAGCGCTTAAACTAGGTCAAGCCCGCGGCGCCGCCATTGTTGCGGCAGCCAATGCAGGATTAGAAGTAGCAGAATATTCGGCACGGCAAATTAAACAATCGGTAGTAGGGCAAGGCGGCGCTAACAAAACCCAAGTGCAACACATGGTAGTGCGCTTGCTTAGCTTACCTGGTACCCCACAAGAGGATGCCGCCGATGGTTTAGCGGTCGCGATTTGCCATGGTCATACCCGACAAAGCTTAGTCAGTATGGC
>JAAYRH010000041.1 GCA_012518835.1 Aeromonadales bacterium | reverse complement strand
TCTCGCGTTATTGATTAATCGCGGATCAAATAATCCGCTTGGCCAATCCACTTATAACTGGTGAGCTCTTCTAAGCCCATCGGACCACGAGCATGCAGCTTTTGCGTCGATACCGCCACTTCTGCACCTAAACCAAACTGAGCACCGTCAGTAAAACGAGTAGAGGCATTCACATACACTGCCGCCGACGGCGCACCGTTAATAAAACGCTCGGCATGGCTTAACGTGCTGGTTAAAATGGCATCAGAATGACTGGCGTTATGTTTGCGCAAATGCGCTAACGCCGCATCCACATCGGCGACTTGTTTAACGCCTAAGGTCAGCCCTAACCACTCGGTATCAAAGTCTTCTTCTGTAGCAGCACGCACGCTTGCGGGCCCAGATGTTAATAGCGCAAGCGTGGGCGCATCGGCGACGAGCTGCACGCCTTTTTCTGCCATACGCGCACTTAGTAAAGGCAATAGCTGCTCAGCAATGGCTTCATGTACGAGTAAAGTATCAATGGTATTACACACACTGGGGCGCTGGGTTTTAGCATTATCAATCACTTCAATGGCACGGGTTAAGTCGGCACTGTCATCCACATAAATATGACCAATACCGTACCCGCCAATAATAACCGGTATGGTGGCGTGCTCTTTACACAGACGGTGCAAGTTAGCGCCACCCCGTGGAATAATCATATCCACGTATTGATCGAGCTTCAGTAAACCATTAACCCACTCGCGACCCGGCTCACTAATGTATTGCACCGCCGCCGTGGGCAAGCCACTGCTTTGTAGCGCCTGCTGGATCACTTTCACTAACTCCTGGTTAGTATTAAAAGTCTCTCGTCCGCCGCGTAAAATACTGGCGTTACCGGTTTTAAGGCATAAAGCCGCAATATCGATAGTGACATTAGGGCGCGCTTCATAAATCACCCCCACCACGCCTAACGGCACACGACGGCGAGATAGGCGCATACCATTTTCAAGTACGCGAGAGTCGAGCTCAGCACCGACAGGGTCTTGCAGTGACACCACATTACGTACATCGCTGGCAATGGCCGCTAACCGCTCTGGGTTAAGCATTAAGCGATCGAGCATGGCAGCATCGATACCCTGATCGCGCGCGGCGGCTAAGTCTTGCTCATTCGCCGCTAAAATAGCCTCGGCGTTGGCTTCTAGGGCATCGGCCATCACTAATAACGCGTGGTTTTTGGTTTGTGTTGAGCTGTCCGCTAATACATAGGCCGCCGCTTGTGCCGCTTGCCCCATCTGTTCTAAGTTCATGTTGTCTCCTACAAAAGCACTAAATCGTCACGATGGATCGCCACATTGCCATAACCATGGCCCAGTAGAGATTCAATGTGTTCTGAGTGTTGTCCTTTAATGAGATTAAGATCCAGCGCGTCATAACGGCAAATTCCTCGCGCCAGCTCTCGCCCTTCTGGGTTTACAATGCGTACTGCTTCACCGCGGCGAAAATCCCCGTCAATACGCACAATCCCCTTAGGTAGTAAACTCGAGCCGTGTTCACGTACTGCGACTACCGCGCCCGCATCAATATGTATTTCACCGTGGGGCGGCGGGCCGGCTAAAATCCAGCGTTTACGGCTTTCTAAGGGCGATGCCAAGGCGGGGAAGCGAGTACCTATTCGCTCGCCTTTCGCTAAGCGGCCAATCACCTCAGGCACTTGGCCGGTGGCAATGACGACATCAATCCCAGCGCGGCGCGCCACATCGGCCGCCTGTAACTTAGTGGCCATGCCACCCGTACCTAGCCCACCAATACTGCCACCGGCCAGTTTACGTAGCGTATCGTCTATGGTTTGCACTTCTTCTATTAGTTGCGCATCGGGATTATTGCGGGGATCGGCGGTAAATAAGCCTTTTTGATCGGTTAATAAAATCAATAAATCGGCGTCGGCTAAAATCGCGGCGCGGGCCGACAAGTTATCATTATCCCCGACTTTTATTTCATTCGTCGCCACCGCATCGTTTTCGTTAATCACCGGAATAATGCGATTATCTAATAACGCCCGCAAAGTATCGCGGGCATTTAAAAAGCGTTCTCTGTCTTCCAGATCGGCGCGCGTCAGCAAAATTTGTCCAACATGCAAACCATATAAATTAAATAAGGTTTGCCAAGTTTGAATAAGCTGGGTTTGTCCCACCGCGGCCAACATTTGCTTATTGGCCATGGTAGAAGCAAGCTCCGGAAAACCCAAATGCTCGCGACCCGCAGCAATCGCCGCTGAGGTGACCACGATAATTTGATGGCCGGCACGCTGTAAACTGGCACATTGGCGTACTAACTCCACCATGTGGGCGCGATCGAGATACAAGGTGCCTCCGGTGAGCACACTCGTACCGAGTTTGACTACTATGGTTTTGCCTTTCATGAACAGCCCAGCGGCTCCTTACTAACAGCAATGCCGGCAAGGCCGGCAAAATAATAAATAAACAACGCTCTGTTCGCGACGGGCAGCAAAGTGCATAGCAAGCGCTTACCTAAACTAGACAGAGCTCAGTAGATGTTCGGCGCCTAAGCTGGCTGCTGAGCTCATGCTCAACGAAAGCTCGCTTAAACAGCCATCCAATTTATCGTAAAAATCTCGCAGCGTCCGTGTCACTTCCGCTTGATGAGTTTTGGGTATGGGCTTTTCTACCCAGTGACCGTCGGCTTCGTATAAGCCTAAGTGATAATGATATTCAAAATGTTGCCCATCTTGGGTGGTCAAGAATAACCACCATCCCCAAAACTCACGCACATCAGGCTCTGGCTTAGCACTCACACAAACCGACAAACTGTCGAAAAAATATTCTGTCTCGGTAGACTTTAGCTCTCGCAAGTAAGGGCCTAGTGCAGCAAATTGACGAATTAACCGACGATGGGTAACTTTATTAAGGGTCATGAAACCTCCTTGTTCACAATGACTATATGTAACGCTTTTTTGGGCAAGGGTAAAGACTCGTCATCTAGTCGTCCCTTCCCACATGAAAAAAGGCTCACGTGGAGCCTTTTTAGTAATGTAATTCGAGTGACCTGCTAGCCTAATCTATTTATGCTAATGGCTATTACTGTTCACACAAAGGGGTAGCAAACACCACACCCATATCCCAAGGTTGCTCAATCCAGGTATCTTGCGTCACGGCAACTTCAAAGTCATCCACTAAAGGCTCACCCTTTGGCTTAGCAAATACCGTAATAAACTTCGCCTTAGGATACATTTCGCGGATCACCCGCGCCGTATTACCCGTATCCACCAGATCGTCGACGATCAAATAACCTTCACCGTCTCCATCTACCCGCTTAATCACCTGTAAGTCGGCACGCTGCTGGTTGTGGTCGTAACTGGCAATACACAAGGTATCAACGTGGCGTATTCCTAACTCGCGCGCCATAATAGCGGCTGGCACCAAGCCACCTCGAGTAACAGCAATAATGCCTTTCCACTGGCTAGCTGGAAGTTGACGTTCAGCCAATCTACGCGTTTCGCGCTGAAACGAATCCCATGTGACGACGAATTTGTTGGACATAAAAAGAACCTTTGGTGTTAGCTTTCGAGATTGAATGGTCACCGTTGCCCGTTTTTTCACTGTAACTGGTACAAAAAGCGCCACTATAAACTAAGGGACGAGCAAACAATGGCGGCATTATAGAGATCAGTCCTATTCTTGACCAGAGCTAGCCTTTCTTATTGCTTAATATTGACTAAAAAAGAGTGATATCCGTGTTGGGGACTCATTTAGACTAATTACTAAGGGACAACCTCCTCGGTAAATGCGATAAGTCGAAATTATTCAAGCTTTATTTATAAGCTGTATCGCGGCAACTGACTGCTGGGAACTTAGGAAAGGAACCACTCGTGAAAATACTGCGCTCACTCTCCATTGCAAAACGACTTTATCTTAATTTATTGGTACTAGCGGTAGGCTTACTTACTGTAACCTTGTTAATGCTGTGGCTTTTTTATCAAGGCTTAATGGACGAAAAGCGAGCCCAAGCTCAACACCAAGTTGAATCTATGGTCAGCCTCACCCAAGGCTATTATCGTCAACAGCAAGCCGGCACCTTAAGCCAAGCCCAAGCTCAACAGCAGGCCTTAGCGGCTATTAACCAAGTTCGTTATGGCGATAACGATTACTTTTGGATAACCGACTATCAGCCACGCATGGTATTGCATCCCATGAATAGCAAACTCAACGGCGAAGATGTGAGTCGCTACAGTGATCCCGACGGCAAGGCATTATTTAGTGAAATGGCGAAGGTAGGACGCAACGCCGGCAAGGGCTTTGTTGATTATTTATGGCCTAAACCCGACCATGCCCAACCGGTGGCTAAAATTTCTTATGTAGAGTCTTTTGTGCCTTGGGGCTGGATCATCGGCACCGGTATTTATGTAGATGATGTAC
>JAAYRH010000040.1 GCA_012518835.1 Aeromonadales bacterium | reverse complement strand
CGCAGCAAGCGCTGGTCTATCCAATCATGACGATGCTCACAACACTGACTTGGCTGTCGATGCTATCACACAGTGCAATGCTAGCAATATCCTCTACTGTATCTTTGGCATGTTTCAGCCACAACGTCACTCATCGCAATGGGATCCGAACGCATGGCATTAAGCAGCCCTTCTTTTTGTGCTTCAGTAAAAGACTTACTCAGTCTCTCCTTACACTCATCAAACTAAAGCTCAAGTTCGTCGTCTATTTGGAGCGCTCGGGGCACCTTGGGGGCAAGTTCAGGCGCATTTGCTGCTACGTCTTTAAACCAACCAGGCAAGCTCTTGACGTTATGCTTAACGCGGCCATGACTTTTACTTGCTAGTAGCTTGGCTTGTTTGGTGGTGTTATCAAAAATATAGTAACGCTCACTCACTGTTATGGCATCCAGTAAGTTGGTCATACTGCGGTTATAACGGCGAAAAATATCTTCTTTAGGTACATTATGCCCGCCTCTCGCCACCCTAGCCGCAACCCTCATCAACGAAACATTGGGACTTGGTATACCCACAAAAAGCAGATTAACTTTATAGCCCTCGGCTTTTGCTTTGCGCATAAAGTTAAGCTCGTTTTTACCGGTTAAGGTGGTTTCAAAGGCGAAATTGACCTTTTGTTTCAACAACCTATTACGCTCTTGGATGGCTAACTTACCAGCAGCAAGCTCCTTGTGTGGGCCAGCCAATTCTTTAGCGATGTTATCAGGGTTAACCACTGGCAGCTTACTATCAATGCTAAACCGCTCCACCAACGTGGATTTACCTGCTCCATTGGGCCCTGCGATCACCCACAAATTAGGTCGGCGCTGTGTCATAGCTCTTTTAGCACCTCTACCACCCCATCATCATTCACTTTAATGAGTTCTTTTTTACCATCAGGGTATTCTTTGATCATGATGTCGGCTGGCATATCGTATTCGGCATAGTAAATGGGGTGCCCTTCATCTAGCATCTCTTGTGCGGCGTTATTGTTGGGTGAGTTCTCCCACTCGGCCAGCCCTTCCCAAATTTCATCGTTCACATCTTTCACTTGTTTCTCGACCATGATGAGTTCCCTTGTTTATCTATACGCTTAGTTTGTGCCATTAGTATACCAGTTTACAAACCCTACCCATGGTATGGAGGCACAGCTCACCCCGCACTATCTCAATGCCATTAATAAGCAGTGGCACTATCTGAGTGCTGATGTGTTATTGCGGGTTAAGCACTTAGCCCCACAGGCTCAGCTGGCCGCCGCTATCATTAGCAGTTACCAAATCGTTACTATCAGTAACCAACGGCTAGCCGATAAAATTGGCACCACCGCTAAAAATGCCGGTCATCTCGTTACCAGCTTGCTAAACGCCGGCGTGATTGCTAGCCGCAAAGTCGTTAGTTTTGTCGGTCGTTTGATTACGCTGAAACCCGATTATCAGCAAGCTACCGCCACCGCCGCGGCATCTGTGGGAGCCGTGGAGCGCCAAAAAGCCATTTTAGCCGCTATTGATGGTCAGCTTTCGACGTACAAAAACCAAAAAATATTAGATAAGCGCGCCGCCCACGGTAAACAGCAACAACAAGCAGAGCGTAATTTATTACGCATGGCCACTCAACTGGACATCACCCCCGACGAACTCAAACAACTCAGCAAGACTTAACGGTTTTCTCTTCTTCTGCATTACTCTCCTGATACCCGATCACCCTATTTAAACGCCTAGTTCAAGCCACATTGTGGCGAGCCACGACAAAACCACGTTATCACGTCACTAATGGCGTAAAGTTCGCCTATTTTTCTGTTCCTGAAGATGATTTTCTTTAAAACATGAGTTATCCACTACTGTTTTTAACGCTCTAGTTATCTGATTTAGTCGCTCTAGTCATTTGACGCCCTCAGTCTAGCTATCTGGGCCACCAGTATGATCAGTTCTAACGTGATCAGCTTTAGATGATCAGCCACGCGGGTGGGGAGCTACTATCTCTAATTCCATTTTTTATATGTGCTAGTGCATGCACCTTGCCTTTGTGTGTATTAGTGTGTCTGCCTATAGCACTTGATTAGGAGGTTAGATGACGTCAGGTGACCTGATCAAGGAATTGATGACCGCAGGCTGCGAACTGGAACGGAAAGGGAGCCACCAGATATAGTACTCACCGATGACAGGCAAAAAGTTTGTCGTCCCGCATCCTAAAAAGTCGTTACCTGTTGGAACTCTCAAGTCCATTAAGAAAGCGGCGGGGATTTAATCCCCCCGTTCCTTGCCTGACATAGATTTAGCGGAGGTGCTTATGTTGTTTTCAGTCGGTGTTGAATATCCATCACGCGATGGGGAAGCGCTCGGCCTAGTAGTGCCTGCGCTATGCAATGATGATTACGTCTGCTTTGGCGCTGCTGATAGCGAAGCACAAGTTAAGACCATGGCCACCGAAGCTATCGCCATGGTAGTAGAGGAGATGGTGAGTAATGGCATAAACGCCGACAGCATTAAAGACTTGGGGCCACGCGCTTATCGTGAGCTTGCAGATTATGACCATTGTGATGGCTGGTTGTTGTTAGATGTGGATTTAACCGAGTTCATGGGTAAGCCGAAGCGGATTAACGTGAGCTTACCAGATGGGCTTATTCAATTAATAGACTCCCGAGTAAAAGCCTCGCAGGGGCAATACAAAGACCGTAGTCACTTTCTGGCGGTGGCCAGCCGCCACGAGCTAGAAGAATGTGGCGTTTAAATAAAGGGCGCATCAAGCGCTTTTTATTACCGAGTATTAGTAATTGCCCGTGAACGACAAAAAGAGGTTAAAAAATTATGAGCCTTCAAAAGTTAAAAGAGCGCGCATTAGCGAATCCAGAAGTTATGGCTGAGTATGAAAAACTTGAAAGTGAATTCAACTTAGTGGATCAACTCTTAACAATGCGCACCAAAGCTAGTCTAACTCAAGAGGAAATTGCTAAGAAAATGCACACTCAAAAAAGTAATATCAGTCGTTTGGAAAAAGGAGGTGCTAACCCTAATTGGTCTACTCTCCTAAAATATGCTCAGGCATGTGGTTTTGACTTAGCCTTAAAACCGCAAGCAAAGTCATTATAAGGTTATTATCTGAATTAAAACCGCCATGGGGGTG
>JAAYRH010000039.1 GCA_012518835.1 Aeromonadales bacterium | reverse complement strand
TTGGCATCGGCAGCAGCTTTAGCTTCTGCTTTTTTCTTCGCGTCTGCAGCGGCTTTGGCTTCGGCCTGCTTTTTGGCTTCCGCTGCTTTGGCCTCTGCTTCCGCCTTTTGTTTCGCGGCTAACGCTTTCGCTTCTGCTGCGGCTTTCGCTTCGGCCGCTTTTTTAGCTTCCGCGGCCTTACGCTGCTGCTCTATGACCTGTTCTCGTTCTTGCTCGGCTTTATTTTTTTCAGCCTGCAGAGCTTGCTTACGCTCAGCTTCCCGTTTGGCTTCTTCGGCTTTTGCCTGTTGCTCAGCCGCGTTCTGTTGCTGTTCTTTTTTGGCTTGTTCAGCTTGAGCTTCGGCTGCGGCTTCTTGCTTAGCCGCTTCTTGCTCTGCTTGGCGCTTAGCCAACTGCTTCGCTTGCTCGGCCACCATGCCATCATCAATCATAGTGGCTTCAATAATAGACACCGACTGACTGGGGCGCTTAGGCGCACTAAAATCAATTCCTACTAACAATAAAATACCTAGCAATAGGTGCCATACTAAGGAACTAATAACTGACTTTTTAATGCCATCCTGTTGTTTCATCGCTAAGTTATGACTCCGGTTGAGTCATTAAGCCCACACTAGGCACGCCGGCCGCTTTTAACGTGGCCATTAGCTGAATAACAGCATCGTAGCGCACATTGGCATCGCCCTTGACCACCACAGGGGCATTAGGAGTCGCCACCAATTGATTTTGTACCAGCGTGGCTAAGGCATAAAGATCCACTGCTTCTTCAGTGTTATCACCCACATCTAAAAAGTAACGCCCTTCGGCATCCACCGACGCCACCACCGGTTTATCGGTGTCTTCAGGCATCATTTCTGCTTCAGCTTGGGGCAAGTCGACTTTCACCCCTTGGGTGATCACCGGTGCGGTGGCCATAAAGATGATCAACAACACCAGCATCACATCAATATAGGGCACTACATTAATCTCAGCGACGCTTTTGCGGCGTCTACGTTGATAGCGCTGCATTAGGAAGTACCTGCCGCCACTTGGCGATTTAAAATAGTAGAAAACTCATCCATAAAGTTCGCTAGATGATTCTCTTGACGCTCAACTTGATAACTAAAGCGGTTATACGCAATCACTGCTGGGATCGCTGCAAATAAGCCTAAGGCGGTCGCTATCAGCGCTTCGGCTATGCCCGGTGCCACCATCGACAGCGTGGCTTGCTTTACTTCCGCTAAGGCAATAAACGCATTCATAATGCCCCACACCGTACCAAACAACCCAATATAAGGGCTAATGGAGCCAATGGTCGCCAGTACCGATAAGTTGGTTTCTAAGCGATCAACTTCTCGTGACAGTGCCACCCGCATAGTGCGATACGTACCATCGAGTAAGCTTTCTTGAGAACGTCCCTGCTTTTGTAACCGCACAAACTCTTTAAAGCCACTGTAAAATACTTGCTCAATGCCCGTTAGGCTATCGCGGCGCGCATTACTTTCGTGATAAAGCCGGCTTAAGTCGGCACCAGACCAAAATTTGTCTTCAAATAGCTGAGACTGCTCTTGCGCCTGCTTAAGGATGTTGCGGCGATTAATGATCATGGCCCACGACATTACCGACATCGCGATCAGCAATAACATCACTAATTTCACCAGCAAACTGGCTTGTAAGAATAAACCTAAAAACGATATCTCAGCGTGCACCTGCAAATACTCCTATCAGGGACTCAGGAATGGCAAGGGGTTTCATTTGTGCGAGTTGAACACAGGCAATTTGCACGGTTCCGCTTGCCAAACAAAGGCCTGCATCATCCAAAATTTCTTGCTCAAATACAATAGAGGCACGTTTCAGCTTTTTCACCGTCACGGTGACTGTTAGTGCATCATTAAAGCGCGCGGGCTTATGCATATCTAGCTCCACTCGACGCACTACAAAGGCAATATTTTCGCTAAGCAATACATCTTGCTCAATACCTAAGCTGCGCAACCACTCGGTACGCGCTCTTTCCATATATTTCAAATAATTAGCGTTATAAACAATACCACCGGCATCGGTATCTTCGTAGTAAATTCGCACCGGCCAGCTAAAGGGAGCGTTTGCGGTCATGTACCCGACTCAATAAGGCTAAAAATGATGGCAACACTATACCTGAGTCAAATTTAGGAAAGAAGAGAAGCGCCCCGCCCGACGACAAAACCCGACTAGGGTTAAGGGAGAAGAAAGAAATAGGCAAGGGCTGGGGAAAATATGAACTAGAGCTGGAGACAAGATAAGCAAGAGCCATGAAAGGGATGAGCTGGAGCTAGGGAAGATAATGAGCAAGAGCTATGGAAGGGATGGACTAGAGTTATGGAAGGGATAGGCTAGAGCTAGGGAAGAAATGAGCAAGAGTTAGGAAAGAGATGAGCAAGAGCTTAAGACATCGGCTGTGTATAGCAGTTGTTTGTCCCTTACCGGATTTTGTTATTCCGTCCAGATCTTTATTATCCCGTTCAGGTCTTTTTTATGTCGTCCCGACTTTTGTTATGCCGTTCTTAGCTCTTGCTCATCCCTTCCTGCATTTTGTTATGTCGTCCCGAGTTAGCCTATTAATCGCCCTTCGGGTAGCTCAAACCCAAAGTGCAGATAGGCTCGAGGGGTAGCCATACGACCGCGGGGAGTGCGTTGTAAAAAGCCCTGTTGGATCAAATAAGGCTCAATCACATCCTCAATAGTTTCTTTTTCTTCACCAATGGCGGCGGCTAAGTTATCTAAGCCAACAGGCCCGCCCATAAACTTATCTAACAAGGCCAGCAACAGCTTACGGTCCATATAATCGAAGCCTTGCTTATCAACATCCAGCATATCGAGCGCTTGTGCGGCAATGTCTAGGTTAATCTCGCCGCTGCCTCTTACTTCAGAAAAATCGCGCACTCGGCGTAGTAAGCGGTTAGCAATACGCGGTGTACCACGCGCGCGACGAGCCATTTCAAACGCGCCTTCATCGTCAATAATCAAGCCCAATTTATCGGCACTGCGGCTAATAATATGAGCAAGATCGGCGATTTGATAAAACTCTAAACGCTGTACAATACCAAAGCGATCGCGCAGTGGAGAAGTTAATGAGCCCGCTCGCGTCGTTGCCCCCACTAAAGTGAACGGCGGTAATTCTATCTTAATAGAGCGAGCAGCTGGCCCTTCGCCAATCATAATATCCAACTGATAATCTTCCATTGCCGGATATAAAATTTCTTCTACCACGGGGCTTAAGCGGTGGATCTCATCAATAAATAACACATCGCCAGCCTCAAGATTAGTGAGCATAGCGGCTAAATCACCGGCTTTTTCTAATACCGGGCCCGAGGTGGTTTTAATACTCACCCCCATTTCAATAGCCACAATGTTCGCCAGCGTCGTTTTGCCTAAGCCCGGCGGGCCAAAGATCAACAGATGATCCAATGCTTCTTCACGCCGACGCGCCGCCTCAATAAAAATTTCCATTTGGTTGCGCACATGATCTTGTCCTCGATATTCCACCAAGGCTTTCGGCCGTATGGCTCTATCTATGACTTCTTCTTCCCGCTGAGGCTCGGGATTAATAAAACGATCCGCTTCTATCATTTTTTATACCATGTTGCGCAGGGCGTCGCGGATCAACTGCTCCGCATTTCGACCCGGTTGGGCGACTTTTTTAATGGCCTGCTCTGCCGTATTGGGTTTGTAGCCTAAAGCTTGCAGCGCGGCCATGGCTTCGTTCATTGCGCCTTGTATAACATCGCTTTGCGTAACCGAATCCGGTGCCGGATTAAACAAGTCATAGCCAGTAAAGTTTTTCAGGCGATCGCGCATTTCTATAATTAAACGCTCGGCGGTTTTCTTACCTACCCCCGGCAGCTTAATTAACGCACTAATATTACCTTCGCCAATATGATGAATAAACTGATCGGCGGTCATACCCGACATAATACCTAGCGCCAGCTTAGGGCCCACGCCATTGGTTTTGATTAGCTCACGAAACAGCGCTCGCTCAATTTTAGTATTAAAGCCAAACAGCAATTGGGCATCTTCGCGCACCACAAAATGAGTAAGCACGGTAATGGTTTCGCCCACGGGGGGCAATTCATAAAAACAGCTCATCGGCAGCGTTACTTCATAGCCAACGCCATTAATATCCACCAAAATCTCTGGGGGCTGCTTTTCGCTAAGAATGCCTTTTAATCGACCAATCACCGCCGCTCTCCATCATCAAGCAAATTATTTGTCTTCAGAATAATGAATAACTGGATGAATATCCAGTAAGACCACGTTGTGAGCTGTCAGTTCTATGCCGTAAGCGATCAGAAAAACAACTACAATAAAATTTTGCCACGGAATCCACGGAAGAACACGGAACAATAAACATAAAATAGTGCGAAAAAGAGCATTAACCTTAGTAAGAGATTATTAAAAACAGTCTTGTTCGTTTTTCATCTTTCTTCTGTGGGTTCAGTGGATTCCGTGGCAAAAAGTCTTTTATTATTAACTAACGCAGCCGGCCGCGTACTATGCCTCGGGCTTGGCCTGCCATACTGACTAAGCTTTGTCGGGTATGACCATGGCAAATCGCGACCGCTAAACCATCGGCGGCATCCTCTTGTGGGGTACCAGGTAAGCTAAGCAAGCGCACTACCATGTGTTGCACTTGGGTTT
>JAAYRH010000038.1 GCA_012518835.1 Aeromonadales bacterium | reverse complement strand
GTATGGGCGGCGCTTAAGGTAATACGCAACCGCGCCGCGCCTATGGGCACGGTAGGCGGGCGGATCGCACCCACCCAATACCCTCGCTCGCGCAAGCGAGATGCTAGTTGCACAGTAAGCTCGGCATCACCAATGATCAGCGGTTGAATGGCGGTGGTTGAGGGCAGTAACAAATAAGGCAAATTCGCCGCACCCGCTCGAAACTGGGCAATATTAGTTTGTAGTTGCTCTCGCTTATCATCGGCCTGTCTTACCAGACGCACTGCCGCTAACACTGCCGCTGCTTGGGGCGGGGGTAAGTGAGTGCTGTAAACATAACCACGAGCATGGTTATGCAGGTAGTCAATTAAGGCGCGACTGCCACCAATAAAAGCGCCGCCTACGCCTAACGCCTTGCCAAAGGTGCCCATGGTGATCTGTACCCTGCTAGGGCTTATTCCTTGGGCACTTAAGGTGCCGCGGCCCTGCTTGCCTAACACCCCTAGGCCATGGGCATCGTCGATCATCAGCCAATTGTGAGTCGCCTGCGCCAGCTCCACTAACTGCGACCAATGGCCTTGATCGCCGTCCATGCTAAAAACCCCTTCTGAGATAATCAGTCCTGATTGTGGCGCCAATAGCTTGGCCAGATGTGCCATGTTGTTATGAGCAAAACGGCGCAAGCGAGCCGGGCTTAATAACGCCGCTTCTTGTAAGGAAGCATGATTTAGCTTGTCTTGCCACACGGTGTGTTCTTTGTTTAGCAGGCTTAAAATAAGCGCTTGGTTAGCGGCAAAGCCCGAGCTAAATAACAGCACCGACTCTATCGCTAGCCAATCGGCTAATTCATCTTCTAGTTGCCGGTGAATGGCCTGATGGCCGACCACTAACGGCGAAGCCACTGCTCCTACCCCAAACGCTTGAGCAGCAGCATCGGCAGCGGTACGCAATTCAGATGATTGGCTTAAGCCTAAATAGTCATTGCCAGCAAAATTAAGATAGGTTTTGCCCTCAGCGCTCAAGTGGCGCCCGCTCACGCGCTCAATCACCGGCAAACGACGACGCAAGCCTGCGGCCTCGCGCTTAGCCAAACTTAAATTAAAAGGCATCTTCAAACCTTAAAAGTGACGATAAATATGCAGTACGCTGTACGCGATACGTTAAACATAAGCACCGTCTTCTTGCGTATGACATATAGCGTAATACGTACAGCTGGGTTTAAGCTTCATAATACAAAGCGGGTTCGGCTTGGGCGGCGAGTTGTTCGTGTAGCTCTAGTTCCGTTATTTGATCGGGCTTTTGGCTTACGCCACTGGGACGCAGTCCTAGACGTTTAAAAAGTTGCAGATCGCTGTTTTCGTCGGGATTGGGCGTTGTAAGCAGCTTACAACCATAAAAAATGGAGTTTGCGCCGGCCATAAAACACATGGCTTGCATTTGCTCATTCATTTGCTCGCGTCCCGCCGATAACCGCACATAGCTGGTAGGCATTAAAATGCGGGCCACGGCAATAGTGCGGATAAATTCAAATTCGTCTAGATCGGCTTGCTCTGCTAGTGGCGTGCCTTTTACTTTGACCAGCATATTAATCGGCACACTTTCGGGCGCTTTCGGTAAGTTGGCCAGCGCTTGTAATAAACCGGCGCGATCAACGGCGCTTTCGCCTAAGCCGACAATACCACCTGAGCACACCTTCATGCCTGCCTCGCGCACATGCTCTAGGGTGTTAAGGCGATCGGCGTAGGTGCGGGTGGTAATAATATCGCCATAATACTCAGGGCTGGTGTCCAAGTTGTGGTTGTAATAATCCAACCCAGCCCTAGCTAGTTGACGGGCCTGCTCGGGCGCTAACATGCCTAAGGTCATGCAGGTTTCTAGGCCAAGCGCTTTTACTTCTTCGACCATTTTTACCAAATAGGGCATGTCGCGCGCTTTAGGGTTGCGCCACGCCGCCCCCATGCAAAAGCGGCTAGAACCATTGGCTTTAGCTTCTTTAGCTCTAGCTAGCACTTTATCTAACTCGAGTAACTGTTCTGCCTCGAGCCCGGTGTTATAGCGGGCACTTTGTGGGCAGTATTTACAGTCTTCTGGGCAGGCACCGGTTTTAATTGATAACAGGGTGCTCACCTGCACTTCGTTGGCATCAAAATGGGCGCGATGTACTTGCTGGGCTTGGAATAATAAATCAAAAAGCGGTTGCTCAAATAAAGCGAGTATTTGTTCACGGGTCCAGTGCGGGCGAGTCATACCTAAATATCCTAATGGCTGAGTATTATTAGTTGGCTAGTGTAAAGCGCCTTGCTACCCTGTCAACTAAAAATATAACTTTAAGTTTACAGGATAATAAATGAGCCAACTGACTCTAACGGAATTTGATCGCCAGCATCTGTGGCACCCCTACACGTCCATGACTCAGCCACAAGCTTGTTATGCGGTGGCCAGCGCCGAGGGTGTTTATTTACAGCTCGAAAGTGGTCAGCGACTAGTAGATGGCATGTCGTCGTGGTGGGCCTGTTTACATGGCTACAATGTGCCGGAGCTAAATCGGGCCGTGACCACGCAGCTAGATAAAATGGCACATGTGATGTTTGGTGGGCTTACCCATGAGCCAGCGGTTAAGTTATGCCAAGCCCTATTGCCGCTGCTTCCCGTGGGGTTAGAGCGGTTCTTTTTAGCGGACTCGGGATCGGTGTCGGTGGAAGTAGCGCTTAAAATGGCTATCCAATATTGGCAAGGAAAAGGCCACCCTAAACATCGCTTTGCCGCCCTTCACAAGGGCTATCATGGCGATACCTTTGGCGCTATGAGTGTGTGCGATCCTAACGGCGGGATGCACAGCTTATATAAGGGTTTTTTACCTGAACATGTGTTTATTGAAAGCCCACGTAGCCGCTTTGGTGGCGAGTGGGATCCGGCCGATCTGCAGCCATTAGAACAACTATTAGCCGCGCAACATCATGAGCTGGCGGCGCTGGTATTAGAGCCAATAGTGCAAGGCGCGGGTGGCATGTGTTTTTATCATCCCGAATATCTCAAAGGGGCGCGCGCTTTATGTAATCAATATGGGGTGTTATTAATTGTTGATGAAATTGCCACGGGCTTTGGCCGTACCGGCAAACTATTTGCTTGCGAGTGGGCCGATATTACGCCGGATATCATGTGTATTGGCAAAGCGCTCACCGGCGGCTATATGACCTTGGCAGCCACCATCACTACAGATGAGGTTGCTACCACCATTAGCAACGGCCCTGCCGGCGTACTGATGCATGGTCCAACATTTATGGCTAACCCCTTAGCCTGCACGGTGGCGTTGGCCAGTTTACAATTATTATTAAGCTCACCTTGGCAACAAGGTGTGCAGGCCATTAGCACACAATTACATAAAGAATTGATGCCAGCACAGCACTTAGCAGCAGTGGCTGATGTACGGGTATTAGGCGCCATTGGCGTGATTGAACTGCATCAGCCCGTAGACATGGCAACAATACAACAGCAATTAGTAGAGCTAGGTGTGTGGATCCGCCCCTTTGGTAAGCTGCTCTATATTATGCCACCTTATATCATTACGCCTTCGCAACTCAGCACATTAACGCATGCCATGCTGACCGTTTGCGCTGCAATTGCTACCTAGGTGAAAAGGCGGCCAATAACAAAGTGATAATAGCGGCTATCACTAGCATGCCTAAGTAAATTTTCAGGTATTGCTGGTGACGGCGGCCTTTTAAATGCACTAAGGTAAAGGCGGTAACGGCCACCCCAAGCGCGCCCCAGATCCCTGCGTGAAACCAAATTTTATGCAAGGTTAACCAGCTGGTGCGCACCACCACATCGTGATGGCGCAAATAACCAAAGCTTTGTTCGGGTCGGCCATAATGAAACAGCATTAAGAGCAATATATAAAGCAGCCACCCTCCTATGGTCATCACAATCAGCAACTTACTGAGCCATTTAGTACCTTGTGGTGCCATAGCAACCTCCTTGGTTACTTTTAGCTTGAGTCCTGAGTTTACACGGGTAACATTAGTACCCCTTTATTATTCTTATATCTTATATAACCTAGTCGGCCAATGAATGTCGATAAAGTTAAAGCTGGAGAGCGATTTCACATGACCCACGCATCCGTTACAGACGTACTGGCGGGTAAATATCCTGTTGGCACCACGCTAACCGTTAAAGGTTGGATACGCACTCGCCGCGACTCTAAAGCAGGCATTTCGTTTTTAGCCATACACGATGGCAGCTGCTTCAATCCTATTCAGGCGGTCGTGCCCAATAGCGTGGCGAATTATCAAGAGGAAGTCACCCATTTAACCACCGGTTGTGCGGTAGAAGTCACCGGCACCATAGCGGAGTCGGCAGGTCAAGGCCAAGACTTTGAGCTACAAGCCACCGAGGTAAAGGTGGTGGGTTGGGTAGAAGATCCCGACAGCTACCCAATGTCAGCGAAGCGCCACTCTATTGAATATTTACGCGAATATGCGCACCTGCGCCCACGCACCAACGTCATTGGTGCGGTAACCCGGGTTCGCAATAGCTTAGCCCAAGCTATTCACCGCTTTTTTAATGAGCAAGGTTATGCTTGGATTGCCACGCCACTGATCACCGCCTCCGACTGTGAAGGCGCTGGTGAAATGTTTCGCGTATCCACCCTCGACTTAGAAAACCTGCCACGCACCGAGCAAGGTACCGTGGACTTTAATGAAGACTTTTTTGGCAAAGAAACTTTCTTAACGGTTTCAGGCCAGTTAAACGCCGAAGCGTATGCTTGTGCGATGAGCAAAGTTTATACCTTTGGTCCTACTTTTAGAGCCGAAAACTCCAATACTAGCCGTCACTTGGCAGAGTTTTGGATGGTTGAGCCCGAAGTCGCGTTTGCCGATCTCGATGACATTGCCGATTTAGCCGAGCAAATGCTGAAATATGTCTTTAATGCGGTACTAGAAGAGCGCATGGACGACTTAACCTTCTTTGCCCAGCGCATCGATAAAGATGCCATTACGCGCTTGCAAAATTTTGTGAGCCAAGACTTTGCTCAGGTGGACTACACCGAAGCCGTAGAAATTTTGCAGCAGTCAGGTAAAAAGTTTGAGTTTAATGTGGAATGGGGCATCGACTTATCGTCGGAGCACGAGCGCTATTTAGCCGAGCAGCACTTTAAAGCGCCGGTAGTGGTGAAAAACTATCCAAAAGATATTAAGTCTTTCTATATGAAGCTTAATGAAGATGGCAAAACCGTGGCCGCGATGGACGTACTAGCGCCCGGCATTGGAGAGATTATTGGGGGCTCACAGCGTGAAGAGCAGCTCGATAAGCTAGATGAGCGCATGGTCGCGATGGGTCTAAACCCTGAAGACTATGGCTGGTATCGTGATTTGCGCCGCTACGGCACCGTGCCCCACTCGGGCTTTGGTTTAGGTTTTGAGCGTTTAGTCGCTTATGTAACCGGTATGGGTAACGTACGGGATGTGATTGCTTTCCCCCGCACGCCACGCCACGCCGATTTCTAAATTGGCAAACAACCAGAAGAAAAAACCCCGCCACGGCGGGGTTTTTTTTATATCTTTAGTATTAGCGCCAAGCGCCCGGCGCCAAGCTCCCAGCTGAAAAATCTTAAAACTGCCACGGAATCCACAGAACCCACGGAAATAAGATTAGAAGAGCATAAACTATTAGCGATTAAGATGATAAAACATAGCCCTAAGCCTTATAAAATAGCCGTAAGCGGTAAGTTATAAGCGGTCAGTAAATCACTAACGGCTTGCTAACAAAAAAATATTTAGCATTCAACATTTCCTTTGCGCTGCTTTTAAGCTCTTACATATAAAATTACTTTTTAGATTTTATCTTTATTTTTCCGTGGATTTAGTGGATTCCGTGGCAAAAAGATCTTTAGTCTTTAGGTGAAAAAGGCCTAACGCCGAGCTAAAAAAACACCGAGCCGTAGACTCGGTGTTGCATGCTTAATCATGATTTTAACGCTTTAGGTAAGCTTAAACCCCAAAGGCAAACTTACCGACAAATAGTAGCGATAAGATCCATACCACAGGGCTTACTTCACTGTACCTTCCAGCCAATACCTTTACTGCCACAAAGCTAATAAAACCAAAGGCAATACCGTTTGCGATAGAAAAAGTAAAGGGCATCATCACCAACACCACCACTGCGGGTACCGCTTCGGTAATATCATCCCACTGTAAGTGATAAAGCTGACCCATCATTAATACCGCCACATACACTAACGCGCCAGCGGTAGCATAAGGCGGGACCATACCAGCTAATGGCGAAAACAATAAAGCAGCAATAAATAATAAACCGGTGACCACCGCAGTTAAGCCACTGCGCCCGCCCACGGCCACACCGGCAGTACTTTCTACATAGGAGGTAGTAGTTGAAGTCCCCAGCATAGAGCCCGCAATAGAGGCGGTGCTGTCGGCTAATAAAGCGCGGCCTAAACGCGGCAAACGTCCCTGTTCATCAAGCATCTTGCCACGTTGAGCGACGGCAATTAAGGTGCCAGATGTATCAAATAGATCGACAAACAAAAAGGCAAAAATTACCGATAGCATGCTGATATTAAACGCACCGGCAATATCGAGCTGCATCAGGGTCGGCATAATAGAAGGTGGCGTGGATACTAAACCACTGTATTGCACATCACCAAACGCAATACCCAGGGCGGTAATAATTAAAATACCCACCATCACGGCGGCACGCATGCCACGCGCAGCCATACCAATAATTAAGAAAAAGCCTAATACCGCTAATAAAAATGGCAAACCAGTGACATCTCCTAAGCCCACCATGGTCGCGGGGTTTTCTACGATCACTCCCCCATTTTTTAAGCCGACCAGCGCGAGAAACATACCAATACCGGCGGCAATACCTATTTTAAGTGGTCCGGGGATGGAGTTAATAATCCATTCTCGTACCTTAAATAAACTAAGGAACACAAAAATTAAGCCAGAGAAAAACACCGCGCCTAAGGCACTTTGCCAACTGTAGCCTTCAGTTAATACCACGGTGTAAGTAAAAAAAGCGTTTAAGCCCATGCCCGGTGCTAGTGCGATAGGATAGTTGGCATAAAAACCCATAATAAAACACCCAATGGCCGCCGCTAAACAAGTTGCTACAAACACAGCTCCATAGTCCATGCCGGCTTCTGACAAGATCGCTGGGTTTACAAAAATAATATAGGCCATGGTTAAAAAGGTAGTAACGCCCGCCACCACTTCTTGGCGCACATTGGTGCCCAAAGCCGTGAGCTTAAAATATTTATCTAACATGATGTCTATCTACATAGTGAATTTAATGGGGAGCGTAAATTATCAGGCTAAATGATACGCTTAGCAATCTAGGAGCGCGATTATAGACCTAGTTATTGAGCTTAACAGACACTCAAATGAGAATAGATACTATTAGAAGGGTAAAACCCAGTATAAGTGACTGAGATCAAACTATTTTATTAGTTTTATTAGCTATGATTGGCCTTACTAATCCATTTATAGCATGATATATAGCAAGCTGAGTCATTGATAAAAATGCCAAGGAATACACTATGAATACTACCCCCGCTTCGAGTCGCCGCCGCGAATGGCAAACATTCTTGTTACTTACCGTCATCTTAATTCCCCTACTGAGTGTCATGTTTGTGGCAGGCTACGGTTTTATTGTGTGGTTTTTACAAATGTTTTTTGGTCCTCCAGGCCACGGTATTTAATTACCCACCCTTTTAATTAAGACTTTGAGACGAGAACACGAATGCTGACCTTTATAAAACGATTTTGGAATACCTTACGGCGACCCTCAGTACACATTAGTTTAGGGGTATTAACCTTAGGCGGCTTTATTGCTGGGGTGATTTTTTGGGGTGGATTTAACACCGCGCTCGAAGTGACTAACACTGAGCAATTTTGTATTAGCTGCCACGAAATGGAAAATAACGTTTATCAAGAGCTACAAGACACCATTCATTGGTCTAACCGCTCCGGTGTACGAGCCACCTGCCCTGACTGTCATGTCCCGCATAATTGGACCGACAAAATTGCCCGTAAGATGCAAGCCAGTAAAGAAGTTTGGGGTAAAGTGTTTGGCACCATTGATACTCGTGAGAAGTTTTTAGATAAGCGCTTAGAGTTAGCGCAGCATGAGTGGGCGCGATTTGCGGCTAATGGCTCGTTAGAGTGTCGTAACTGTCATGACTATAACAGCATGGATTGGGACAAAATGTCCGACAACGCTAAGCGTTTTATGAAGCCCGCCGCCGAGCGCGATCAAAGCTGCTTAGACTGTCATAAAGGCATTGCTCACCAATTACCTGAGACTATGGTTTTTAAAGACCCGGCGCTCGATCAGTTAGAGCAACGCGCGCACAGCTTAAAAGTGACCGAAGGCGAGCAATATTACGCCGTTAAAGCCGTCACCTTATATTTAGACGAAGCCCTCACTCAAGAAGCAGGTGAGTTAGAAGCTGCTGCTCCCGTAACCTTAGTTAAACATAAAGGCGATAAGATTCAGGTTGAAGTTCCTTCATGGCGTAAGACCCGTGGCTTTGGTCGTGTGTGGTACGAAGATTTTGGGATGAATATTCCTAATATGGTGCTCGACAAAGAAATTGCACAAAACGAGGAATTAGTAAAAGTAACCAGCGAGGCAAAAGAAGATCCGCTCACCGGCTTACCGTGGGAGCAAGTTAATATTGCACTATGGACTGATGCCGGCGCCCTATTACCTGATGCCGACGATTTGTGGGGTTATGCCAAAGACACCTATCGCAGTGGTTGTAGTGTGTGTCACTCTCAGCCTGCCGAAGAGCATTTTGATGCTAACACCTGGCCAGGGATGTTTGGCGGCATGGTGGGCTTTACCAATATGGATGCCGACACCCAAGCGCTGGTACTTAAGTACCTACAAAAACATTCATCAGACTATGCCGTTAACGCACACTGATCACCGGTTTTATGAGGCAACACATGGCAATTTCACGCAGATATTTTCTTAAAGGGGTAGCCGCCAGCTCGGCGGCGGCCCTGATTGGACAAAGTTTATTAGTTAAAGGCGCCCAAGCCGCGGTGTCAGCCGAAGGCACTTGGCGCACCGCTGGCTCCCATTGGGGCGCCATGAAAGCCTTAGTTAAAGGCGGTGTGGTCAGCGATATTAAACCGTTTGAGTACGACGACTACCCCACCGACATGCTAAAAGGCGTTAAGGGGCTAATTTATAACCCCTCGCGTATTCGCTACCCCATGGCACGTCTTGATTGGTTAAAAAGTCGCGAAGACAGCGATCGTACCCAGCGTGGTGATAATCGCTTTGTCCGCTTAACTTGGGACGAAGCGCTTGATGTGTTCTATGAAGAGCTAGAGCGTGTACAAAAAACTTACGGTCCTTCTGGCTTATATGCCGGTGCAACGGGCTGGCGCCAAACCGGGCAGTTTCACAGCTGCGGCAACCACATGCAGCGTGCGGTGAATATGCACGGCAACTTTGTCGATAAAGTGGGTGACTACTCTACCGGCGCCGGTCAGGTGATCCTGCCTTATGTGATGGGCTCAACCGAGGTCTACGATCAGGGTACCTCTTGGCCATTGATCTTAGAAAATTCCGACACCATTATTTTATGGGCCAATGATCTCTATAAAAACCTGCAGGTTGGTTGGAACTGTGAAACCCATGGCTCTTATGCTTACTTGGCGCAATTAAAAGAAAAAATTGCCGATGGCAGTATTAAAGTCATCAGCATCGACCCCGTTAAAAGCAAAACTCAGCAATATCTGGGTTGTGAGCAGATGTATATTAATCCGCAAAGTGATGTGGCTTTTATTTTGGCTCTCACCCACACCTTGTATACCGAAGACTTACACGATAAAGAGTTTCTTAATACCTATACCCTAGGCTTTGAACCCTATATTGAATATGTGATGGGGAAAGGCGAAGACGGCATTGAAAAAACGCCAGAGTGGGCGGCTGAGATCTGTGGCATCGAGGCTGAGCAAATTCGTGAATTTGCCCGCCTGCTGGCCAATGGCCGTACTCAGTTATTGTTTGGCTGGGCTATTCAGCGCCAGCAACATGGTGAGCAGCCTTACTGGGCTGGCGCCGTGTTGGCATCGATGTTAGGACAAATTGGTCTGCCGGGTGGCGGTATTAGCTATGCGCACCACTACAGTGGTATTGGTATTCCGCCCACCAACGCCAGTGTTCCGGGTGGCTTTCCGCGTAACTTAGACCCCGGTAAAGAGCCAGTGCATCCAAGTACCGACTTTAAAGGCAGCAGCCGTATTATTCCGGTGGCACGCTGGATTGACTGTATTCTAGAGCCCGGTGGTAAGCTGCAATATAACGGCAGTGAAGTCACCTATCCCGATATTAAAATGGTGATCTTTAGTGGCTGTAACCCCTGGCATCACCATCAAGATCATAACCGCATGAAGCGGGCGTTTTATGAGCTTGAAACGGTGATTACCATTGATTATTCGTGGAACGCGACGTGTCGCTTCTCCGATTTAGTATTACCGGCCTGTACTCAGTTTGAGCGTAACGATATCGATATTTATGGCGGTTATTCAAAAACCGGCCTGCTAGCGATGCATAAGTTAGTGGATCCCTTATTCCATTCGCGCACCGACTTCGATATTTTTACCGACTTAACTCGCCGTTTTGGCCGCCATAAAGAATACACCCAAGGTAAGGACGAATTTCAGTGGCTAAAAGAGCTATACGACGACTGTCGTAAGGCCAACGAAGCTAAATATCCCATGCCAGACTTTGACAAGTTCTGGGAAGATGGCTACGTGCACTTTGGCGAAGGAGAAAACTGGGTGCGTCATGCCAGCTTTAGAGAAGATCCTGAAGTAAACGCCGTGGGTACCCCGTCGGGCTTTATTGAAATTAGCAGCCGTAAGATTGGCAGCTATAACTATGACGACTGTCAGCAGCATCCGATTTGGATGGAGAAAACGGAGCGCTCTCATGGGGGGCCGGTGTCTGATAAATATCCATTATGGTTACAGTCGGTGCATCCCGATAAACGCCTGCACTCACAAATGTGTGAGTCTGACGAATATCGTGCCACCTATGCGGTACAAGGCCGAGAGCCGGTTTATTTAAGCCCACAAGATGCCGAACAGCGCGGCATTAAAGACGGCGACTTAGTTAGAGTGTTTAATGACCGTGGTCAGCTCTTAGCCGGTGCGGTGGTATCAGACTTGTTCCCCTCCGGCGTGATCCGTATTCAAGAAGGGGCTTGGTATGGCCCTACCGATGCGAGCATTGGAGCACTAGATACTTATGGCGATCCTAATACACTTACCCTCGATGTGGGAACGTCGCGGTTAGCGCAAGCGCCCAGTGCCAACACCTGCTTGGTAGAAATGGAAGTGTTTACAGGCGAAGCGCCGGCGGTCACCTCTTTTGGTGGTCCGACGCTAGTAGAGGTGTAAATGAGCTTAACTACAGCGGCAGGCGAAAGTCTGCCCTTATTAACTCCAGAGCAACAACTGGTGGCTGATTACTATCAGCACCAAGCCCTACTCTGCCAATGGTTTGCCACTTTATTAGCTAATGAACTTAACGAGGAGCAGTTGCAAAGCTATCTCGACGGCCAAGCCACGCCGTTACTAGAAGCATTAGGAGAGCTGCCAGAGTTAGCCACGGCGGTGGCCAGATTGCGCCAAGCCATTGCTACTCTGCCCTTGCTAGCACAGCCTCGCCTAGAGTTGGCAGCAGACTTTGCTGGCTTGTTTTTAAGTGATGCGCGCCACAGCCCTGCCCCGTATGCCTCTTTGTATAAAGAAGGTGCGCGCTTTAATGGTCCGCCGAATGCGCGTATGCAGCAATATTTGGCAAGTATGGATTATGAGGTTGATAAGGCGTTTTCAGAGCCAGCAGATCACTTGGCGATTATGCTCGACTACTTGGCAGAAAATTACCGACGCCTAGCCCACGCCCCTACGCCTGAGGCAGAGGCGGTGGTTGCTGAGTTTGTGCAACAAGAGTTGTCTGACTGGGTTGGACAATTGGCGCCCCGTGCTAATCAAGTGGATACCGCCAGTGATTTTTATCCGGCATTACTGGCCTTGCTGGCCGCCTTTTTTAGCTAACGTTGCCGTTAAACTTCAGGAGCAAGTGAGCTTGCTCCTGATTTATTAATTACCAATCTTTTCTCTACTTGTGCCGCCGGCATCGGCTTCGCCAGTAAGTACCCCTGCCCTAAAGTACACCCTAGGCCTGCTAATAAGCGACACTGCTCTGGTAACTCTATACCCTCGGCCGTGACCGTCATCTCTAAACTGTTGGCTAGCGCCAGCATAGTCTTTACTAAACTTAATGCGCGGGGATCGCTCACCATATCTGCGACAAAGGATTTATCTAGTTTAAGTTTATTAAAAGGCAAACTGCGCAAGTGACTAAAAGAAGAATAGCCGGTCCCAAAGTCGTCTAGGGCAATTTCTATACCTAAGGCACGCAACTCGGTCAACGTATCCACAGAGGCCGCGGTGTCCCAGACACTGGTATCTTCAGTAATCTCTAATACCAAGGCAGCAGCGTTGACTTCGGTCTTTAGCAGCACTTGCTTAAGCGTTGCTGCAAGCTTGCCTGCCATAAAGATATTAGGACTGATATTTATATTAATTTTTAAGCTACTGTGCCCCTGATGATGCCAATGCTGTACTTGCTGGCAGGCTTGGCTTAGTACCCACTCATTGAGCTGTGCTGCTAAGCCATATTGCTCCGCTATGCTAATGATCTCAGGAGGCGCTACCCACCCATGCTCCGCGGAATGCCAACGCAATAAAGCCTCAAATGACTCAATATTCTGACTCGATAAATTAAAGATCGGTTGGTAATACAACTGCAGTTCATCATGCTCTAGAGCTTGCTGCAGCGCCAGGGAAAGCTGTTGGCGGCGTAGCCGCTGCTCATTCATACCTTCTTGATACAACTGCAGCTGCTGGTTAGCGCTTTGCTTTGCGTGATACAAGGCCATATCGGCATAACGAAGTAACAAAGTGGAACTACTGGCTTGGCTGGGATATAAACTGGTTCCCACACAGGCTTGTGGGACAATACATCCACTACTAAGCCAAACTTCTTGGCTAATCGCTTGCGATAACTGCTTAGCCAATGCGCACGCCTCGTGCTGGCCCGCCGGCCGTTGAATAATAACAAACTCATCGCCCGCTAGCCGCGCTACGTGTGCTTGCCGACCGGCTGCCTGTTTTAATCGCGAGGCAATAATTTGTAATAATCGATCTCCTACCTCATGACCTAAGCTGTCGTTAATGGTCTTAAAGCTATCTAAGTCCACCATATGAATCGCCAATGGCTGTCGTAGACGCTCTGCTTCTTGCAGTGCTTGCTTTATGAGCTGATAGAAATAAACCCGATTAGGCAAGCCAGTTAAGCCATCATGATAAGCTAAGTGTCGATTTCGGCGATTCTCTCGGATCAGTAGCAGCAACATCAGGGCGCCACTCAACAACAAACCGGCTAAGTACAGACTAGAGCGCAGGCGAATATCTTGCAGCACGTCCAGTTGTTGCCAAACATTGTCTCCCGAAAAACTGTCAACATTTATAGTTCGCACCTGTTGGTGCATGGCTTCTACTGTTGGATGCAACGCCTTCGTAGCCGTGATGTCAGCCGGTTTAAGCTGATAGATGACATCTTCTAGTGCAAGGAGCTGCTGGTAAAGCTGCTGTAAAGTGGCCTCTACTCCCGGCTGCTCGCGAGTAGGTCGGTTGGCCTCGCCATGTAGTAAGGTATTTAAGCGACTTAATAAGATTTCATAGCGTAATTGCACCGCCTCGCTCGTGACTATGTTGGCTGCTAGGGCATTGAGAGCACGATCAAACTTTAAGACTTCCATCTCGAGCTCAGAGCTCGCCCAGTTAATCGCTTTAGTAGTGCCTGAGACATAGCGCACTACACCTAAATCACGATAATAGCCATAAAATGAGCTGGCGCTAAACAGCAGTACAATGGCGGTGAGTGCCATTAGTTTAACGCGGTTCACGGCTGAACATCTAAGGAAGCCAGCTGCCAAATGAGCAGCTCGTGATAGCGCTTATTTTGTAATTCATTCAGCTCAGATAACGGTAGCATTAGCCAGAGCGGGCCCTTATCTCGCACCCGCATTGGCTTACCATCAAAGTGGGTGGCTAATAACAGTTGCGAAAACTCCGGCAAGTTACGATTAAACTCGGTGTGGTAGTCATTTAATGCAATGGCCTTTATATGCTGGCCTGACGCACCAAGGCGTTGTAGCAGATCTTCTAATAACACCCCTTTAAAATGATGCACGCCTTCGGTCCAAGGGGTTTCAGTACTAAATTCATGTTGTGGCAACGCGGCCAGTGCGGCCCGATCAAACTGGGCCGCTTGGCCGCTATTAGTGACGGCCAGAGGACCTGTCACCGTTAATATTGGCTCAGCTACAGGAGTAAGAGGCGCTAACGCCATGCAACTGAAGCTGCTCATTAGTAATAACACCATCATCCAGCGCATAATTAGTTGGCTCTTTAGCTAAGGGAAGGAAGAGAAAAATATCTTAGCAGTAGTTAGGTTATAAATATAAATAAAATGGCAGGAAGAAACAGTGTGTCAGACAGAACACCAGATCCGGCGATGCCGGATCTGGTGTTAAGAATTATAACTGCTTTAAGGTTACGCCAGACTCAGGTAGTGCTGTTATTAAAGCATCTTGTTCACTCATCGCAGCAATAACAGCTTGCGCTAAGATATCGCATTGTACATCTGCGGCTTGGCATTGAAGTGGCTGATTAATATAATGAACTTCAAATTTATCTGCTCCTTCTTTACTGATCCGTGCTACAGGAAAACTGACTAACTTACCCTCTACGGTCGCTAAATCCAGTCTATCGGTTAGCACTTGCTGTGCTTCATATAACGCTTGGTTATTATCATAATCGCCTGCGATCGCTACTTGATAAGTTTCGTTAGGCGCTATTCGTTGCCATTTACCCTGTGCTTGATATTCAAGCTTAGCGAGATAGCCCATTCCTTGGCGCGTTTCATTAAATTGATAGCGCAATCCCGCCACATACGGCAAAGAGCTGCCGTTGGCATCGGTGGCCATCGCCTTTTTTACTGCCTCTAATATAAAGCCGGTGAGTTGATGCCCACTCAGAGAAACCACACTTACGGGTGTGGGCGCTACTAAGCTTAAGGTTACCTGCCCTTCATTTAGAGAGCCGACTTCCAAGTCTTTGTGTACTGCACCTGCAGCCACGATGGCAAAGTCTACTTGGCGCTGAGTGACCGCTTGTACTTCAGGAGAATTTACCCAAGTCAGTTGACTAGCCGCCACTAGGGGGGCTACTTGCGATACTTGACCGCGCTTCGTTAATTGCTCATTAGATAAACGGCGGGGAACATAACCAATCACTTTACCGGCAGCGGCATTAAGCGCAGGACGGTACTGCTTATCGATATGAGAACGTAAACTTTTATCTTCACTAACCAATGCTAAGTTTGGTTGCTGTTGAATAAACTCCGCTACCTTAGCTTGTTGCTCACCCCCTAACTGCGTACTTTCATCGCGACGGACATCAGTATAAAAAGGCGACGCTAACAATACCGTATTCGTTCCTTCACACAGGCTCACTTGGCCATTATCTTTAAACGTAACTTTAACCTGGCCTACCGCTTGCGCAGCATGTCCTGCTTGAACAATGCAGGTGCTACCGTGACCATTCGCGTTGTTCACTTGCTCGGCGTAAGGAGTGCCTTTATGCCAACCAATATTGCTAAAGTCTCCTTGCAGCTCGCGAGACTGACCGCCCACAATGACATCGATGCCATTCACTGTTTCAGCTAAGGCTTTATCTTGCGCTAAACCTAAGTGAGTAAGCGCCACAATGTACTTAACGCCTTGCTCCGTTAGTTCATCTACAGTTTGCTGGGCGCGCTGTGCTGCCTGTTCCACTTGATAATGAGATGAAGTTAAGCTGGGATCAGCTAAGCCGATCACGGCCACGACCGGTCGCTTGCCTGCTTCTTTGACACTGGCTACCCGCTGTTTTTTATGACCTTTAAAGGCATACAATACATAAGGGGCAAGCTGCTCATGATGAGGAAGTGCATCGCCTGACACATTAGCCGCTAGCAAAGGAAAATCCGCCGCTTCAATAAAGTTGGTGAGCGTTGCTGGCGGCGCGGCTAACTCATCGTTACCCAGCACCATGGCGTCCAGCTCCATGCGGCTTAAGATATCTGCATTCATGGCGCCTTTATTAAGCGCATAATAATTGCTGCCCTCAAAAGCACCGCCCGCATGTAGCCATAAGAAAGGCTGCTTTTCTTTAGCCGCGTGCTGAGACACCTCTTGGGCGTACGCTAGTAGCCGTGGGTGGCCACCCACCTGACCATATAGCTGATTGCCTTCTAAGGTTAACTGGGCTTCACTTGCATCGAAATGAGAGTGAGTGTCATTGATATGAGCGATATTAAGCGTAAATGGTTGGTCTGACGGTTGGCTAGCACAACCGGCTAGGGCCAGTGCCAGCATGCTGGCCACTAGGGATTTATTCATTTTTTTATTCAGCACCTTTATAGCCAACGTTCAGCCTCGGGGTGCTGCCTTATTATACTAAAGTGAAAGTAGTAGCACCTAGGTGCCTGATTAAGGTAATACTTTTTCCATTATATAACGCGTGAAGTGGAGATCTTCTGCTGCTACTTGTTCTTTTTCTATCAAGTGATAGCCGCGCTGTTCAAATACTGGACGGGATAATAAACTAGCATCGGTACGCAAACAAGACACACCGCGCCGCTGTGCTTCTTGTTCTATATCTTCACATAACCGCCATGCTAAGCCGCGCCCCGCATGATCACCCAATACATACAACAAGGCCAAGTGATCGTCGGGATATAAGGTGGCGAACGCCACCGGCACCTGGCTATAAGCCATCACTCGAGTATAGCCTTTTAAGACCAGCTCTCTAAAGTCGGCCGCATATAAATAGGGAAATGCGGCCCAATATTCAACTTGTTCATCACTGTATCCTTGCCGCCCCTGTTGCATCACTGCATCGTGATAGATCAACTCTAAGCTACTTAGATCCGTGTCTTTAAAGTCCCTAATCAGATACATAAAAGCTCCGATTGAATGATCACCTTAGTTCCTATTAATGGTTAGCTTGCTTCATGGCAACTCACCTGAATATATACTCTTGATTATTACTTAATCAAAGCAACATTCTGCCCACCTTATGTGCCACTGTCTCCACATAGTATTTTTTCAACGGCCAATAAAAGTATGATTCGACTGTCAAAATAGGTTGCTCTTTCGTTAAGGTAGTGATCATAACAAAGCTTGCCAGCACTAGCTGCCAAAGCAGAGAAATTAATACCTTCTTTAGTGTAACCGTTTCTTTCGTGGCTTTTAATGGCAAACTAACGGCTATTACTTTCCTTTTTACTGGCTTGGGATATGCTGCCCAGCAAAGGGAAGCCTGATCCGATGAATAAGTGAGAGACTATGTTAATACCACGCCAGTTCAGTATATTAATGTTAGCCGCGGCCTTGTGCGGCTGTGCAAGTAACGCCACCACCGCTCAAGAGCCTAACACCGACGCTAATAGCGCACTCACTATCAGCAGTAAAACAGTTAGCAAACAAGACCCCACCAAAGAAGCAACGCCCCTACCAAGTGCCCGTGAGCTGGCGGACTTTAAAAGCTGGCGTAGCGACTTTAGAGCACGGGCGCTGGCTAAAGGGATTAAGCCCAGCATTTTCGATCGTGCTTTTGCTGGGGTCAGCGTTAACCAGCAGGTGGTTAAACTAGATGGCAGTCAGGCCGAGTTTACGCGACAAATTTGGGACTATTTAGACACCGCCACCTCTGCCAGTCGAGTCAGCACCGGTAAACAACAATGGCAGCGTCATGCTGACACCTTAGCGAAGATTGAACAGCGCTATAAGGTAGATGCCAAGGTAGTGATGTCTATTTGGGGCATGGAAACCAACTACGGCTCGTATCGTGGTAATACTAATACCATTGAAGGCTTAGCGACCTTAGCTTTTGAAGGGCGCCGACGTACGTTTGCAGAAGCCGAGTTAATAGCGGCGTTACAAATATTACAAGCCGGTGATGTGAAGCCAGAAAAAATGCGTGGCTCTTGGGCCGGTGCAATGGGCCATACCCAGTTTATGCCAACCAGTTATTTAGAATATGCCCAAGACTTTACCGGCGATGGTAAGCGCGACATTTGGTCAGACGATCCCACCGACGCCCTCGCCTCTACCGCTTACTATTTAGCTCGTTTTGGTTGGCAAAAAGGGGCTCCTTGGGGAGTCGAGATCAAACTACCTAAACACTTTGACTACAGTCAGGCAGATCAAAGCCATCGCAAGCCTGTGGCTTATTGGAAGCAACGCGGCGTAACCACAGTGGATGGCCAGCCACTACCCGATCACGGTGATGCCGCCATTTTAGTCCCCGCCGGCGCTCACGGGCCGGCATTTGCAGTGTTTGAAAACTTTAGAGTAATTCGTCGTTATAACAACGCGACTTCGTATGCCATGGCGGTGGGTCATTTAGGCGATAAGCTAGCAGGAGGTGGTGACTTTGTTGCCCCTTGGCCACGCAATGAAGCGGCCTTAAGTCGTAGTGAAAAGAAACAGCTCCAACAAAAGCTCACCGCACTGGGCTTTGATACTCAAGGTGCCGATGGCGTTATTGGCCCTAATACCACTAAGGCAATACGTGCTTATCAACAATCTAAACAGCAAGTGGCGGACGGCTATGCCAATGCCACGCTGTTAAAGCAACTCAACTAGTCAGTTAATCTCCTGCAAGTTTAAGTAAGAGGGCTAAGCGCCCTCTTTTATTTTTCTATCACCCGCTGATAAAATGCCTTAGCTCATCGTAAATTTGTTAATATTGCCCTTTATTTTGTTCAATACAGCGCAACTTGTCGCTGGAGGAAACCATGTCATCCATTGTTGTTTGTGCCTTATATAAATTCGTTACGCTGGATAATCACACGGCGCTGCGCGAACCACTGCAGGCCATGTTAGAAAAAGCCAAGATCCGCGGTACCTTACTCTTAGCCAGTGAAGGCATTAACGGCACGGTAGCAGGTTCAAGTACCGCTATTAGTCAACTGAAAGACTGGTTTGCTAAAGACCCTCGCTTTGAAGGGATTGACTATAAAGAGTCTTTTACCGAAGAGCAGCCCTTTTACCGTACTAAGGTTAAGCTCAAGCGCGAAATTGTCACCTTAGGCGTAGAAGGGATTGATCCGCTGCAGGTGGTGGGCACCTATGTCGCGCCAAAAGATTGGAATGCTTTGATCTCCGATCCCGAAGTGCTACTAGTAGATACCCGCAATGACTATGAAGTAGAGATTGGGACCTTTAAAGGCGCTGTTAATCCAAATACCAACAGTTTTCGCGAATTTCCAGACTATGTAAAACAACAGCTGGATCCCGCTAAACACAAAAAAGTGGCGATGTTTTGTACCGGTGGCATTCGTTGTGAAAAAAGCACCGCTTATTTAAAAGAACAAGGCTTTGATGAGGTTTACCATTTACAGGGCGGGATTTTAAAGTACCTAGAAGAAGTCCCCGAGCCAGAGTCGTTATGGCAAGGTGAGTGCTTTGTGTTTGATAATCGCGTCACCGTCGACCATCAACTCCAACCTGGTCATTACCAGCTGTGCTCCGGTTGTCGTGCGCCCTTATCGCTAGAAGATGTGCAAAGTGAACACTTCAAACAAGGGATCTGCTGCCCCCATTGTTTTGATAAACATACCCCAGAACAACAAGCGCGCTACGCCGAGCGCCAGCGGCAATTAGCGCTTGCCAAACAACGTGGCGAAGCCCATATCGGCAGCGATGCCGTAAGCTTTGCCAAGCAACGCCGTCAAGAAAAGCGCGCACGTAAACAGCAGCAACAGGCTAAAAATCAGCAGTAAGCGATACGCTGCAAGAAAAAACCAACCAAAATACCGAACTAAGCCAAGAAGCGGTCAGATTGATAACTGACCGCTGCTAGCTTCATGGAATCACAATGCTTTGGATCCCCTGCACGTTGTTTGCGGCTTTTATGCAAGCATGGCGTAATGCTTTTCAAAAACAGCTAAGTCAAGAGCTGGGCGCGACTAGCGTGACCTTGGCGCGCTTTATCTTAGCCGGTCCCTTAGCCGCCATTTATTTATGGCTACTGTATCGTTGGCAGCCCAGTCAGCCGCTACCACAGTTTTCTGCGCTGTTTGCCATCTACGTCATAGGAGCGGCACTCAGTCAAATCGTGGCCACCGCCCTTATGGTGCGATTATTTCAGCAACGCAATTATGCGGTAGGCGTGGGGCTAGCTAAAAGTGAAGCCATTTGGGCAGCATTGCTGGGAACGCTGTTTTTTGGCACCCTACTCTCGCCTTTAGGCTGGCTAGGAGTCGCCATCGGCAGTATAGCGGTGGCGTTATTAAGTGGCGTACCTCAACTTAAAGGCAGTGGCTTGCTGGGTTATGTTTCCCCTCACACCTTGCTGGTGGGAATGACCAGTGGCTTGAGTTTTGCACTCACGTCGTTATGGGTAAGAGAGGCCAGCTTATTACTGCAATTAGACTTTCCATTTGCCGCCGCCTGGGTACTAGTGTTAGTGATCAGCGTACAAACGCTCTTATTAGTCAGCTGGTTAGCCTGGCACGATCGTGCCAGCCTCGCCGGTTTACTTCACCGTCCTACCCTAACTGCGTTAGTGAGTATCACTAGCTGTTTAGGCTCAATTGGTTGGTTTAGCGCCATGAGCCTAGAAAGTGTGGCGCTCGTTAAAACCTTGGGCCAAGTAGAGGTGTTATTTACCTTATTGATCTCGGCTTATTATTTTAATGTAAAACTGGCCCGCCACGACTATTGGGGCTTAGCACTGATCGTCGTCGCGGCAATTTGCGTGATGTGGGCTTAATCGAAGGGGTAGCGTCTAAAGGCTAAGAGCTGTTTTACGCCTTCAGCGGCTAATAAAGCAACCGCCGTCCAAATCGCAATATAAGTGGGCCATTCCTCGGTTTGAATGCTTTCCCCTAACATAAGCGACACTACTACCAGCAGCACCGGCTCTACATACCCCAGTAAGCCAAATAAGCTAAAAGGTAAAATACGGCTCGCTAGAATGTAACCCACTAACGCTAAGGCACTGATCATCCCCAATCCCAGCACTAAGGGTCCTAATAGAGGACGCTCACTAAATGCACCTAATGGCATAGGTACCGAAAACACTAACCACGCCGCTACTGGCATGAGCAGCAGCATGTCACACCATAACCCGCCTAAGCTGTCACTCCCTAACCAGCGGCGCCATACAAAATACATAGGATAGCCAATCGCCACCACCAGTGTTTCCCATGAGACCCCACCGGCATGCCACACTTCATTAATCACGCCAATGGCCGCACACAACACTGCCGCCCATTGTAAGCGACTAAGACGTTCTTGATAAAATAACCGGCCAATTAAGACTAATACCAAGGGCATCATAAAGTAGCCCAACGACACTGCCAGCCCTCGGCCATTAATGGGTGCCCACATAAAAATCCATAACTGCACGCCCACTAAGGCGGCCGACAGTAGTAAACCAAACCAGAATAACGGCTGCTGTTTGGCTTGCTTGAATAGCTCAGTGACCAACTTCCAGTCGCCGCTATAATATAAAAACAAACCCACACAAGGCATGGTTAACAACATGCGCCAACCAAAAACCACTTCTGCCGTTAAGGGCGCCATGAGGCTAGCGTAATAGTATAAAAAGGCAAACAGCACCGACGAAGCGACAGATAACACTACACCTTTGGTCATTCGCACCTCCTTTATGGTTAATATAAAATAAAGCGACTAGCCTAAGGCTCATGCTGAGGGTGTTACACTAGTTAGTAACGGTAATGTGCGGTGATCGTATCACCTTTTGTGACGTACTCAGGATAAATGATTTGGCAAACTCGAATTAATAGCGTGCAATACCAATAAATAACCCCATCTCGAAAGACGGGGTTAGGTATTAAAACGCTAATAGTTTATCAATACCAGTGAAGCCCCTTCATCAGATATTGAGTTTTGCTCAGCTAATACTTAAAAAGCGGCTTTAAAAATAGCGACTACCTGCTCATGGCTAGGTTGAATAGGGTTAGTTAATCCACAGGCATCTTTCATGGCGTTTTCCGTTAAGATATCGAGGTCGGCTTCTTTAACACCTAACCCTGCAAGCCCTTTTGGAATTCCGACCGCATCAGCTAGCTTTTCAATGGCTTCAATACACAGCTTAGCGCCTTGCTCATGAGTTAACCCTTCAGTATTTAACCCCATAGCGGTGGCAATCTCAGTTTGGCGCTCACTGGCCACTTGACTATTAAAGCGCTGCACATGAGGTAGTAAGATAGCATTACAGACCCCGTGGGGTAAATCGTAGAATCCGCCCAGCTGATGCGCCATTGCATGTACATAACCTAACGAAGCATTATTAAATGCCATACCGGCAAGTAATTGAGCATAAGCCATTTGGTTACGGGCTTCCATATCGTTGCCATCTTGTACCGCTCGGGTGAGATATTGGCTAATTAAGGTCACCGCCTTAAGGGCACAAGCATCGGTGATGGGGTTAGCGGCGGTAGACACATACGCTTCTACCGCATGGGTTAGTGCGTCCATCCCGGTGGCCGCGGTGAGCGATTTAGGCATGTTTTTCATCAGCTCAGGATCATTGACCGACATAATGGGCGTCACGTTTTTATCTACAATGGCCATTTTAATATGAGTTTGTTCATCGGTAATAATACAAAACCGGGTTACTTCAGAAGCGGTACCTGCCGTGGTATTTATGGCCACTAACGGTAGCTGGGCCTGTTTCGACTGATCAACGCCTTCATAATCGCGAATACTGCCGCCATTGCTGGCCACCAGTGCGATGCCTTTGGCACAGTCATGAGGCGAGCCGCCGCCAAGGGAAATTACAAAGTCACAATGGGACTCTTTTAATAACTTAAGACCCGCTTCTACGTTCCCTACCGTAGGATTAGGCTGCACTTCATCAAAGAGACAAGATTTGATGTCTTTCTTAGCAAGTGCGTCTTGTAAGCTCTGGGCATAGCCCATTTCTACTAACGGTTTATCGGTCACAATTAACGCTTGTTTAAAACCTAGCTGGCTAAGCTCATTAACGGCTTGTTCTACGGCGCCAGCGCCAATAATGTTCATCGAGGGCATATAAAAAGTGGCGGTACTCATTATTAATTTCCTTATTAGTGAATAACGTAATAGCAGACTTCGGATTATTATTTTTAGTATTCGTCGGACACTTCTCTTGATGGCTCTATATTAACGAATTTTAATATAGAGCCTGTTATCCCAGATCAAGTGGAGCTGCTTTAAAAGAAACCCAGTGGGTTGGTGTCGTAACTGGTGAGCATGCATTTGGTTAGCTGGTAGTGCTCAAGCATCATTTTGTGGGTCTCACGACCAATGCCCGACTTTTTATATCCGCCAAAAGCAGCATGAGCAGGATAGGCGTGATAACAGTTCATCCAAATACGCCCGGCTTGAATGCCTCTGGCCATGCGATAAGCGCGATTAGTGTCTCGTGTCCACACTCCTGCGCCTAGGCCAAACTCAGTATCATTGGCAATCGCTAGCGCCTCGGCTTCATCTTTAAAGGTGGTGACACCGACGGCGGGGCCAAAAATCTCTTCTTGGAACACCCGCATGTTATTGGTGCCCTGAAAAATAGTGGGCTGAATATAAAAGCCTTGCTCTAAGCCCACCACCTGGTTAGCTTTACCGCCCAGTAATATTTTGGCGCCTTCGCTATTGCCAATTTCCATATAGCTTAAAATTTTATCAAACTGTTCTTGAGAGGCTTGGGCACCCACTTGAGTATCGGTATCTAACGGGTTGCCTTGTTTAATTTGGCGCGCGCGTACTAACACTCGCTCCATAAACTCCTCAAAAATACTTTCTTGTACTAAAGCACGCGAAGGACAAGTACACACTTCGCCTTGGTTAAAGAAGCTTAGCAGCATACCTTCAATGCATTTATCTACAAATTCAGGCTCATGGCGCAAGACATCTTCAAAGAAAATATTAGGCGACTTTCCGCCGAGCTCAACAGTAGACGGGATCAAGCGCTCTGCGGCGGCTTTTAATACATGTTGACCGACAGGAGTAGAGCCAGTAAACGCCAGCTTAGCAATGCCAGGATGGCGTAAAATGGCTTCACCGGCTTCGCCGCCCACCCCATTTACAATATTAATCACGCCAGGGGGTAATAAATCGCCAATTAACTCCATTAACACCAAGATCGAGGCCGGTGTTTGCTCTGCCGGTTTTAAGACAGTGGTACAGCCCGCGGCTAACACCGGCGCTAACTTCCAAGCCGCCATTAATAATGGAAAGTTCCACGGGATAATTTGCCCCACTACACCGATCGGCTCTTTAAAATGATACACCGCTGTACGGCTATCAATCTCAGCAGCCGAACCTTCTTGAGCACGAATGGCGCCGGCAAAGTAACGAAAATGATCGACGACCAGAGGAATATCGGCAGCTAAGGTTTCGCGTACTGCTTTACCGTTATCCCACGTTTCGGCCACCGCTAACATTTCAATGTTTTGCTCAATACGATCGGCAATGCGCAACATCACATTGGCACGCTGGGCTGCAGGGGTTTTACCCCAAGTTTCAAAGGCTTTTTGCGCCGCTTGCACGGCTAAGTCTACATCTTGCTCATCTGAACGCGGCACCTCGCAAAATACCGCGCCATTCACCGGCGAGCTATTTTCCATGTAGCGCCCCTTCACCGGCGCTTGCCATTCTCCACCAATATAATTGTCATAACGCGTTTTAAAGTTAACGAGGGCACCGGTTTTTCCTGGCTGTTCATAAATCATCGCGACTCTCCTTGAGGGAATAACAAGATATAGGAATAACGGATTAGCCTTATGCTGGGCTCACTTAAAATATTGCAACTTGTGTGCCACTTGTAGCAAAAACCACAAATAAGATCACAAACCTGTTACATTAAGGGGTGGTGGCGCTATTCTGAGGACAGGCAAACGGTAAGTACGAGTTAAAATAGACCACCTGTTCAATACAGGTGTTCAGTTTCTTAACAGGTGGCACGATGGAACTACAACAAACCCAACAGTTATTGCAGCGCTCTTGGCAGCGAAGTCGGGATTACGGCTTAGTGGCACAAGAAAGAGTGACTCCTTATCAAGTGTCTGCTAGTCAATTTAAACAACGCCAGCAACGCCACCAGTTATTATTAGATTGTTTACAGAAAAACTTGACCCTATTTGAGCAGTTGCAACAGGGGCGACGTTGCCGTTTATTGTTTGCCGATAGCGAAGGCACTATTCTGCTGAGCCAAGGCGACCCTTACTTTGGCAATAAAGCCCAGCAGTTAGCGTTAGCCAACGGTGCAAGGTGGCATGAACAAGATATGGGCACCAATGCTATTGGTACCGCCTTGCTAGAGCAACAAGCAGTCACCATTTTAGGTAACCAGCACTTTTTAACAGCCAATCAGGGCATTAGCTGTAGCGCTAGTCCAGTGTTGGCGCCAAGTGGTGAGCTATTAGGGGTGATCGATATCTCGAGTGAGGTAGGTGAGCACCATCAGGATATGTTACTTACCGCACGCTTGATGGCGCTCGCGGTAGAAAATGCCTTAGTCGTCAATCAAACCCATACTCATTGGATTGTAAACTTAGCCGATGATGCCAGCAGCTTGCAGCAGCCTTGGGCGGGAATTATTGCCTTAGATGCCGATGGCCGTTTGTTAGGCGCTAATCGCAGTGCGCGGCAATGGCTGCCCTCGCTAACACTACCCGATCTGATAGCCCAGCTCACCCAAGGCGAGCTTACGCCGGTGGCGCACGGGGTGGCATTATTAAGTCGGCGCCCGAGTATTAAAACGTCGTCTACTCTTGCCAGAAAAACATCTCCTGCACCCTGCCCTCGGGAAGCTACTGCCCTAAAGCTGATGGCGCGCCAGATACCACTATTTATTCATGGTGAAACCGGCACCGGTAAAGACTACTTAGTGCGCCGACTGCATCAGCAAAGCCAACGAGCAACACAGCCGCTGATCCCTGTTAACTGTGGCGCCTTACCTAGTGAGTTAATAGAAGCTGAATTGTTTGGCTATCAAGCGGGCGCTTTTACTGGCGGTCATAAACACGGTCGCGTCGGCTATATTAGGGCCGCCCATCAGGGAGTCTTGTTTTTAGATGAAGTGGGTGAACTGCCGTTATCAGCACAAACGCGGCTATTACGAGTGTTAGAAGAAAAAGCAGTGACGCCGTTGGGCAGTCATCAGGCTCAAGCCGTTGATTTTCAGTTACTGGCAGCCAGTCACCAAGACTTAAAAGCCTTAGTGGCCGCGGGCGAATTTCGCCAAGACTTATATTTTCGGCTCAATGGCTTTACCTTATCGCTGCCCCCACTGCGCACCTTTAGTGAGTCGGACTTTCACCTGCTCGTGTCGCGTTTAGTGGCTGAGCTTGCTATAAGCGAAGGTGTAACCGATATTGCGCTCGCGACGGGCCTTATTAGCGCGTTACGTGCTTATGCGTGGCCGGGCAATATTCGCCAACTCAAGCAACAGTTGGCGGTGGCGGTAGTACTAGCCGATGGAAGCCCACTGGAGCTGGCGCACTTTCCTGAGTTAAACACTATTGCGGCGCCTCCTTTTACACAGCACAGCTCTCTGCAGTCCCACACCGACGAGCTACTTCTAAGTACTTTATCGGCTCACGATGGCAATATTAGTGCCACAGCGCGCCAGCTGAATATCAGCCGGACCACCGTTTATAATCGACTGAATAAAATAAGTAGTTCGGCGTAACAGGCGTGGCTTTATGCTGCTACTAAGTGACAAAGAAAAATTAATTTTTAAAGCTTTTTTGCCACACTTCTTTATTGCGAGAGGCACAAAAACCACGGACGAAGCGCGATAAGGAAAGTGCTTATCTTATCTAAGATCTTACCCAGTATTTGTTCGTTTAGATCTTGATTTTTTCCGTGGGTTCAGTGGATTGTGTAGCGAAGATGTCTTAAGTTTTTAAAAGCAAGCTTGCGACATAATCCACATTAGTTTTAAGGTATTACTTAGTGCGCTAATGCCCGAGTGCGCAATGATTAAATATCACTGTCACGTTTGGGGTATTTAGCAAACTCGCGAGAAATATCCCCATATAACTCTACCGCCCAGCGCGGCAGGTTGTTGGCAAAACCATCTAGCGGCTGGCGACGAGGATCGTGTGGAGCGATCACCACCGATGCACGCTCGGGACCAACTTTATTCACCAACACAAATAACTCTTCAACGGCGATATCTCCTACCGCTAAACAGCCCGTCGACGCCGCTTTACCGTGAATAAAGATATCGCCCCCAAGGTTGCTTCTCCCTTCTTTTGCAGCTCGCATTAAGTCATAGGAGTTGGGGTAGTCGATACGCATCGACAGATGAAATTGGCTATTTGGATTTAAATGGGTGATACGATAAATCCCCTCGGGCACTTGTTTATCCCCTTCGCGTAGCTTAGGACCCGGCCCACCACTGGCTTCGCGAATGGGGTAACTGCGAATAAACGTAAAGTCCCCGTGATCTCGTGCCCATAGCTCCAGCTCTTTTTCTTCTTTGGTCGCCAAAAAGACAATTTCTTGGGGAGGATAGCTGACTTGAGCCCGCTCAAAATGTGGCTTAAGGCGTACTTCCGCCATGCCGCCATACACTGCCATTACATCATCAATACTACTGTTAGGGTAATGAATTGCGTTTGCCTGCGTCGCACAGGTTGCAGACAATGCTAGTGCCACCAAAGGGAGTGTTAATTTTCTTAAAATAGCCATAGTGAATACTCAATAAAAAAGGCCACAATGCCTAATGATAGCCCGACTCGGTTTGGTTGTAATCTGTCGCAGGTAATATAGTTTACCGCAAATGCCACTAATAACTCATCTGCGATTGCTTTAGCATGGTAACCACTTTTAGTGCTCTTTTTGGAGTTTAGGATGAACCCCTACCTTGTGATTATCACCAGCTTATTATTAAGTGCTTGCAGCAATTTAACCTCATTGCCTTATTTTAATAAAGACGAGCCTATTACGGCTCACACCCCCGGTATTGGCATCAGTCAGAGTGAGCCTCCTCAACTGGCCAGCATCGCCTTTGCTTCAGATACTCAATTTAATAGCGAACGCATTAAAGGCTGTGTGGATGAACTGCTTGCTGCTATTGAAGAAGAAGGACGAGTGATTAACTATGTGGGAAGAGACACTCTCACGGCCACTGCTGTGCTCGCCGGTGAAAAACGCCAACTGGGCGTGTTGCCTAGCCAGTATCAAATCCGCTTTCATTTAGCGGTGCTGTCTCAAGGAGAAGGCACGCGCTACGGCTTTAGCCGCATTACTTTGGCTCAAGAAGACCGCTTTAACTATAACACCCATGACTTTAAGCCACTATCACCTACTAGCAATGACTTGACGGCGGTATACCACAGTTTAAAAGACTTATATCAAGCGCTTGATGACTGCATGGCAGAGCCAGAATCTGGCGCCAAACAAGACAGCTAATAGCCTTATCTGCGTGTCTTTAAAGAGCCCCGTTATCAATGGGGCTTTTTTTGCTCGTTAAGAAATCCCCGCCATCATTGTATGCCCGCTTGAGTAGGGTAATATCTACAAAGAGCCTTATCTTTAAATACCGGAGTTTAGCTGTGAAGAAGTTGACCTTAGTAGTACTGGCATTTACCTTCTCGGCTCCCCTTGCCGCCGAGTCAATCCCTTCTAGCGCCATGGCAAAGTGCGCTGCTATTACCGAGAACGCCAGCCGACTGCAATGCTTTGACCAGCTTGCACAAGCAACGCCAGCCGAGGCTAAAAGCGCCACCGGAAAGTGGCAACTGGAAGATCACACTAATCCCCTTGATGATACAGTAGATATTACTCTAACCCTGCTCGCCGACTCGGGTACTAATCGGTCGGGTAGACCCTTTATGCTGACGGCTCACTGTGACTCACATAAAACCCAGCTGGCTATTAGCTGGTATGCTTACTTAGGCAGTCAGGCCAGCGTTACCTTAAGAATTGGTTCAGGTGAAGCCAATACCAGCCGCTGGGATGTATCAGCCGACAAGCAAGCCACTATTAGCACCGTGCCAGTGCAGATGTTAAAAGACATGTTAAGCGCCGATAAAATGGTGGCTCAAGTCACTCCCTTTAACCAAAAACCCTATACCGCCATTTTTGACTTATCTGGCTTAGAAGCAGCGATTGAGCCGGTACGAGCCACCTGCCGCTGGTAGGTATCTGTTTAGCTAAAAAGTGCCTGTTCCTGTACTCAACCGCTCCCACGGTTAGGAGGCCCAGCCACACCTAGCATTATTGAAGAAACGCTAACATGTATTAAACATAATCAAGGCATCTGCGCACTCTACTTAGATTATATCAATCAAGAAAACTAACTGACCAAGAACTTTCGCCACGGAGCCCGCTTTATCCACTTGTCGCACCTGAACTTAGTTGGTGGCGTTTGTGGGTTAGGTAGCAAAAAAGTCTTATGCTAGAAAAGAAAAAAGCGGTTAGAGTCTGTAGCTCTAACCGCTTAATTCGTATTACTTAATTTGGTGCCCGGAGCCGGAATTGAACCGGCACGCCCTTGCGAGCGAGGGATTTTAAATCCCTTGTGTCTACCGATTTCACCATCCGGGCAGTAGACTACTTCTTAGGTAAGAAGTGGAGG
>JAAYRH010000037.1 GCA_012518835.1 Aeromonadales bacterium | reverse complement strand
TACGTAAGCGAAATATCATTGGCTAACAGCGGCTAGCACCCGTTAATAAAAACACCGATCCTAATTGAACTGACCCCAAAAAGTTGGACTAACTTGTTGGGGTTTTTTTATTTAGGGGTAAGATAAGTCGGGACAGGATGAGATCAATAAAACTGCTTGCGTACTACTTTCTTAGCCCTATTTTGTTGGTTTTCAACATTTAAAACTCAACATTCAACATTGCTCTTTTCGTGGATTCCGTGGCAAAAATGTTTTAGGTTTATTTACGCCTTCGGCGTCATGCCAAAATAAATACTCACCTATAAAAGACATCCGCGATGGTAGGCCAGCATCACCAGCTGGTCGTCCTATGCTCTTAGTTTAATTAGCCTGCCGCCGTGCCTTGCGCTACCTTGTCGGTTAACTCCTGCCAATAGGCAAACACCAGCTTTTGGTCGCTGTCGTTAAGCTCGCCACTTAAAATGGCTTGGTTAAGGCTGTTATTAACCGCCGCTTTAACATCACGCACATGGGTGCGACCGTCAATTTCACATTGCGCTACCGATAAGGTGATATGGCCGCGTAAATAACCGCCGGCAAACAGCTGATCGTCGCTGGCAGTGGCAATATTATCGTCGATTTCTGCTAGCAGCAGCCGTTCAAATTCAAAAATATCCATTTCTATCCCCTATGATTGCGCAAATTGAGTTTACCTAAGGCCACCAAGCGCCTCATTCGTTTTTTAGCCACCAAAGCTTAGCCTAATTAAAATCAGCCGCTGTGGGGGCTGGTTGCTGGTAATGCTGTTGCAAAGCTTGCATTAATAGTTGCGTTCGCTCCGGAAAGCCGTGAGCTAAATACACTAATACTTGCTCGCGTACCTTAGCTTTAAAGGCATGACGATCCGGCTCTACAGTACCCGCTAAGTTGTCGCAACTTACATTAAAGGCAAAGCCACAACTGGCCGATAACGCCCACTCGATGGCTTGAGGCCTAATTTCTACTGCTTCAAAAGCGGCTTGTTGCACTGCGTCTCGGCCATCGGGGCAATACCAATAGCCATAATCTATTTGTTGGCGCCGCTGCTCCCCAGCTAATAACCAATGGGCAATTTCATGCAAAGCGCTGGCAAAAAAGCCATGAGCAAATACTATACGATGATAACTCACTTCATTATCTGCAGGCAGATAAATAGGCTCATCACCTCCACGCACTAGGCGGGTGTTATAGCGTTGTGCAAAACATTGCTCAAAAAGACGTATTAAATCTTGATAACAAAACGACATAATAAAAACGGCCCTCACTAGAGGGCCGCTATTCTACCTTGGCGTAGCTAACACGCAAGCTATCGCGCTATTCATGCACGGGTAACTAGCTCAGTTTGGGTGTGGTAGTTTGCACATCGCTATTTTGGCCACGATTTAGCAAAAAGTGATCCGCTAACACGATGGCTAGCATAGCTTCAGCAATCGGCACCGCGCGAATGCCCACACAAGGATCATGACGGCCACGGGTCACTAACTCAGCCGACTCGCCCTCGGTATCAATGGTATTACCGGGCACGGTAATGCTTGAAGTGGGTTTAAGCGCAATGCTGGCCACAATATCTTGGCCGCTTGAAATGCCACCTAATACACCTCCGGCATGGTTGCTAGCAAACCCTGTCGGCGTTAGTTCATCCCGATGCTCTGAACCTTTTTGCTCTACTACTGCAAAGCCATCCCCCACCTCAACGCCTTTAACTGCGTTAATGCCCATTAAGGCATGGGCAATATCGGCATCGAGGCGATCAAACACTGGCTCACCTAAGCCTACTGGAACACCAGTAGCCACCACCTGAATTTTGGCACCAATGGAGTTGCCTTCTTTTTTAAGATCGCGCATATATTGATCTAACGCTTCTAGCTTGTCGGCATCAGCAAAAAAGAAGGGGTTAGTTTCAATAATGCTGGCATCAAACGCTTCGGCTTTAATGGGACCAAGCTGAGTGAGATGAGCAAAAATAGACACACCCTGCTCAGCTAAGATTTTTTTGGCTATAGCGCCGGCGGCAACGCGCATCGCGGTTTCTCTGGCGGAAGAGCGTCCACCGCCACGGTAATCACGAATGCCATATTTTTGATGATAGGTATAGTCGGCGTGCCCTGGGCGAAACAGGTCTTTAATATTAGAATAATCTTTAGAGCGCTGATCGGTATTTTCTATCAACAACCCAATAGAAGTACCGGTGGTTTTACCTTCAAAGACACCACTTAATATTTTCACTTGATCCGCTTCGCGGCGCTGGGTGGTAAAGCGCGAGGTGCCGGGCTTGCGACGATCGAGATCGTGCTGTAAGTCGGCTTCACTTAACTCAATACCGGGTGGCACGCCATCGACAATAGCGCCTAAGGCCAAACCGTGGCTTTCACCAAAGGTGGTTACCCGAAAAAGGGTTCCTATACTGTTCCCTGCCATCACTTATTTCCTTAATATTTATTAAAACTGTGCCACATGGGGAAGCAAGTCACTGCGGCAGATCACAAATACGCCGTGGCCGCCATGTTCAAACTCTAGCCAAGTGAGTGGTAGCTCAGGATAGGCTTCTTGCATGTGGATTTGACTGTTACCCACTTCTACTACGAGCAGACCTTCTTCACTTAAAAAGTCACAGGCCTGCTTTAATAACCGGCGGGTAAAGTCGAGGCCATCCATCCCAGACACTAGCGCCAGCTCAGGCTCATGCTGAAACTCTTCGGGCAAGTCGCTCATGTCTTCTTCATCTACATAAGGCGGATTGACCACGATAAGATCGTATTGATCACCTTTAGGCAGTGCCGAGAACAAGTCGGACTCGATGGGCGTAACTTGCTGCTCTAATCCGTGGTTTTGAATATTAATTTCTGCCACATCTAGGGCGTCACGAGAAATATCCAGCGCATCCACTTCGGCATCAGGAAAACTATGCGCCAGCGCAATGGCAATACAACCCGAGCCGGTACATAAGTCCATAATGCGTTTTGGCTCTAAGGCTAGCCAAGGTGCAAATCGGCCATCAATGAGCTCGGCGATAGGTGAGCGTGGAATAAGCACACGTTCGTCTACATAAAACTCATAGCCTGCAAACCAAGCAGTATGGGTAATATAAGGGGTAGGAATACGCTGTTCAACACGCATTTTAAGTGCATCTAGTAAAAGCTGACGTTCATGGGATAATAGCCGCGCATTTTGTATTGAGGGGGGACAACCTTGGGGCAGGTTTAGCAAAGGCAAGAGCAGCTGTACCGCTTCATCCCAGGCGTTGTCGGTGCCGTGGCCATAAAATAGGCCGGCTTGTTGAAACTGACTAACGCTATAACGCAGCCAATCACCTATTGTATGCAGCTCAATGAGCGCTTCATCGTGAAAAAGCGTGTCCAAAACCCCTCCGCCTCGTTAAGATGGCTAATTTATTAAATATTGAAATTAAATGGATAAGACTAATGACCCCCACCTCTAACTCAGAAGACGATGATACAGCGCTTTTTAAGGCCGCGGTGCAGGGTGTCCGCACATTAAAGCAGGATACCATAAGTCCGCAC
>JAAYRH010000036.1 GCA_012518835.1 Aeromonadales bacterium | reverse complement strand
CGCTCTTGCTTGTAGAGGCCGTCCGCTTTAGTTTGTGCTAACTGCTCACTCAGGTGAGCATAAAATGCTAATGACATCCTTAACCTCCGCTATCTATATGCAAAGAATAGTAATGTTAGGCCATATTACTCGCCAAAAAGAGCATATTGCTAACATATTATACTAATGAGCTCCATCGCCCGCTCTTACTCTTGCCTAGTCAAACGTAAAAGACTTCTCTTTCTCAGCCTATCAAGCACAAGGCACCAAGGAGGTTAGTTTTCTGGCAACCAACCATGATAAACTAGCGCCCATATTTGTTCCTTTAGCCGGACTGACTCCGGCCAGCCAGAGGCAGTACATATGATCATCGTAACGGGCGGCGCCGGATTTATCGGCAGTAATTTAGTAAAAACCCTTAATGACCAAGGGCGCACCGATATCGTGGTGATTGATGACTTAACCGACGGTACCAAATTCGTCAACTTAGTCGATCTCACTATTGCCGATTACCTCGATAAAGATGAATTTATCCAGCGGATTTTTTCTGGGGATGAATTTGAAGAATGGGGCGGTATTGAAGTGATTTTTCATGAAGGCGCTTGCTCAGCCACCACAGAGTGGGATGGCAAGTTTATGATGGAAAATAACTATCAATACTCAAAAGACCTGTTGCATTACTGTATTGAGCGGGACATCCCCTTTATTTATGCCTCTTCTGCTGCTACTTATGGTGGGCGTAATGATAACTTTATTGAAGAAGCACAATATGAGCAGCCACTAAACGTATATGGCTATTCTAAGCAGCTGTTCGATCAATATGTGCGCCGCTTACTTCCCGAGATCCACTCCCAAGTGGTGGGCTTAAAATACTTCAACGTCTATGGCCCTCGTGAGCAACACAAAGGCGGCATGTCGAGCGTAGCCTTCCACCTGAATACTCAAGTCAATAAAGGTGAAAACCCCAAATTATTTGAAGGCTGCGATGGTTTTGCTAATGGCGGTCAAATGCGCGACTTCATCTATGTAGAAGACGTGTGCAAGGTAAACTTATGGTTTTGGGAAAATCCAGCAGTGAGCGGCATCTTTAACTGCGGGACTGGCCAAGCCGAGCCTTTTCAAAACGTGGCCGAGGCGGTGATCAAGCACCATGGTAAGGGCGAGATTGAATACATTCCCTTCCCCGAGCAGTTAAAAGGTCGCTACCAAAGCTTTACTCAAGCCGACTTAACTAAGTTGCGTGCTGCCGGTTATCCTCATGAGTTTAAGACCGTGGCCGAAGGCGTAAGTGAATATATGGCGTGGTTGAATCGCTAACACTATAGCGGTAAGCCGTCAGCTATAAGCTATCAGTTAAAAGTAGCTAGCCTCCTTTTTACGGACGGCGTAAAGCGTACGGCTAGTATATTAGGAGTAACGCAGCCAGATGAATATTTTGATGGCACTGTCGCAATTAGAAGTAACCGGTGCTGAAGTGTACGCCACGACGGTAGGCGATGAACTTAGCCGCCGTGGTCATCAGTTATTCTATGTGTCTGATACGCTAACCAAACCCCATCAGGGCCAATTTTTTAGACTGCGCTTTAATAAGCGCAGTGTCCCGCGGCGTTTTTGGCATGTGGCCTATTTAGTTTATTTGATCAAGAAACATCAAATTCAATTAGTGCACGCCCATAGCCGTGCCTCTAGCTGGAGTTGTTATGTGGCTTGTAAGCTAACCGGCACCGCCATGATCACCAGTGTGCACGGCCGCCAGCCGGTTCATGGCTCACGCAAAAAATTTCATGCGCTGGGTGATAAAGCACTAGCGGTGTGTGAAGCGGTACGCGAGCAATTGATAACCGCGCTTGG
>JAAYRH010000035.1 GCA_012518835.1 Aeromonadales bacterium | reverse complement strand
TTAGCAGTACCCGTAGCTCATTAGGCGCTGATAACGCTGCTCTAATAAAGTCTCTTGATCTAGCTTTTCTAGATCCTCAAGATCACTAAGCAAGCGGGCTTTTAATAACTGCGCGGCTTGCTCTGGGTTAGAGTGAGCAGCACCCATCGGCTCTTCCACTATGTTATCAATCAGCTTTAGTTCATGAATACGCTTGGCGGTAATTCCCATCGCTTCAGCGGCCACTGAGGCTTTATCGGCACTCTTCCATAAAATAGAAGCACAGCCCTCAGGAGAGATCACCGAATAAGTGGAATATTGCAGCATGTTTACGCGATCGCCCACGCCAATAGCGAGTGCACCACCGGAGCCACCCTCACCAATCACGGTGCAAATAATAGGTACTTTTAAACCTGACATCACTTTTAAGTTACGAGCAATGGCTTCACTTTGGCCGCGCTCTTCAGCGCCTACGCCGGGGTAAGCACCAGGGGTGTCAATAAAGGTTAAAATCGGCATTTTAAAGCGCTCGGCCATTTCCATTAAGCGCAGTGCTTTACGGTAGCCTTCGGGGCGCGGCATACCAAAGTTACGGCGAATTTTCTCTTTGGTTTCGCGGCCTTTTTGCTGGCCAATCACCACTACCGGTCGGCCATTAAGGCGGGCGATCCCACCCACCATGGCTTTGTCATCGGCATAGGCGCGATCACCGGCCAGCTCGTCAAATTCATCAAAGATATAATCAAAATAATCTAAGGTATGCGGGCGTAATGGATGGCGCGCCAGCTGAGAAATTTGCCAAGAGCCCAAGTCGCTAAATACTTTTTTGGTTAGCTCATCGCGCTTGGCTTCCAGACGCTTTAAATCTTCGTCCAAATCCACGGCATCACCTTGGTTCACATGATGCAACTCTTGAATTTGCGCTTGCAGCTCGGCGATCGGCTGCTCAAAGTCCAGAAAATGATGGTTCATAAATCCTCTTATCCAAAAATGAGTTCTACGTTATTTGGGCCCAACAGCTGGCGTAATAAATTCAACATGGCATCGGTGGGCGTAACGCGCCACTCGGTACCTAGTCTCAGCTGTGCTCTCGCGCCAGGTCGATAATAATGCACGTGTACCGGGCACACTCCAGCTCGCACTGGGGTTAATATATCTACTAACTGTTCAAAAAAGCGTGGGCTTAATTGAGTTTGATCTAAGGTTAATGATAAGCCGCGGGCAAAGCGCTCCCGCGCTTCACTTATATCTAATACTTCTCGTGCCGACATTTTTAGTCCGCCCGAAAAGTCATCAAAACTAACGTGTCCGCTAATAACGAGGATTTTATCCTTTTCTAGCAAAGACTCATAGCGTTCAAGCGCTTCTGAGAACAAAGTGATGTCTAATCGGCCCGAGCGATCGTCTAAGGTGAGGATCCCCATGCGACTACCCCGCTTGGTGGTCATCACACGGGCGGCAATAACTAAGCCGGCGGCGGTGGTGGTTCTATCGCGGCTGGTGGCTTGTAATTCATTGAGTCGACCACTGGTGTAATGGCGTAACTCTTTAAGATAGCGATTAATAGGATGACCGGTTAAATACAATCCTAAGGTATCGCGCTCCCCTTCTAGCCAGACTTCTTCTGGCCAAGGAGGCACTTCAACAAAAGCGTGTTCGGTTTGCTCTTCGGCCACTAATACGCCAAACATATCGCTTTGGCCTTGAGCTTCATCTTTGGCATGCTGTTCAGCGGCCCGCATAGCTTCGGGCAAGGTAGCCATCAAAGAGGCACGGTGTGGGCCTAGATTGTCCATGGCACCAGACAAAATCAGCTTTTCCATGACCCGTTTGTTGAGCTTTTTTAAGTCAACGCGATTACAAAAGTCAAACAAGTCGCGAAACGGCCCCGCTGCTCTTGCCGCTAGAATAGACTCTATCGGGCCTTCGCCTACCCCTTTAATGGCACCAATGCCATATACCAGCTCGCCGGCTTCATTAACGGTAAAACGATAACGGCCAAAGTTTACATCGGGTGGGCATAAGGTTAAGCCCATTCGATGGCACTCATCAACCAGCGTCACTACCTTGTCGGTATTGTCCATATCGGCGGTCATCACCGCCGCCATAAACTCGGCAGGGTAATGGGTTTTTAGCCATAAGGTTTGGTAAGACACCAAGGCATAAGCCGCCGAGTGCGACTTGTTAAAGCCATAACCGGCAAATTTTTCTACTAGATCAAATATTTTAACGGCCAGCTCGCCATCGATACCATTCGCAATGGCGCCCGCTTCAAAGCCAGCACGTTGCTTGGCCATTTCTTCCGGTTTTTTCTTACCCATGGCACGGCGTAATAAGTCGGCACCGCCCAAAGAGTAGCCCGCCATGATCTGGGCTATCTGCATCACCTGCTCTTGATACAAAATAACGCCATAGGTGGGCTCAAGGGTGACTTTAAGAGAATCATGCTGCCATTGTGCATCAGGGTAAGAAACCGCTTCGCGACCGTGCTTACGGTCGATAAAGTTATCAACCATGCCGGACTGCAGCGGCCCTGGGCGAAACAGCGCCACCAGTGCAATCATGTCTTCAAAGCAGTCGGGTTGAAGCCGCTTGATCAGATCCTTCATACCACGGGATTCAAGCTGAAACACGGCGGTGGTTTCATAGCGCTGTAATAATCTAAAACAAGCAGGGTCGTCCATGGGAATCGCGGCAATATCGACCGGCGGTTTGCCTTCCGCTTCTAGCTTGGGATTAATCATCGCCAACGCCCAGTCGATAATGGTTAAGGTGCGCAGCCCCAAAAAGTCAAACTTGATGAGTCCTGCTTCTTCCACGTCGTCTTTATCAAACTGGGTAACAGGATGCTCACCGTGCTCATCATAATAGAGGGGCGAAAAGTCGGTAATACAGGTGGGCGCGATCACTACCCCACCGGCGTGTTTACCCGCGTTACGGGTCACCCCTTCCAGTTTGCGCGCCATATCGATGAGCTCTTGTACTTCTTCATCTTGATCGTACAGCTCGGACAGTTTGGGCTCTACCTCAAAGGCTTTGCTGAGCGTCATACCCGGATCCATCGGGATCAGTTTAGAAATACGCTCCACAAAGCCGTAAGGGTGACCCAATACGCGGCCCACATCGCGCACCACGGCTTTTGCAGCCATAGTACCAAAGGTAATAATTTGACTAACCGATTCTCGGCCATAGAGCTCAGCAACGTGTTCGATCACCTCATCACGCCGATCCATACAAAAATCGACGTCAAAGTCAGGCATTGACACCCGCTCGGGGTTTAAAAACCGCTCAAACAGCAAATCAAACTCAAGCGGATCTAAGTCGGTGATCTTCAGGGCATAGGCTACCAGTGAGCCAGCGCCCGAGCCCCGACCTGGGCCCACCGGGATACCGTTATCTTTAGACCACTGAATAAACTCCATCACAATCAAGAAGTAGCCTGGAAAGCCCATCTCGTTGATCACATCGAGTTCAGTTTGCAATCGCTCATCGTACTCAGCACGTTTCGCTGCGCGCTCTTTAGGATCAGGAAAAATAAACGCCAGTCGGTCTTCTAACCCTTCTTGGGAACATTTCACCAAGTAATCAGCGGTGCTCATGTCACCGGTCGGAAATTCTGGTAGAAAATATTCACCTAAGCGCATGGTCACATTACAGCGTTTAGCAATTTCGACGCTATTAGCGAGCGCTTCGGGAATATCACTAAACAGCTCCACCATTTCGGCGGGGCTTTTTAAGTATTGCTCGGGGCTAAAACGGCGGGGGCGGCGCTTATCATCTAGGGTAAACCCATCGCGGATCGCCACGCGGATCTCATGGGCATCAAAGTCACTTTTATCTAAAAACACCACTTCATTAGTGGCCACCACCGGTAACCCTTGCTCGGCAGCCAAGTCTATGGCCATGTGCAAATAGGTTTCTTCGTCAAGGCGACCGGTGCGTTGTAACTCTAGATAAAAGCGGTTAGGAAAGTGTTGTTGATAAAAGGCCACACTGCTCGCCACGAGCTCAGTATTACCTTTTAGTAAACTAAGGCCTAAATCTCCATCTTTACCGCCCGATAATACAATTATGCCGTCGTGATACTCTGCCAGCCAAGCTTGATCGATAACCGGTAAATGCTGTACATGGCCGCGCTCATAGGCGCTAGATAGCAGTCGAGTAATATTTTGATAGCCGACATTATTCATCGCCAGCAGGGTTAAGCGAAAGATGTGTTGTTCGTAGGCTTCGTTTTGCACCCAAATATCGGTGCCCACCAGTGGCTTAAGGCCTTTGCGGTGGGCGTCACCATAAAAGCGAACTAAACCACACAGGTTCATTTGATCCGTCAGCGCCAACGCCGGATACCCTAACTCGGTGGCTCTTTGGTTGATAGGACCAACTTTGGCCATGCCATCGACCATCGAAAAGTCCGAATGCACTCTTAAGTGAATAAAAGGTACGCTCATCATTAACTCGTCTTGCTGGAGGCGGTAAGTAGCTTAGCCACGGGTTTAAAGCTTTTACGATACGGTGCTAGCACGCCAAACTCAGCCAAGGCGGCAAAATGCGCCTTGGTAGGATAGCCTTTGTGTTGGGCAAAACCATACTGCGGATACTCAGCATCTAGCGCTAGCATATCGTGATCCCGTGCGACCTTAGCTAAAATAGAGGCAGCACTTATTTCTGCCACTAAACTGTCGCCTTTAACGATCGCTTGGGCTGGCATCGTTAAACTAGGCAGTCGGTTACCGTCGATAAATACAAATTCCGGCTCTATAGATAACGCCTCTACCGCGCGGCTCATGGCCAGCATAGTGGCGTGTAAAATATTATACCGGTCAATTTCTGCTGGGCTGCAGCGACCAATCGCCCACGCCAAAGCGCGCTCTTTAATAAGCAGCGCTAACTGCTCTCGCTTTTTTTCACTGAGCTTTTTAGAGTCCGTTAAACCAGTTATAGGGCGCTTTGGGTCTAAAATAACGGCGGCAGTGACCACGTCGCCCACCAAGGGGCCGCGACCCACTTCATCTACCCCCGCCACTATTTTATTAACGGGATACACAATCGTGGCTGGAGCAGACATAGGGATCACTCTTGGCTGGGGATAGACTTGCCCGCCACATCTAACACCGCCAGCGCGGCTTGCTGATCGGCATGGCAACGAATTAATTTATGAAGTTGCGTGAACTCAGCTAACACCTCAGTTAAATCATTATCTAATAACTTACTGATTTCATCGACGATATTAGGCGCAGTACACTCATGCTGAATAAGCTCTGGTACTAACATGCGATTGGCTAATAAATTAGGCAAGGAAGCATAGGCGGTATGCACTAATTTATTGGCCAACCAATAGCTTACGGGTTTAAATTTATAGCCCACCACCATCGGCTTTTTCGCCAGCATGGCCTCTAAGGTAGCGGTGCCCGAGGCCATTAACACTACATCGCTGGCGGTGAGCACTGTTCTACCTTGGCCGGTAATTAAAATCACCTCTAGCTCAGGCGCTACCTGCTCTTTAATAGCCAAAAACTCTTGGCGGCGCTTCTCGCTGACCAGCGGTACTACAAACTCAAGGTTGGGATAGCGCACTTTTAGTTGCTTACAAGCATCTAAATAGACAGGGCTTAATAGCGCCACCTCTGCTTGACGACTGCCGGGTAGCAGCGCCATATAAAAACCATCAGCCGCTAAGCCCAACTCGGCGCGGGCGCCTTGGGTGTCGGGCTCGAGTGGCATCTGATCGGCCAGCGTATGGCCAATAAAACGGCATGGGGCATCAAAGCGATCGTAGAAGGCTTTTTCAAACGGCAATAACGCCAACACCATATCGGTGGCGGCATTAATTTTATGAATGCGATTTTGCCGCCAAGCCCACACCGAGGGGCTCACGTATTGTACTGTTGGAATACCGGCTTTGCGCAGCTTAAGCTCTAAATCAATATTAAAATCTGGCGCATCTATCCCCACAAAGACATCGGGCGGATTTGCTTTAAAATGGCGCACTAATTGGCGGCGGATCGACAAAATACGCGGCAAGCGGCCCAGCACTTCCACTAAGCCCATCACCGCCAGCTCGTCCATTTCAAAGAGCGCCACACAGCCTTCGGCCTGCATTTGCGGGCCCGCTACGCCTTCAAACACCGCGTTAGGGTAATGGCGTTTCAGCTCGGCCATTAAGCCTGCACCTAAGGTATCGCCAGATAATTCACCGGCCACAATGCCGATGCGTAGCACAGCCATATTGGCACTAATAACATTAGGCACGAATAATACCGCGCTGATTGTGTTGTAAAAAGTCGATCAGGATGCCAATCTCAGGCTGCTGCTGATTCAGCTCTTCTAGCTCTGGGATCACTTCAGCGATGGTTTTGCCGCTTCTAAATATTATTTTATAGGCTTTTTTAATGGCCGATATAGCTTCAGGAGAATAACCGCGACGGCGCAAGCCTTCGGAATTTACGCCAAAGGGTTTAGCATACAAACCGGCAGCCATCACATAGGGCGGCACATCTTTATTTAAAGCAGCGCAGCCAGCAATAAACGCATGACTACCGACCCGACCAAATTGGTGAATGGCGGCGTGGCCACCAAAAATCACATCAGAGCCAATGTGTACGTGGCCGGCTAGCGTGGCGTTATTGGCAAAAATACAGTTATCACCAATGCGACAGTCATGGGCCACATGCACATTAATCATAAATAAATTACCACTGCCCACTCGGGTCACACCTTCATCTTGAGCGGTGCCACGGTGAAAAGTGCAGGTTTCCCGGATTACGTTATCGTCGCCAATCTCTAAAAAGGTGCGCTCACCGGCATATTTTTTATCTTGGCAGTCTTCGCCTATTGAGCAAAACTGAAAAATACGATTACGTTGGCCAATCTTAGTCGGCCCTTTAATTACCACATGAGGGCCTATCCAGCAGTCGTCACCAATTTCTACTTCGGCGCCAATTAACGTATAAGCGCCAATCTCGACCCCAGCACCAATAATTGCATCAGGGTGGACAATGGCAGTCTCATGGATTTTTGCATTTTGCTCAGTCATGCTTAGCCCTCGCGTTTGGCACACATTAGCTCAGCGGTGCATACTACTTCGCCATCAACAGTTGCCACACCAGTAAACTTAGCAATACCACGACGCTCTTTTAAATAAACCACATCAAGCACCAATTGATCGCCAGGCACTACTGGGCGCTTAAAACGCGCATTATCAATAGAAGCAAAATAATACAGCTCACCCGGCTTGGGCTTACCGACCATTTTAAACGCCAAAATGCCGGTGGCCTGGGCCATGGCTTCTAGGATCAAAACGCCAGGAAACACCGGCTTGCTCGGAAAGTGACCAGTAAACATAGGTTCATTAAACGAGACGTTTTTAATGCCTCTTAAGGTCTTACGCTCAGGGCTAATTTCATAATGTGCCACCTTGTCGACCATTAAAAATGGGTAACGATGGGGCAGCAGTTCCAGAATTTCCTGGATATCCAACTGATTTTGTTCTGTATTCAGTTCATTGTTCAAAATGTAACCCTACCAATGTTGCTTAGTTTTTTTTGTTGGTCTGCTTTTCAAGCTGCTTTACGCGCTTGTGCAAATCGTCGATACGCATTACCCGAGCCGCAGTTTTGCGCCACTCTTTATTGGGTTGTAGCGGAATGCCAGAAGAATAGATGCCCGGTTTATCGATGGGCCGCATTACCATGCCCATGCCGGTAATAGTGACGCCATCACAAATATCCATGTGACCATTAAACACCGAGGCGCCGCCAATAATACAATATTTACCTATGTTCAGACTACCCGCCATTACCGTGCCACCCGCAACGGCGGTGCCATAACCGATATGGACGTTATGCGCAATCTGGCATTGATTATCAATAATCACGTTATCGGCAATGGTGGTGTCTTCAAGTGCGCCGCGGTCGATGGTGGTATTGGCGCCAATTTCCACACGGTTACCCAACGTCACTGTGCCTAACTGCGGAATTTTTACCCACTCGCCTTGGTTATTAGCATAACCAAAGCCATCCGCACCAATCACTGTGCCCGATTGTATCAGACAGTCTTCCCCAAGGTGGACTCTATGATACAAGGTGACATTCGCCCATAGCCGCGTACGAGCACCTAAACGACAATCTTTGCCAATAAAACAACCAGCGCCAATCACAACGCCATCGCCTAACACCACACCCGTTTCCACCACCGCATTAGCGCCAATGGCCACGCCTTCGCCCAAGGTGACATCTTCTGCTATTACCGCGCTGGGGTGAATATCCACCGCCGGTTGCGGTGTGGTATCTAATAACTGAGCGGCCAAGGCAAACCCTAAGTAAGGATTATCCATCACTAGACTAGGCACGGGGCATGCCGCCTGATCTTTAGGCTTTACGATCACCGCTGCGGCTTTGGTTTCGGCCAATAGATGCTGATAGTGGCTATCGGATAAAAAAGCCACTTCATCGGGCCCGGCTTTATCTAGAGTATTGACACGGCGGATCACCAGATCCGCTTCCCCATTAAACTCAGTATTTAAGTGCTGAGCCAACTCTTGTAACGTAATAGTCATACCCAACTCTTAATTGCTAACGCGGCTAATCACTTGCTCGGTAATATCTAACGAAGGATTAAGGTAAATCACGGCACCCCGCTCTACGACTAAATCAATGTTTTGCGCTTTAGTGATTTGCTCAATCGCACCTTGAATGCGGGTCAGCATTTGCTTGCGCTCTTCGTTTTCACGGCGACTTTGGTCTTCTTCAAGTTTCATGCGCTTTTGTACATAGGCTTCTTGCATTTCATTGAGCTTTTTCTGGGCATCTTGCTTTTGCTTATCGTTCATAAACGCCATGTCTTTTTGCTGCTTTTCAATAAAGCTGCGGCCATCGGCTTCTAAACGCTGTACTTCTTTTATGCGGTTGCTGAACTCATTTTCCAGCTTTTTCGCGACAACTTGGCGCTGAGGCATTTTTTGAAACACCGCTGCGGTGTCTACCACGGCAATTTTACCACTTTGCGCTTGTGCCACACTTGCGGTTAATAACAGCGCGAATACGCCAAATAACTTCACTGATTTTTTCATTTTCTTCTCCATATTTTAAAATTTTAAGCTGCTCTACGCTAAAAACCACCTATTAGAGCTTTAAATACTTTTCGCCACGGAATCCACGGAACCCACAGAAAAAACACATTTTAATGTTAAACCAAAAAATAATTTCAACGTTTTATTTCTTAACTTCCGTGGTTTCTGTGGGTTCCGTGGCAAATTTTTCTTGTCTCTTGCCCATCTCGTCCCGAGTTAGAACGTACGACCAATGTTAAAGTTAAACACTTCGGTGCGGTCGCCTTCTACTTCTTTAATCGGTGTCGCCAGCGAGAATACTAACGGGCCTAAGGGCGATAGCCACTGCATGCTTACCCCAGCAGAAGCACGAAATTTACTCATATCACCAAAGTCATAAATTAGGTCACAGCTAGAATCGCAGTTACTGTAATCCGCTGAGTAGTTAGTGTCCCATACGGTACCCACATCCACAAACACACTGGTGCGTAAGGAGTTTTGTAAGTCTTCCCCGGCAAACGGCGTAGGCACGATCATTTCTACTGAGCCGGCAATTAGCGCGTTACCACCAATGGTGCTGTCGTCACCACGAAAGCTGCCATCAGGGTTTTTATAAACTGCACGCGGCCCGACCGAGTTACTCTTAAAGCCACGTAAGGTATTAAAGCCACCGCCGTAATAGTTTTCAAAAAACGGTAAGCTTTGATCGCCTTTGCTCGCCGAGCCATAGCCGTCACCATAAGAGGCTCTAAACTTACCGGCTAATACCCAGTTATGCTCCCTATCGAGTGGGAAGTAATGGGCATCATCGAAGGATGCCTTGTAATACTGCAAGTCAGAACCTGGCACCGTGACTTTTAAAGATAAGTTTTGGCGGTTACCCGAGGTGGCAAAAAAGCCTTTATTGAGGGTATTACGTGTCCAGCCAGCACTAATATCAAAAGTATCAAACTTCAGATCGTCGTTGCTATTACTATCAACGCCGTGCTGCTCCCAAAAATCATCAAGCTGTACATAACTATCACGGGGCTTGCTTAAGTCATTGTGCTCATAGCCGGCGCTAAAGTTTAAGCTGTTATCTTCGTTTACCGGAAAGCCACTCATTACCCGCGCACCATAAGCGGTGCTGTCGTAGTCTGCTAAGTTAGCATCACGGGCTTTAAACTCACGGTAGTACAAGCGGCCACCTAAACTCACGCCATCGACGGTGAAGTAAGGGTCGACATAATCGAGGGCTACGTCTTTGGAGTAGTCGTTCATTTGTGAGTTAATGCCCACTCGATTACCGGTGCCTAAAAAGTTTTCTTGCTGCAAACCAGCCTGAATACTAAAGCCCGAGTCGGTACCAAAACCAATACCAAAGTTAATAGAGCCCGCAGGCTGCTCTTTCACATTAACATCTAAATCGACTACGTCATCTTCACCGGGCACGCGGCTGGTTTCGACATCAACCGTTTCAAAATAACCTAAGCGATTCAGACGAGTGCGCGACTGCTCTACATCTTCACTGGATAAGGTCGCCCCTTCCATTTGGCGCATTTCGCGGCGCAGCACTTCGTCTTTAGTAATAATGTTGCCGCTAAAGTTAATACGCCGCACATACACCCGCGCGCCCGGCTCCACATTCACTACTAAATTAACGGTATTATTGGTTTCGTCCACTTGCGGATAGGTGTTGATCTTGGGGTAAGCATAGCCAAAACGGCCTAAAAACTTAGCCAGCACTTCTTCCATGTGCGCCACATCGGCGGCAGAGTATAAATCGCCCTCTTGCTGAGGGATCAGCTGATTAAGCTCGTCGGCTCTGTCGATTAAATTACCGCGCAAATCAACGCCGGATACCGTGTAGCGCTCACCTTCTTCAACGTTTAGGGTAATATAAACCCCTTCTTTATCGGGCGACATGGCCACCTGAGTTGAGGTTACCTGAGCTTTTAAATAACCGCGATCACGATAATAAGAGCGTAGTGTTTCAATATCGCCGGCCAGCTTTTGCTTTTGATAACGTTGATCCGCCATAAAGTTCCACCATGGCACGCTATCAGACAACTGCAGCTGAGCTAACAGCTGTTTTTCGCTAAAGGCTTTGTTACCGACAATATTGATCTGTTTGATCTCGGCCGCCGGCCCTTCTACAAATTCAAATTTTAAGTCCACGCGGTTACGAGGCAAGGGGGTGAGTACCGCTTTTACTTTGGCGGAGTATTTACCCACGCCATAATAAAAGTCTTCTAACCCCTGCTCTAGCGAACTTAAAGTAGTGCGATCTAGTGGCTCACCCACCCGCACACCGGCACTTTCTAAGCTTTCTTTAAGCTGCTTTTCTTTAATTTCTTTATTACCGCTAAAGGTAATGTCGGCAATGGTGGGACGCTCTACCACTTGCACTACCAATACCCCGTTGTCACGCAGCAGCTGCACATCTTCAAAGTTGCCCGAAGCATAGAGCGACTTAACGGCAGCGGCGAGGCTGTCACTGTCCACTTGCTCGCCTACGCGTACCGGCAAGCTTAACAGCGTGGCCCCTAACGTGACCCGCTGTAAGCCGTTCACTTGAATATCTTCTACTACAAAAGGAGTCATGCCCGATTGAGCCTGAGCCAGCATGCTAGCACCCAGCAAGCAAGAGGCGAGCAATGCATTGGTCAAAACAGGCGCCTTGCCCGCTTTTACTTTATTTGCCTGTTTTTTAACTAACATGGTTTGACCTTATCCTAGTAAATAAATTTGTAATCTTTATCAGTGCCCAGCTAAAACATCACAACACACTAGATATTTGCCACGGAACCCACAGAGTCCTCGGAAAAAACCAAATCTAACAAACACTTGATTGGCTTAAACTTGAACTTGGCGGTTGGCGCTGATTTCAATTCAACACTCACCATTCAACATTGCTCTTCACAGGCGAGCAAAATCGTTAAATAACGCCAAGCCCATCAACATCATCAAGAGCGCGGCGCCAATTTTAAAGCCGATCTCCTGTATTTTTTCGGGTACTGGCCGCCCCGTAAGGGCTTCTATCACAAAAAACAATAAGTGCCCACCGTCTAATACCGGTAGCGGTAGCAAATTAATAATGCCCAGGTTCACGCTGACCAGCGCCATAAAACCCAGAAAATAAACTAAGCCATACTCGGCGGTCGCACCGGCGCCTTTCGCAATCGAGATCGGACCACTTAAATTATCGACCGACACCGCGCCAGTAACTAACTTACCGAGCATATTAAAGGTCAGCACCGTTAAATCCCAGGTGCGACTAATTCCGGCGCCCACCGCCGCTAGCGGCCCATATCGCAAATCAAATTGATATTGCTCATCGACCGGTAACACCTGCGGCGCTAAGCCGGCATAACCCACCACCCGCTCACTACTTTCACGCCGCTCAGGAATAAGCGTTAAGTTCAAGCGCTCGCCATTGCGCTCGACCACTAGCGCTAATTCGGTATCGGGAGCCGACTGAATAATACTTACCATGTGTGGCCAATCGGCAAGCGGCTCATTATTAACCGAGATTAATTTATCATCAATCTGTAAACCGGCGGCCTCAGCTGGGCCACCGGCCACCACGTTGGCCACGGTTAGCGTAAATTGTGCGCCCACCGGTACCAAGCCTAAGGCAGTGATCGGCGAGGTTTGCTCGGGGTTAAACTGCCATGCCGCTAATGGAATGGTAGTGCTACGCGCTTGGCCACTCTTTGAGGTGAGCTCAAACTCCGTGCTAGCTTCACCAATGCGGCCAATCAATGCAAAATTAACATCTTCCCACGTGCGTACCTTTTTACCATCAATAGCGGTGATTTCTGAACCAGGGGTTAAGCCAGCCTGTGCCGCAGGGCTATTGGGTAGCACATCGTCAAAGACCGGTTTAATGGCTGGCACGCCAATCAGAAACATCAACCAAAACGCAAAAATGGCAAACAAAAAGTTTGCCATAGGCCCGGCTACTACAATTGCCATTCGCGCCCATACCGATTTATGGTTAAACGCTTGGCCTTGCATCGCTAGTGGCACCTCATCTACGCGCCCGTCCAGCATTTTAACGTATCCACCCAGTGGGATCATCGCTAACACATATTCGGTACCATCGCGCCCGACGCGGCGCCAAATCGCCTTACCAAAACCAATAGAAAAACGCTCAACTTTAACGCCATTGCGCCTTGCTACCCAAAAGTGGCCGTATTCGTGTACCGCTACTAATATGCCGAGCGCCACCACAAAGGCGCCCAAGTTCCACAAAAAGCCGCCCATTACTGTTGTTTCCTTATTATGGCGCGGGCTGATTCGCGCGCGCGTCTATCTAACTCAATCACTTCTTCTAAGCTATGTGCTGGCGTACTGCCGAGGGCTTGCATCACGGCATCATTTATTTGGGCAATGGCCATATAACCTAACTGCTGGTCTAAAAATGCGGCTACCGATATTTCATTGGCAGCATTAAGCGCCGTGGTCGCCCCTTGGCCGCTGGCACAGGCTTTAATCGCTAAGTCTAAACAAGGATAGCGGGTTAAATCTGGCGCCATAAAGCTTAAATCACCTAGCGTACAAAAATCCAATGGCGCCACCCCTGAAGCCATGCGCTTGGGGTAAGCCAAGGCATGGGCAATGGGGGTCATCATATCGGGCTGTCCCAACTGTGCCAATACTGAGCCATCTGAGTATTGCACCATGGAATGGATCACCGACTGCGGGTGCACTAGCACTTGTAACTGCTCAGGCGCGGCATTAAATAACCAGCGGGCTTCTATATATTCTAATCCTTTATTCATCATGGTCGCGGAATCGACAGAGATTTTAGGTCCCATAGACCAATTAGGATGGGCAATGGCTTGGGCAGGAGTAACGGAGTTGAGCTCGGCAAGGGGGGTATAACGAAACGGACCGCCAGAGCCAGTTAATAAAATTTTGCTCACTCCAGCGGTCGCTAAGCAGCAGCGACCAGGATGCTGTTGCAGCTCACTAGGCAAGCACTGAAAAATCGCATTATGCTCGCTATCGATAGGTAACAGCTCGGCGCCATATTGATGCACTAAATCAATAAACAACTCGCCGCTCATCACCAGCGCTTCTTTATTAGCCAGTAATACTCGCTTGCCGGCTTTCACTGCCGCTAAGGTAGGTAATAAACCTGCGGCCCCCACAATGGCTGCCATGACAGTGGTGACCTGCCCTTCTTCAGCCACTTCACATAACGCCTGTGCACCACTGAGTACGTGAGTGCGATATTGCGCCGGCAGCTGGGCTTGGGCACATTCAAGTTGCTCACGTAATTGCTTAGCCGCCTTTGGCTCAGTCATTACCGCCACTTGCGGAGTAAACTCGATACAGTCCGCCAGCATCGCCTGAACGTGGGTGTGCGCCGTTAGCGCAAATATTTTAAAGTGCTCGGGGTGTTGGCGCACCACGCTTAAGGTACTTTGGCCAATAGAGCCGGTGGCACCTAAGATAGTTAACGTTTGCATTAGCTGAGCAACCACACCGTAATAACAAACACCGGTAAGGCGGCAGTTAAGCTATCGATACGGTCCATAATGCCGCCATGGCCCGGTAATATGTTACCGGAGTCTTTGAGTCCGGCTTCGCGCTTAAACATACTTTCGGTTAAATCCCCTAATACCGAGGCCAATACGGCCACTACCGAGGCCACGAGCACCACCCAACGGGTATGGCTATCAAGATCCAGCGTTTGCGTAACGACCACTGCCAACACTAATGCCGCCGCTACCCCGCCCAGCATTCCTTCTAAGGTTTTACCGGGGCTAACGTTAGGGCAGAGCTTGCGCTTACCTAACGCCTTACCAGTAAAGTAGGCTCCGGTATCGGCGGCCCACACCAAGCCCATCACAAATAATAACACCCAGGCTCCATACAACGGATTATCATCATAGTGATAGCTGCGCAGCGTCACCACCGCCCAATAAAACGGCACTAGCGTAAATAAGGCAAATATCGATTTTAGCCCTAAGTTTTCTCGCCACAACCCGCCGCTTTTGGGATAAGTCACCACCAACCCTAAGGCGGCCAACCACCACACGCCACTTGTGGCAAACAGCCACACGGCGGGCTCTCGTAAACCGGTGGCTATCGGCTCATAGCTAAGCCATAGCGCGTCGTAGGGCATAAAGGCCATGGTGCCAAACAGTATCAGCGCCAGTGACACCATAGTCACACTCGCACGCTCGGGCTCAATAAAGCGCCCCCACTCTTGGGCGGCCAACAAAAATATCCCCCCTAAAAACAGAGAAAAATACGGCAATGGTAGTAAAAAAATAGCGCCCAGTACTAATGGGATCAGGCACAAGGCCGTAAT